>CAZDDM010000001.1:0-44919 GCA_964504235.1 uncultured Gammaproteobacteria bacterium
CGACAACGGATGACGGTTTGACGGGGGGGAGATCAGGCTGATCCTCGAGAAGTCCTGTCATGACACGGTTCCATACGGGAGAAGCTCCTGTCAGGCCTGAGGCCACTCCCTGCGCCATAGGAGTAAAGTCATTATTTCCAACCCAGACTGCAACCAGGAAATTCGGCGTATAACCGATTGTCCAGTTGTCCCGCAGATCGTTTGTTGTACCCGTTTTCACGGAAACTGTACGGTCTTTTATGACAAGTTCAGAACTCGGGCCGAAGGCTGACGTTCTGGCTCCGTTGTCCTGGAGAATATGGGAAATGATAAAGGCAGTTCCCTCTGAAATGGCATTTTTCCCTTTGATGACGAGACTGTTAGGCCTTTCGAGAGGTTTGTGTACATCATGTTCAAAGTTCGGATCCTTAAATTCATACAGTACTTTTCCAGCTTTATCCTCCACTTTCAAAACATAATTCAGAGCCCGGGGCTTCCCGCGATTTGCAAATGCCGAAAATGCCTGAGCCATTTCGGTCATAGCAACCTCTCCGCCTCCGAGTGTGAGTGACAAACCGTAATTATCAGGATCCTTGAAAGACGTGATAAGAAATGCTGATGATGATGCAATAAAATCTTCTACCCCGTTGTAAGCCAGCATCTTCACGGCAGGAATGTTGTAAGAGTTTGCCAGCGCGTATCGCAGTTGTACCGGTCCGTGAAATGAATTGTCATAGTTTTTCGGACAGTATGCTTTCGGTTGTCCGGGATTGGAAAAACAGGTGGGAACATCAAGGAACATGGTTGATGCGGTCACCAAGCCACGGTCAATACCGATTGCATAATTTACCGGTTTTATTGATGATCCCGGCTGTCTGGTTCCGGCGGTAGTAACATTAAATGCGCCTGACGACCCGTCAAAATAATCGACTGAACCGACCATTGCGAGAATTTCACCGGTCGGCGGACGCGTGACAAGGACTGCACCGTTTGTGACATTCAGTCTCTGCAAATCATCAATTTCTTCCCGTAATGCAGCTTCAGCAGAAGCCTGCACGTCAAGATCAAGAGTGGTCGTCACTCTCAGTCCTCCTTCTTCCAGCTGTTTCAATCCGTATTCCTTTTCCAGGAGTTCTTTGACTTCGAACACAAAATGTGGTGCCTTGATATTGGTTTTCGGGGGAAGGACATTTACTTCCTTTTTCATCGCTTCATTCATCTGTTTTTCATTGATATACCCTTCTTCGAACATGTTTCTCAACACGCTGTCCCGGCGGGTTTTTGCGCGATCGGGATTGGTGTGAGGTGAGTACAGAGTCGGAGCCTGAGGAAGACCGGCAAGTAGTGCCGCTTCATGAAGTTCCAGTTCATGCGGCTTTTTATTAAAGTATGTTTTTGATGCCTGTGCGATACCGTAAGAAGACCCTCCGTACGGGACCTGGTTCAGATACATTTCGAGAATCTCGTCTTTTGAGAAAATCCGTTCGACCCAGACAGCAAGAATGATCTCTTTTGCTTTTCGCTGTATCGTTCTTTCGGGAGTAAGCAATGCACTTTTTACCAGTTGCTGCGTAATAGTTGAGCCTCCCTGAAGATTGCTGGTCTTCACTGTGTCTCTTACGGCACGAAGCATTCCCGATACGATTGATATTCCGCCGTGTTTATAAAAATCCTTGTCTTCGATCGCTATCGTTGATTCCTTCATATAGTCGGGAAGATCCTTCAGTTTGACCGGTGTTCGGTTTTCATCACGAAACACCTCATACAGAAGTTTCCCATTCCGATCATAAATCTGGCTGGAAATTGGAATAGCCTTGAAATCCTTCAGTGTATACGGGGACGGAAGATCCGCAAAAATAAAGAAGTACAAAAAGACGGCAGCAGAGATAAACCCGATCAGTGTAATAAGTCCGACAGATGTAATAATCCAAAGTTTTTTTGATTTTCTGAACTTCGGTAATTTGAATTTCATAGAATGTATCATTATACCTTATATTGAATAGGTCGTGTCTTGTTTTGAGGAGCTTGAGCGTGCCTGAAATACCCGGCGTCAGATGCGGGGGAAAAGAGGGACTATTTTCCCGATTTTTCCCGATGTCGCCTCTCTGATTTTATCTGCCGTATCAGGTATAAACGGTTTTAACGATAATGAGATGCCGTACAGTTTTCCGAGCCAGTTTTCGAGATGTTTTTTTCTGTCTTCGGCAGTCAGCTTCCAGGGTTCTTTTTCATTTATTTCTTTATTTAGATCTTTGATGATTTTCCAGATGTCTTCAAGCGCCTGATTGAATTGAAAGTGCTTTGTTTTGTCAAGAATATACTTATCAGCTTCAGTCTTTGTTTCAAATGTCAGTTCATCTTTTGACGCCAATGTCGTCACCCGGGAAACGAGGTTTCCGAGTTCATTTGCCAAATCAGCATCATACAGTTGTTTCATGCGGTCAAGTGAAAAGTCGCCGTCTGTTAGAGACGGAATTTCTTTCAACAGATAGTATCTGACGGCATCGGTTCCGAATGATTCTACAACTTCATACGGATCTATGACATTTCCCAGTGATTTACTCATTTTTTGTCCCGATACGGAAATAAATCCGTGCACATATTCACGAGTCGGAAGCATTATCTCTGCTGAGAGAAGCATGCCAACCCAGTAAATCGCGTGGAACTTGATTATATCTTTTCCGATGACATGAATCCTGTTTGGATTTTCAGTCCAGTAGGACTGGAACAGTTTTCCGTTTTTCGCAAAATCAAGAGCCGTGATGTAGTTGGCCAGTGCATCATACCAGACATACATCCGCTGACTATCATCATCCGGCACCGGGACACCCCAACCTTTCATACGTTCAACTGGGCGTGAGATTGAAAAATCCTCAAGACCCTTGTCTATGAAGTTCAGCATTTCCTGTTTTCTGAATGTCGGTTCGATCTTCAGCATGTCCGATTGGATGACGTCACGTATTTTTTCAGAATATCTTGAGAGTGCAAAGAAATAGTTTTCTTCGGTCACCAGTTCAAGTTTACGGTTGTGATTCGGGCATATATTATTTTCAAACTCACCGTCTTTGTAAAAGGTCTCACAGCCGACACAGTACAACCCGCTATATTTTTTCTTGTAAATATCCTTCTCACATAATTTCCAAAGCTTTTGGGCACCTTTCATATGTTTTTCAGACGTTGTCCGAATAAATTGATCAAACGAAAGATTCAGCGGTGTCTTCAAATTCTGAAAACGCTCTGAGTTTTGATCAACAAGAGTCTGTACCGGTATTCCGGCTTTTTCGGCTGATTCAACATTCTTCTGTGCATTCTCATCAGTTCCCGTCAGAAAATATGTGTCATATCCGTCTTCGCGATAGGCCCGTGCCATGGTATCGCTTTGCACAAGTTCGAGAGCATGTCCGATATGAGGAGCTCCGTTTACATAGGGAATGGATGTTGTGATAAGTACTTTTTTCATGTTATGTCTCAGATGAACTTTTGCCTTTGCGATCTTTCATGAGAATAAGTTTCGTCAAGGCAATTATAAACGATAAGAGCAATAATGTATTTATTATATCGAATCCGACAAAATAACTTAGCGTTAGCACGAGGGGAGTAAAAAGAGTCATCACCAGTTGTACCGGCTTGTATCGGAAGAAAGAAGTAGTAGTAAAGACAATAAGTGTTGTTATAACAATGAAAAATGATATAATGATGACATTCGACGGGGGAATTTTCCAAAGCAACAGACCAAGAGTGAGAATAAGTCCGATAAGGATAATTGGCTTCAGGTCAGTAAATGTATGATTTAAAAGTCTTCGTGACTTCATATATGTTCGCTTGAAACTTCCGTCAACATTTATTATAATCACAAACTATGGCACAAGCACAACTACCAGAAAACAAACAGGAAATTATTGATATGTTCGCCCAAAAGTCAGGCGATACCGGGTCACCTGAGGTCCAGGTTGCTCTTTTGACTTTCAAAATTCAGAGACTTACCGGTCATCTTGAAGGAAATAAAAAAGATAATCATTCACGACGCGGACTTCTTAAAGTCATTGCAAAGAGACGCAGAATCCTCAATTATCTTCAGAAACTTGATGAAGCTCGATATAAAGAGCTGATAAAAAAGCTAGGCCTTAAAAAATAATTATAAATTGAACGGGATAAGAAGAGAGAAAGTCATTATTACTTATTCCCAAAAGAGGATACTCAGACAGGTTTATTTTAGGATACTTAAACAGCATATTGTCCTGAAACAAGCTTGCCCTGAGGTCTCTCTCACATACTTCTTTCTCTTATTTAACTACTCTCGTGCTATATTTTATGTATGAAATATTTAGAAGAGTCCATCGAAATTGATGGCAATAAACTAACACTCCAGTTCGGAAAACTGGCACAAAACGCAACCACATCAGTGTTTGCACGTATGAATGATACTTGTATTCTTGTCACGGTCACGCTGGGCAAGGAAAACAATGACATTGATTACTTCCCTCTTTCCGTCGAGTATGTCGAAAAACTTTACGCAGGAGGAGTTATTAAAGGTTCACGCTGGGTAAAACGCGAAGGAAAACCGACCGATGAAGCAATTTTGAAAGGACGCATCATTGACCGCTCAATCCGACCGTTTTTTCCGAAAACCTACCGCCGCGAAGTGCAGGTTGTCGCAACTCTCATGTCTGTTGACAATACCGTCGCACCGGAAGTACTCGCAACGATCGCATCTGCAGTCGGGGTACATCTTTCACCCGCTCCGTGGAACGGACCTGTTGCCGCTACGCAAATCGGACTGATCAAAGATTCTGAAGGAAATTCATCTTTTATCATTAATCCGACTCAGGAAGAAGAACTGCACTCTGATCTTGATCTTTTTGTCACGTCAAACCGTGAAAAAGTCGTCATGATCGAAACTGCGGCAAAAGAACTTTCTAATGATGTCATCAAGGAAGGAATACAGCTTGCAAAGAAAGAAAATATGAAGCTGATTGAATTCATGGATACACTTCGTGAAAAAGTCGGTATGCCGAAAGAACAGGCAGCAGAATCACTCATTGATCCCAAACTTAAAGAAACATTAAAACATGATTTCGATAAGGAAATTGATAAGCTTGTTGCTTACAAAGCTGACCGTGAATTTGATGACGGTTCAATGATGAAAGATCTTGTCGGGAAAGTCGTTGAAAAAACAGGCGAAGAATTCACCGACAAACAAATCGCGGAAGCTTTTGATTATCTTGCAAAGGATAAAATTCGTAGCAAAACAATCAATGAAAAAGTCCGTATTGACGGACGAGGAATTGATGATATCCGACCCTTGTCAGCAGAAGTCGGCATTCTTCCCCGCACTCACGGAACGGGATTGTTCAAAAGAGGCGCTACCCAGGTACTGTCAGTATTGACACTTGGCGCACCCGGACTTGAACAATTGATTGACGGACCTGAAGGACAGGAAGAAAAAAGATACATGCATCACTATAACTTCCCGCCATACTCAGTCGGTGAAACCGGACGAATCGGATTTACGAATCGTCGTGAAATCGGACACGGAGCACTTGCCGAAAAAGCACTGCTGCCTGTTCTCCCGACAGAAGAAGAGTTCCCGTATGTCATTCGAATCGTGTCAGAGGTTTTGACCTCAAACGGTTCAACTTCAATGGCATCAACCTGCGGTTCATCTATGTCACTTATGGATGCCGGTGTACCGATCAAAAGACCGGTTGCCGGAATCGCGATGGGACTTATGTCAGAATCGGATGATAAATATGTCATTCTGACGGACATTATGGGTATTGAAGACTTCTCAGGCGAGATGGACTTCAAAGTCACCGGTACCACCGAAGGTGTGACTGCAATCCAGCTTGATGTGAAGAACATGGGACTCACTGATGCCATGATTGATGAAATACTCGATCGTGCACAGTCAGCAAGACTGCGTATCCTTGAAGTCATGAACGGCGCAATTACCGAACCCAGAAAAGAGATTTCCCAGTATGCACCGAAGATTGAGACACTGCAGCTTCCTGAGGATATGATCGGAACCGTGATCGGACCGGGAGGCAAAACCATCAAGAGTATCATCGCACTTACGGATACTGACATCAATATCGAAGATGACGGATCCGTGACAGTCGCAGGAATTGATCAGGTCAAAGTCGCAAAAGCACTTGAAATGATAAATAACCTGATAAGACAGGTAGAAGTCGGTGAAGAATTTGACGGTGAAGTCAAAAGACTGATGGCTTTCGGAGCATTCGTTGAAGTGCTTCCCGGCAAAGAAGGATTGGTCCATGTCTCAAAAATGAGCAACGGATTTGTCAAAAATCCTGAAGATGTCGTACAGGTCGGTGACAAAGTCAAAGTAAAAGTCCATGAGATTGATTCTCAGGGAAGAATCAACCTTGTGATGACTCAGCTCCCCGACGGGACACCGGTCGAGATTGATATGAGTGCAGCTCCTGATCGACATGATCAGCGCCGCATGGACAGACGCGGTGGAGGAGGCGGAAGACGATATGATGATCGCCGCGGAGGAGACCGACGGGATCATCGCGGACCTCGACGTGATGACCGCAGAAGATATTGATCTTTTTAGACAAGAAACTTGAAGAGCTCCCGGCCTAACCCGGGAGCTCTTTTTTGTTGCAAAAACTACGCACAAACGTTACTTAGTGGTATATACTTAATCTATGGGAAGAAGAAAAAAATCTAAGTTTCCACGGCTTAAAATCAACGGTAAAACTATTTTTAATATTTTCGGATTTGTTCTACTGCTTATCGGGATTATCTCGCTGGCATCATTTTCTCAGCTGTTTGCTCCATCGGAAGAGGGCAGAGTACTGAAGGAAATCAATGTTCAGCTTTTGGAGCTTTTTGGCGGACTGGCAATATTTGTTCCGTTCACAATCATTCTGTTGTCAGGACACTTTTTTAATTCGAAAAAACTGAAGTTCGTCAGACTGAATCTCACCGCAGGCTCCTTTTTGCTGCTCGTCTCCCTGATGGGACTTTTCCGATCGGGTGCGTGGGGAAAGTCTATTTATAACAATCTCTCTATTGATTTTACTCCGCTCGGATCACTCTCCATTCTTATCGTATTTTTTATTATCGGACTTATTTTATTTTTGGATACATCAGTTGACGTGATCATGATCAATGTAATGAAGATCTTTTCTCCGATCGGTGCCGTTTTCTCGAGCCTGTCGAAAGCAAAAGATATGAAGCTTCCGTCTCTCGGGAAGGAAGGAAAGGAAGGGGATAATTTTATTAGAGATCAGGTTGTGATAAACAAGCCTATTGCGCCTGCTGCGATTGCTCCGAAAGCTGCAGATCAGCATCACGGTGAGCACAATCAAAACAATTTATCAATAAAGCCTGTCATGCAGAGCGATTCTTCGACCTGGGTGTATCCGCCGACAACCCTTTTGAACGATGTGAAACAGTCGGAGGCTGACCGCGGAGATGTGAAATCAAATGCACATATTATCGAAAAAACTCTTGACAGTTTCGGAATCCGAACGCGTGTTGTTGAAATCAACTTCGGTCCGACAGTCACACAGTATGCTATTGAAATCACCATGGGGACAAAGCTGTCAAAGATTACGGCACTAGCCAACGACTTGGCTCTTGCCCTTGCAGCTCCGACCGGACAGGTACGTATCGAAGCCCCTATTCCTGGACGATCGCTTGTCGGTATTGAAATTCCGAATATTACTCCTCAAATCGTGACACTGAGACAGCTTATGAAGACTGAGGCCCTCTCAAAACGGGGAGGAGATCCTCTTCTTGTCCCGCTGGGGTTTGATGTGGCCGGTGTCCCGCAAGCAGCCAGTATTTCCAAGATGCCGCACGTTTTGGTCGCAGGTACGACCGGATCGGGTAAATCAGTGATGCTCAATGCCTGGATTACAACCTTGATGATGCGTACACGGCCTGATGAGCTGCGTATGATCCTTGTCGATCCCAAGCAGGTTGAAATGGTACAGTACAACGGTTCTCCTCACTTGCTGACTGACGTCATCAATGACAATGCGAAGGTTGTTTCCGCTTTGCGTTGGTCCGTCGGGGAGATGGAGGCCCGCTACAAAGAGCTTGCTTCCAAAGGAGTCAGGAACCTCGAAGGATACAATAAATTGGAAGGAATAACTCCCAAACCGTACATCGTATTTGTCATCGATGAGCTTGCTGATCTGATGATGTACGCCGCAAATGATGTCGAAGACATGATTACCCGAATCGCACAAAAAGCCCGTGCGGTCGGTATCCATCTGGTCCTTGCTACACAGAGACCTTCAGTTGATGTTATCACAGGACTTATGAAAGCAAATATTCCAAGCCGCATAGCATTTAACGTATCGTCCATGGTTGATTCGCGCGTCATTATTGACATGCCGGGAGCGGAAAAATTGCTCGGCCGCGGAGATATGTTTTATCTCCCGCCGGATCAGGCAAAGCCGCGTCGTATCCAAGGGCCGTATCTTACGGATCAGGAAGTCAGTGATGTTGTCAAATTCCTTAAATCTCAGGTACCTGAGGTCCATTACACTGATGAGATTACGGAAGCTTCGGACAATGCCCCCGGAATGCCCGGAGGAGCAGTCATTCCCGGCGGCGGTTCGTCAGATCGTGATGAATACTTCAATGCAGCCGTACAGCTTGTCGCACAGGCAGACAAAGCATCTGCATCTCTTCTTCAGAGGAAGCTGAAAGTAGGATATGCGCGTGCTGCCCGAATACTCGATGAACTTCATGAAGCAGGATATGTGGGCCCGGCGCAGGGTTCAAAACCGCGAGAGGTAATCAAAGAAGCATTCCAGCAGCAGTAACGATTTACAGCGGACACAGTACCATCACAATATTATCCCGATCCCGTCCGTCTCCGTCAGCATATCCCTGTACACCGTCTTTTCCCAAAGAATGAATTACCCGTACCGTGGTGTGATTTGCCACCTTTTCACAGCCTTTTACATTTGAATGGCAATGATAGTCCGGATCAAAGTAATATGGGCGGTTCCATTGATCCATGAGGTAAATATTGTCCAGATACGGGCCGTTCCAATTGGGGAAACTGCCGTCAGTGCAAGTAAGACCGGCGTTACAATTATTGACGAAAGCTTCAGTATTATGTATACATGTTTGAGGGTCAGAATGACCGGGAAGCTGGTCAGTATCCACTTCAAGCTGAAGCATAGCTTTTTTTATCTCCGCCATATCTGCCAGAGCTTTTGCTTCCTGTGAGCGTTTTATTGTTTTTCCGTATGAAAGAGTACCGATAGTCGCCAGAACACCGATGATACTTATGACAATCATCAGCTCAAGAAGAGTAAAACCTTTTTTGCTGTTCATATATTCAGTTTACCGCAAATATTTCTCGATGTTTTGCTGATGTTCTTCGTAGGTACGTGCATAGTACGTACGGCCGTTTCCGTCATGCAGATAAAACATATACGGTGTATCGGCATCGGCATTTGCAGCAGCCTCTATGGAAGCCCGTCCCGGGTTACTGATCGGTGCAGGAGGAAGTCCCGTATATTTATACGTATTGTAAGGGGAATCATATTTGAGATCTTCAAATGTCGTTTGTTTCTTCCACCAACGCTTCTCACCGGCCTGATAACCGAGAGCATACTGGACTGTTGCATCAACCTGAAGTGGGTATTCTTCTTCGAGGCGCCGATACATGATATTTGCAATTTGCTGTTTATCATTTGCATTTGCTTCCTTCTCGATAATGGATGCAAAGGTGAGAAGTTCTTCATCAGTCATACCTTTATCACGGGCTGCAGTTTGGATTTCTTCATCAAACTGTCTGTCAAAATTGGCAGTCATGATATCTATGATCTGCTGTTCAGAGGGATTTTTCGGTACAAGATAGGTGTCCGGGAACAGATACCCCTCTTCGGCAAGTTCATTAAATTCGGTTTCAGAGATATCAAATGTTTTTGACATAATCTCTGCAATTTCCTCTTTGCGCAGTCCTTCGGGTACGGTTACCCAGATATCTACTGTCCCGTGGGTGAGTTCATCTGCAATTTCTTCTGCTGTCATGGATTGAGAAAGTCGGAAATCTCCTGCCTGTATTTTACGTTCAATCCCTTTTTGCTTCACGAGAAGGTAAAAGACAAGTCTGTTACGGATGAGATCTTCCTTGGATAAATTATTGATTATTGAATCGAGATCTTCACCCGGCTCGATGATAAACATGGTTGTGTCTTCCGCACTTTTGTTCACCGGAAGCTTGCCTTCCTGATAAAAAATATAACCAGAAACGGCAATAATACCGATTATGATAAGAAAAATTGCAAGTTTTTTCATATTAGTCAATGTGATAAATTGGGAATGAATGCAGCGTCTCAACGGCTTCACGTATATCGCTTTCTTTTGATGAATGTAAAGTCAGCAACACATCATTATCCCGAACTTCATCTTTGCTCCTTTTGTGAAGCTCTATACCGGCTTTCTGATCAGAAGGAGCTCCGAGTATTTTTGCTATTGCATTCAGATTAAAGTTGTTGATGTGATTAATTGTACCAGATTTCTTAGCCTTAATTTCCTGCTTAAAGCGTGCGGTTTTCAGTTTTTTCCAGGTCACATCAGGATCACCGTACTGTGCTTTAAGCATTTTCCGGAATATTTCGAGAGCCCTGCCGCTTTTGAGAAGTTCCTTTGCCTCGCTTGCACCGTCTTTTTTCTGACCGGTTGTTTTATAACACAAATCAAGAAGCTTTCCCGCCAGTCTGATAGCACGGTTTTCCAAAGGAAGCGGTCGTGTCTCATCCTGCTGGAGAACTTTCAGTACATCGATTGCTTCAAGTGTGGGTCCGACTCCGTGTCCTTCAGGCTCAGTTGTCGAGTTGACGTCAACGTCGATTTTGATGCCGAAGCGCTTCGCTATTCCCTCAAATTTCTTTTTCACAAGATCGGCATCTTTTTCATATTTGACTTTCATAGTCCGTCCGATCGGAATATCGATTACGAGGTGATTGGTGGAAACCGCCACTTTTTTGGCCATGATCGACACGATAATTTTATCGAATGATTCAAACGACAACGGTTCCTCAACCTTGATAATGATGTCATCTGCAGGAGCAATACCCAGATGACCGCCCCAAATGATACAGCCTCCGACATCCCTGACGATTTTTTCTACATGTTCGGGAGTAAAATTCACTTTTGCAAGCACTTCCATGACATCGGCCGTTCCTGCAGGACTTGTGATTGCTCGTGATGAAGTTTTGGGCATTGTAAATCCGGCTGCCACCACAATCGGCACAACAATCATGGTCGTTCTTGCTCCGGCAATCCCGCCGATAGAATGCTTATCTGCCACGACTCCTTTGAAGCGAAGCTGAGTCCCCGTCTCGACCATTGCTTTAGTCATGAAGTACAGTTCTTCCTCGGTAAACCCTTCCTTAAAACCGGCCGCGGCAAAATAGGTAGTAAGCACATCTCCCAGCCGGTCAGAGGATATCTCATCCATCAATGCATAGATCTCTTTGTAGGTGAGATGACGACCCCTCAGTTTTTTTCGTATTGCTTCTTTTGCCAATAACAGGTTTGTTTGTTCCGCCATAGATTTATTCTACTCCTTTGTAAATTTCAACCATACGCCGTCTGTAATGCCTCATCTTGACGACCATCTTTGTAATAAGATACATTTCCCGTACACCGAACAGCCAGCTCAAAAACAAATATACTACAGAGAAAAAGACAAATCCCACGGAAAGCAATGCAAATACATTGATTGTCCTGCTGGTATCGAAAATCAGTCCGTCCAGCAATCGGAGAAGAAAATACGTCAATAAAGAAGTATTAAACGTAGCCAGAACGATTTTTGTCGCTTCTTTGTAAAAAAAGCTGACGTTGTAACCGTCGATTTTTTTGTAAAGCAGCACCATCAAAATCACGGTGCGCACGCTCATTGTTATGGAAAAAGAGAGAGCCAATGCCCAGACCGGAAGGCCGAGAACAAGGGTAAAGAAAATACTTAATCCGGCACTCAGTGCAATGGTGACCCCCGTGATATAAAACGGTGTCCGGGTATCAAAAATTGCATAAAAACAGCGGGTCAAAAAATAATAAATTGAATGAAGCGGCAATGAAAGAGCAAAATAGGAAAGGGTACTTGCCGTAAGGACGGTTGCTTCCCAATCGAATTTGTCACCGCCGAAAAACAATCTGACGGTAGGAGTCCTTGTGACTATCAGAAAAGCAGCCGCGGGAATGGTAAAAAAGAAAATATTCAAAATTGATTCCACGACAATATCACGGAATTCATTAAATTTCTTTTCCTGAAATACTTCGGTCAGGTATGGGAGTGATGCCTGCCCGAATGCCATTCCGACAACAGATACCGGCAAAAGCTGGAGCCTCTGAGCCAGATAAAAAATTGTGTATGCTCCCGGTCCGAGAAGCGTCGCAAGTGTCAAATCCACTGTTGCATCGATTTGACCGACGATTATGGTTAAAATCCGGGGTGTCGCCGTTCGGAAAAACCGTACAGATTCATCAAGATGAGACAGTACAAGCTGATATTTGAACTGTGCGATATAAAAAACCGGAAGCTGAATGACAAAGAAAAGCATTGCCCCGATCACAACTCCCAGAATCGGCGCCATCAGATGAAGCTTGTCGGCAAAGAAATAAATAAAAATAATAATTGCCAGGTTGTAAATAATCGGCGCAAGAGCGGGAATCAAAAAAGATTTTTTTGCCTGACTGATACCGGTCAGAAAGTTCCCCAATACCAAAAACGGAAGCTGTCCGAGCAGGAGCACTCGTGAATAAAAAATCAGCTGCTCAGTCATCTCCTGCGAAAAACCCGGAGCAATGATCGGCATAAGAAGAGGCATGGTAATAACCAATATGACGATAAAAGCCGAAAGCACCAGAGTTACGACATTTATCACGGAAGAAATAATCGTACTTTGTTCCTTCGATCTTTTTTGATACTCGACAAAAAAAGGAATAAATGTTGTACTGAGTGCTCCGTTTATCAGTATCTCAAATACAAGATCAGGAATACGGAAAGCTGCAAAAAAGATATCCAGCTCTTCTTTCGTAAAAAATCCGGCAAGAATACGATACCGTATAAATCCCGCAATGCGCGAAAGAATCATCATTCCGGAAAGGATCATCGTTGAAGACAATATGCTGGTCTGCTGGGCGAAAATAAAATCCTTCGTTTTCTTCAAAATCTTGTTCATAGACGTATGTTCATTATAGATTATGAGTCTTCTAATGTCTGCGTAAAAGGGGAAATGTTAATCGATGTTAATCACCCGCTATTTACCTCATTTTACACAACATTTACTTGACATTTGGGTTCAAAAGGTGAATAATGGTTCTATATGGTGTTTTATGGTGAATATGAAATTTCGATCACGGCAGGAGGGCGCATCGCACTTCCGAAAAAGATACGGGAATTTCTTCACAACAACACAGTTGTGATCACCAAAGGGTTCGGCAATTGCTTAGCGGGATACGACAAAGCAGACTGGGAGGCAAGGGCGGAGAATTTACTCGATGTTTCACTTTTAGATAAGGAACACATCGACAAACGCAGATTGCTTTTCTCATCCACGGTATATATCGAACTGGATGATCAGGGCAGAATTGTCCTCCCGAAGCAGCTACAGCAGTTTGCGGCACTTTCAAAGATCGTCACAATCGCAGGAGTAGGAGATCACTTTGAGATCTGGGCAAATGAAAAGTGGCAGGAATATGTAGTTAAAGTTCAGGACTAATTATGCATACCAGTGTTTTTCTTGAAGAAGCAGTAGAAGCGCTAAACGTCGAGAATGGAAAAAAGTATATCGATGCCACATTCGGAGAAGGAGGTCATGCCCGACAGATTCAATCAAAAGGGGGAATCGTGCTCGGTATTGATGCGGATAAAATCCAGGCAACGAAAGAAAAAGAGATTAAGGTCGTTAACGGAAATTACGGAGATATCCGTCAAATAGCTGAAGAACATGATTTTATACCCGTTGCAGGGATCCTTTTTGATTTCGGTCTTTCTATGGTGCAGCTCAAAACGGGAGGAAAAGGTTTGTCATATAAGAATAATGATGAGCCGCTTGATATGAGACTGGGTGAAAACGGTCAAACGGCCGCGGAATACCTGAATTCAGCTTTACCCGAGCAGCTTGTAGAAGATATAACAAAATACTCTGAAGACCTGGTATCAAACCGGATTGCACACAGAATTGTTCGGTATCGTTCAGAAAAACAAATGGAAACGGTAGGAGATTTGAAAAAGGTTATTGATGATGCGACGGGGATGCACGGCAGAGCACTCGAAAAAACATATGCTCGGATTTTTCAGGCAGTCCGGATAATCGTCAATGATGAACTGACACAGATCAGACGAGGGCTGGAAGGTGCATACGAGATTTTGGAAGATGGCGGAAGGATCGTGATTATCTCTTTTCACTCAATAGAAGACCGGGTTGTAAAAGCGTTTGTGAGATCAAAAGGATTCAAACAGCAGAGAATACCTGTTCAGAAGAACAGGAAGTTACAAACATTTGAGAGATCAGCAACTCTCAGGGTTATTGAAAAAATATGAAATTGTCTTTTAATTCTTTTATTCTTGGTTTAATCATTCTTCTTGTCGGGATTAATATTGCGATTTTCGTGAAGGGAATTTCACTCAGTAACGAAATTCACTATTATGAAAAGGAACTCTCCGCTCTCAGACAGCAGAATGTAGACTATGAACAAAAGATTTACAAAATGGAATCCTACACCTTGACTGCATCACTTGCTGCAGAACTTGACTATGGGAAGTATAATGATCCCATATACAGTGAGCTGCCTCAGTATGCTCTCAACAAGTAATTATGAATAGGCTCCGCATCATTTTTGGCTTTTTCAGTCTTATCCTTCTTACTATCATTGTCAGACTTTTCTTTCTTCAAATAATTGCTCCGACTTATTATTCGGCTGATTATACTACAACGAAAAAAATCAGTCCTGAACGCGGGCGGATTCTTGACCGCAATCATGAACCGCTTGCCGTAAATCAAACGAAGTACCTGCTCTATGTAGAACCGAAACTTGTCTCAAACAAAGACTATGTCGTCAAGGTTCTTGATGAAATTCTGCAAATGGGAGAGTCGACCATATCGGCCCGCATCAAGATGGATAAAAACTGGGTCGCCGTAAAAGGAAGTATCGACAAAGAAACGAAACTAAAAATCGAAGCCCTTCGTATGGAAGCTTTGGGGTTTCAGGAGGAAGAAGAGAGGTTTTATCCGGAAGCATCTCTGGCTGCACATCTGACCGGATTTTTGGGAAAAGATTCTGACGGTGAATCAGTCGGCTATTTCGGCGTTGAAGGGTATTACGATAAAGATCTGGCCGGTTTGCCCGGTGTTTTGAAATCGGAACGGGATATGATGAACAGGCCGATATTTTTGGGAAGTCAGGAGCGCGTAGAGGCTAACAACGGTCGTGATATCGTACTAACCATAGACAAATCAGTACAGCATATCATCAAGGAACACCTAAAAGAAGGTGTCGAAACATATAAAGCAAAATCAGGTTGTGCGATAGCTGTTAAACCCCAGACGATGGAAGTTCTTGGATTGAGTTGTCTGCCTGATTTTGATCCCGAAGAGTACTTTGATTTCTCCGAGCGGGATTTTGTGAACTGGACAATTTCAAGTACATACGAGCCGGGTTCGACCTTTAAACCGCTTGTGATGGCAGCTGCGATAGAAGAGGGAAAAGTAAAGCCTGATCAGATGTTTGATGAGGAAAGTTCCGTCACAATAGGAGGATATACCATAAGAAACTGGAATGATAAATATGAAGGCAAAATCACAATGACGCATGTGTTGGAAAAATCATCCAATATCGGTATGGTATATATCGGTAAACAACTCGGAAATGAACTACTACATACATACATTACCGACAAATACGGATTCGGAGACTATACTCAGATTGATTTGCAGGGAGAAGCAACGGGACAGGTAAAGACACTTGACAACTGGTACCCGATTGATGCGGCAACCATGTCATTCGGGCAGGGAATTTCAGTCACAGGCATGCAGCTTGTTCGGGCTTTTGCATCAATGATAAACGGCGGGTATCTGATGCGTCCGTATGTCGTCAAGGAAGTTATTGAAGACGGGCAGACAAAAACAAGAGAGCCTGTGATTCAGAAACGCGTCTTAAGCGAAAAGACATCGGCTACAATGCGGAAAATGCTTGTCTCAACGGTCAACCATGCGGAAGCTAAATGGAATATTCCGGAAGGATTTACGTTCGGAGGAAAAACCGGTACGGCTCAAGTCGCAGTTCAGGGGACGTATGATGCTTCAAAAACGATTGCATCGTTTATCGGATTTGCGCCTGCTGACGATCCGGCATTTCTGATGCTTGTCGTGATTCAGGAGCCTGAATCATCAAGCTGGGGATCGGAGACGGCTGCTCCGCTCTTTTTTGATATTGCTGAAGATTTGTTGATTTATTACAATGTAGCACCGCAATAATTAAAATTCTTATGGATTTTTACGTTCAAAAACTCAAAAACCAATATCATCTCTTCAAAGCAATTCTTGCGAATGCTTATTATGGTGCTCCCAGCAAGAGGCTTACCGTAATCGGTGTGACAGGCACCGACGGCAAAACCACCACGTCTTCTTTGATATATTATATATTGAAATCCGCAGGGAAGAAAGTCTCGGTAATTACGACGGTTTCCGCCGTAATCGGAGGCAAGTCATATGATACCGGTTTTCATACCACCACCCCGTCACCGTTTACCGTGCAGAAATTTCTTCATGATGCCGTGAAAGAAGGAGATGAATACTTTGTATTAGAAACGACATCCCACGCGCTTGATCAGTACCGTGTTTACGGTGTCGATTTTACCTACGGTGTGATCACGAATGTGACTCATGAGCATCTCCAGTATCACAAAACCTATGAAAATTATGTGCATGCAAAAGCAAAACTGCTCAAATGGGCGAAACATGCGTTTATCAACCGTGATGACAGGTCGTATGAGATCCTTGCAGGAATTGTCGATCAATCGAAAACAAAAACATACGGTCTCCTGGAGAAATCCGATTATCAGTTTGATATATCGGAGAAAATCGGAAAGCCGCTTGCTCATTTCAATCTTTACAACTTTTTGGCAGCTTATGCAGTTTGCTCAAGTATCGGTCTTGCCGATGATGTTATTTTCAGTGCGATGAAGTCATATGTCCTTCCCGAGGGCCGTATGGAAGTTGTGTATGACGGAGATTTTAAAGTCATTGTCGATTTTGCCCATACTCCCAATGCCCTTCATGAGGCATTGCCCAGCATCCGGACGGAATATATAAAAAAGGGAAGACTTATTCATATCTTCGGAGCAGCAGCTTTCAGAGACGATGCAAAAAGGCCATTGATGGGACAGGAAAGCGGGAAATATGCAGATCTGACGATTATTACCGAAGAAGATTATCGTACTGAGGATCCGGAGAAAATTGCACGCGAAATTGCCGTCGGCCTTGAAAAAGAAGGATTTACCGGAGTCAAGCCGGAGGAATTCGGCAAACAGCTTAAAACATATACTTCCATTGTGAACAGGAAAGATGCAATAAAACGAGCACTGGAGGTTGCCGAGGCTGGGGATGTTATTGTTTTGACGGGGAAAGGGCATGAGAGAAGTCTTTGTCGCGGTACTGTTGAGTATCCCTGGCATGATAAAGAGGCAGTGCTCGAGATTGTTCGCAATAAATGATGTCGTTGTCCTGCATATGATTTGGATCTGCTTTATGGTCGCTCATAATCGAAAATTTGTTCGGAAGTGAACTCGCCAGATCTTGTCATCTCGGACATCCGCTTCACTCACAAATTTTGATTACTTCGCTCAAAATTAGCCATATTACCTTGGACTCGATTTATAATTTACTTTTGTATGCATTTTGATAAAGCTAACTACGTGTACAAATCTTTATTGATTCAAACTCCCCATGGATTTGGAACAAAGAAAACAGGGGACGGTCGGGACATCGGAGTTGTTAAAACGGTGTTAAAACAAGAAGATATTGATTATACGTCTATAATTATCCCGTCACAAACTCACTCGAACAATGTCGCCGTTATTGCAAGCCCTGTTAGTGAAGTGATTTACAAACCGGAAAATATTGATGCCGTAGTAACGAATCAAAAAGGCGTTGTTCTAACAGTTGTTACTGCGGACTGTGTACCGATTGTGTATTTTGATCCTGTTGGTAACATCATTGGTATATCTCACGGAGGGTGGAAAGGGACGTTGGAAAAAATCGGTCAAAGAGTTATCGACAATATGATCAAAATGGGGTCAAAACAGAAAGATATAGTGGCAGCAATCGGTCCTGCTATAGATTCCTGTTGCTACGATATATACGGTGAGCGGCTTCGTTTGTTTCAGTCAGCATTCGGAGACACAGTGTTAAAAAAGCAGAAGAATGCCGTGTATCTTGATCTGAAAAAGGCAAACGTCCTGACATTACTGAATGCAGGTCTAAGTCGTAACAATATTGACGTATCTGATTCATGTACTTCCTGTGATGACACCGGGTTTTTTTCCAATAAGCGTGATCAGGGTATTATGGGTGAAACGGTCTCCTTCATAAAACTTCAGTAGCAGTCTCCGTGCATTTTATTTATATTGTTAAGTTTTTTCGCTTTTCAAAACACTATCTGGTAGAATTTTATTCTCAACTCAATTAATAAGATAATATACTAACTTATAGTATAATATATAGTGATTAAATGATGTTGGCACAACTATCAGAAATATAAGCATTTTCTGAAGTAAGTCAGTGCATTCTTTACAGGGATTTAAAAGCTAAGTCCTGCGGTAAAGTTCCCGAAATGGATAATAGGGTTTGGCACTTTTACACTCGGATGATATCCACTTCCGAAATGACTAGATATTAGTTGGTACACTCCGATGTGGGTTTTAGTGTTTTTCAGAACTGATAAAACATAGAGAGAGGAATTGAACGGATTCTGTTTTTCTCCCTGTGCTTTAATGAAAAAACCTATATAGATGAGATTCTCCTTTTATTCGTAAATTTGTTCTTACGTAATTTTCATCTAAAGCTTACATTGGAGTGTATCAATCCGTGATATTGTTCTTGTTCCTGGAAAGAGAGGAGTCGGATGCCGTACTCACACGTAACGAAGTCTCGTGCCGCCGCACCAACTATCGGTTCAACTCTGTTGTTGACACTGGCAGCACTTGGAGTGGTGTATGGGGACATCGGTACGAGCCCCTTGTACGCCCTTAAAGAGGCGTTCCATTATGTTCCCCCTACGGTGGAAAACGTAATGGGTATAGTTTCGCTGATGTTTTGGAGTCTGATCATTGTTGTGACCTTGAAGTACGTTGTATTTCTTCTGAGTACGGACCACAATGGTGAAGGCGGTATCACCGCTCTCATCGGTCTTGTGAAGAAGAGAGTAAGTCCGCTTCATATAATCCTCGGTGTATTCGGCGTCGCGCTACTTTATGGCGACGGTATGATTACGCCTGCGATCAGCGTGCTGTCTGCAGTTGAAGGCTTGCAAGTCGTAACGCCTGCAGCCGCGAAATTCGTAATCCCTATCACCGTCCTGATTCTTGTCGGTCTGTTTAGCGTCCAACGCTACGGAACTCAGAAAGTCGGATCTGCCTTCGGGCCGGTCATGATTTTTTGGTTTCTGACCTTAGGTATCCTCGGTGTACTCGGGATCATGTTGTACCCGGCAGTATTAGGTGCGGTGAATCCGTATTATGCCGTTCGGTTTTTTGTACAAAACGGCATGGTCGGATTCTTTACTCTCGGCGCAGTGGTTCTTGTTGTGACAGGCGGAGAGGCATTGTATGCCGACATGGGTCACTTCGGTGTCCTTCCTGTCCGATTGGGATGGCTTGGCTTTGCTCTTCCTTCGCTTGTTTTGAACTACTTCGGACAGGCTGCGCTTGTCATCACCAACCCGGAGATGGCAGAACATCCGTTTTACAGCCTGGCACCTTCTTGGTTCCAGCTGCCTCTTGTCCTCCTCGCAACTCTGGCAACGATCATTGCTTCCCAGGCTTTGATCACGGGTGCGTATTCACTCACCCGTCAGCTCATCGATCTTCATGCGCTTCCCGCGATCGAGATCGTGAGCACCTCCAAGAGCAATCATGGGCAAATATACGTCCCGACGGTGAACAAACTTCTCCTGATGGGTTGTATCGCGCTCGTGTTGTTTTTCCAGAGTAGTTCGGGTCTCGCAGCGGCCTACGGAATCGCCGTCACCGGCACCATGGCTATCACAACTTGGCTCTGGTATCTGACACTTGTCAAAGTCAAAAATTGGCAGGTATGGCCGGCGCGCATCCTTCTTGTTCTGTTCGTATCGATCGATCTCACGTTTTTCGGAGCGAACCTCGTCAAGTTCATGCATGGAGGGTGGATCACACTGACTTTAGCAGTTGTCTTCACCGTGGGAATGGAGTGGTTCTATTTCCACAATCGTCCGTTGATTCTGGCCAAGAAGGAGCCTCTCGACAATTCACCTGAGTTCAACAACCAGATCTCAGCAGCAATTGTGTTCATTGACGAGTATGCTCATTGCGGCACTAAGCTTTTGATCGGTGCTGCGAAGGCACTTGGTGCACCGTATACACTGGTGCACATCGCAACTCGTCCCGAGCGTGTGGACCTTCTTGTGGAGCATCTCACTGCATTGGGAGAAACGGTGAAAGTCATCGATTCTCCGAGCGGTGATCTCATTCGCCCGGCAGAGGAGTATATCCAAGAGCTGTACGCGAAGTGTGAAGGCACGATCTGGATCTTCCTCGGGCAATCTGTTGTTCAGGGTGAGAGCTTTGCATATCATCCCAATGGTAATGCTCTGATGGAACACTTCCAGACAATGAAGGGAGTGATCATATCAAGAGTCCCATGGATCGTAGAATCTGCTCACACCATCTATCTGAACGGCAACGGTCAACATGCCCTACAGATAGGCATGGGACAATAGAATATGTCTAGTCATCGTCCTTACAATGGCGTGAGGATCAAGCGGGCTGCGTTCTTTCGGGAACGCAGCCCTTTTTCATGGTTTATTTATGTTTTTCGCTTATAATATACCTATGCTATCTACAATCGACCATATTTTCTTCGTAGGTATAAAAGGCGTAGCGATGGCAAACTTGGCACGCATTCTCAAGCAAATGGGAAAAACAGTGTCGGGATCTGACGTTTCTGAAGAGTTTATTACGGATGTTTCCCTCAAAGAAGCTGAAATATCCGTTACAACTTCATTTGAAGCTTCTCAGCTGCCGGCCGATACGCAGTATGTCATTTATTCGGCTTCTCACGGCGGTAAAAACAATCCTCAGGTCACTGAAGGAGTGAAACGCGGGATCACTGTTCTGCATCAGGCAGATTTATTGGGGATGCTTATAAAAGAGTTTCGGAAATCGATAGCCGTTGCAGGATGTCACGGAAAAACGACAACTTCGGGAATGCTCGCCTATGCACTGTCTAAACTTAGTCATAGTTCGAGCCATATGATCGGAGTCTCATCTTTCGGTGATACCTACGGAGGAGAATTCAAAGGGAAAGACTATTTTGTGTTTGAAGCTGATGAATACGGAATTGATCCTCCCGAAGATATCACACCGAAATTCCACAAGGTGAATCCCGATTATGCACTCGTGACGAATCTTGATTTTGACCATCCGGATATTTATAAATCATTTACTGAAGTAAAGGATGCATTTTCTGCATTTATGCAGAAAATAATTCAAAAGGATACAATACCTCCCGTATTGTTTCTCAACGGAGACGATGAAGGCTTGAGGGATATTTCCTTTCACCTCCCTCCGAGTGCATACATTTTTTACGGGGCAAGTGAAATGTGTGACGTGACATACTCAGATATCTCGAATGATGAAAAAGAAACGATATTTGTCCTGAACAGCGAACAATACGATATTAAACATACGGAAATATCAGTTTCACTTTTCGGAGAGAAAAACGTATCAAATACCACCGGGGTGATTGCAATTCTTCTTCACTTGGGTTTTCCGATACAGGATATTAAAGCCGTTATCAGGGATTATCAGGGTCCGAAACGCCGTTTTGAACAAAAGTATTTTAAGAATGATATCTATGTGTTTGATGATTATGCCCATCACCCGGCGGAGATCGATGCGACAATCACGGCTTGTCAGAGTCGTTTCCCGAACCGACGGATGATCGTTATCTTTCAGCCGCACACCTTTACGCGGACGAAGCAGTTTGCAGATGCTTTTGCGGAAGTGTTGAGCCGTGCAGATGAAGCATTGTTGCTGCCGATTTTTTCCTCCGCCCGTGAAAACGCGGAAGGTCAGCACATCACATCAGACGATTTGGTTGATTTGGCAAGGAAGAAAGGTATTACGACTATTAAGGCTTTCGGTTCAAAGGAAGATCTTACCGAATACTTATCAGGACATATATCCCAGGGTGATATTATTTTTACGATGGGGGCAGGGGATGTGTATAAACTGGATGGCGAAATTGAAAAGATTATTGACCGCATGTAATCGTTTTTTAAAATTATTCGCTTGTAATCGAAAATTTGTTAGAGGTGAACTCGCCTGAACTTGTCAGCTCGAACATCCACCTCTGCACAAATTTTAATTACTGCGCTCATACCAGAAATTAATTATTTTAATCCAGCAGATAATGGAAGAACTACTCAAAAAACAATTCGGAGACCGGTTGAAAAAAGATTTTGATCTGTCGCCGTACTTTACCCTAAAAATGAAAACAAGGGCAGAGTTTTATATTGAGGCTTCATCAATTGATGAATGGCAGGAAATCGTCCGAATGACTGCCGAAAATCATGTTCCTCTTTTTATTCTCGGAGGAGGGTCAAACATTGCCGTTTTGAAGAACGTTATCCCGGGACTGGTTGTGAGGAACAGATATATGAGAAAGGAAGTCATTTCCGAAACTGATGAATATATCGATGTCCTTTTTTCATCAGGTTATCCGATGAGTCTGGTTGTGAAAGAAACAACGGAAGCCGGATGGTCAGGGTTTGAATATCACTTAGGATTACCCGGGACATTAGGCGGAGCTATATATATGAATTCCAAATGGACAAAACCGATGACATATGTGGGAGATACGCTTCTCACCGGGACAATCATAGACAGGCAGGGAAATGTCCGTACTGAACAAAAGGAATACTTTTCATTTGCTTATGACTACAGCAAGCTTCAGGATACAAAAGAAATTTTTATGGAAGGTGTTTTCCGATTAAGAAAAGAAGATTCTTCGGTTTTGAAAAAGAGAGCTCAGGAAGCGCTTGCATACCGAAAGGAAACCCAGCCGTTCGGGGTTGCGACGGGCGGATGTTTTTTTCAGAATATTTCACAGGAGGAGAAAGAATCACATAATCTGCAGACGACATCCGCGGGATATCTGATTGATCATGCCGGTCTGAAAGGAAAACGTATCGGTGGTTTTGTAGTATCGGACAAGCATGCAAATTTTGTTGTAAATACAGGAGACGGGACACCGGAGGATTTGAATTCAATTCTTCAGCTTATCAAAGAAACGGTAAAAGAAAAATTCGGTGTCGAATTGAAAGAGGAAGTACAGATTATTTAATACGAAGCGTTCACAGTCAGATTGTCATACTGAGGCAAAGCCGAAGTATCCATACTCACAATGGATTCTTCACCTTCGGTTCAGAATGACTCTTGTTATTATTTATTGAAAATCATATGGAAGATGCGTATATCATCAAAGGCGGACAACCGTTACAGGGAACAGTACAGTTATCGGGAGCAAAAAATATTGCTCTGAAAGTACTTATTGCGGCACTTCTTTTTGAGGGGAAAGTCGAATTGCATAATATCCCGCGGATTGATGATATTCAGGAGCTTATCCATCTGTTGAAGCTTCTCGGTGCGGATGTGACCTTTGAAGGCAATACCGTGACGATAGATCCTTCTAAGATTACTGAGAACAGAGTTGATCTATTGCATGCTTCCAAAATCAGAGTCTCCTTTTTGCTTTTTGCACCGCTTCTCTATCGTTTTCAAAAAGCACAGATTCCCAATCCCGGAGGATGCCGTCTCGGTGCCCGTTCGATCGACAGGGTGATTGAAGGGCTGAAAGCTTTGGGTATTTCCGTCTCCTACGATTCTTCGACCGGTTATTATGATTCTGAAATGCCTGATAAACCGCACGGAGAGTATACCTTTCCGAAGCCGTCACATACAGGGACGGAGCTTATGATCCTGATGTCCGTGTTCGGCGAAGGAGTAATAACAATTAAAAACGCCGCTCAGGAACCTGAGATTGATGATTTGATACATTTACTCAATCAGGGCGGAGCGAAGATTGAGAGAAAAGGTCTTGATATTGAGATTGTAGGAGTGGATCGCTTGGTTCAGAAGGAACCGTATACCATTGCATCCGACCGTGTAGAGGCAATTACCTATGCAGTCGCGGGAATTGTCACAAAAGGAGAAGTGACGATTTCCCGGATAGAAGACCACTACATCAAAACATTTGTCGATACCATCCAAAAAGCAGGGGGCGGAGCGGAGAAGGTTGCTGAGGGTACCTGGAAGTTTTATTACAAACCTCTTCATGCGATGTCCGTTGAGACTGAGCCGCATCCGGGTTTTCTCACTGACTGGCAGCCGCTGATGGCAATCCTGATGACACAGGCTCAGGGAAAATCAGTCATTCATGAACGGATTTTTGAAAACAGATTCAGTTATGTCGAAGAGCTGAGAAGATTGGGAGCTCACATTGAGTATATTGATTACGAAATTGGAAATCCCCGGTCCCATTATCACTTCAATTACGACCCGGAAAAAGAGTATCAGCAGACAATTCAGATCACGGGACCGCAAAAACTGCACGGAGGAGTGATGACTGTCTCGGATCTCCGGGCAGGTGCCACACTTGCAATAGCCGCACTTATGGCACAAGGAGAATCGTATATCAAAGGAATCCACCACTTAGAAAGAGGATATGAGGATTTTGTAGAGAAAATCTCGGGATTGGGAGGCAATATCAAGAAACTGTAATCATTTCAAAGTCTCATCATCTTTCACAGGATCCTTTACTACCGTTCCGGGATATATTTTTGCATTCCGCCCGATTGTAACGCCCGGCATGACCGAACAGTTGACGCCGATGAATGCTCCTTTTGCAATCACTGCTCCGAGTTTTGTTTTCTCAGTCTCAATAGTCTCCTCGGGTAATCTCAATTTGATTGCTCCCTGGTCAAGCCTCCAGTTGGCAAGAGTCGTCCCCCAGCTTGGATTGATATCGGATTCGAGTACCGAGTCACCGATAAAATTCTGGTGAAGCATGCAGTTGGGTCCGATATAGCTTCTGGCTACTTCAGTTCCGAAGCCTACAATTGCACCTGCCTCTATGCTTGATTGTCTGACTAAGGCATGATTCCCGACTTTTGCATTACGTCCGATGTATGCCGGACCTTTTATGACGGCATAAGCATCAATGTGAGCTCCTTCATCAATATATACCGTTCCCTCAATGACGGCCTGAGGGGAAACATGAGCAGATCTTGCCACATGGTTTTTTGTCCGTAATTCGAGAAGTGCCTGCATCATATCAAGTACGTGATGTGAATACTTCAGTTTTGTCCACGGTCCTTGATACGGGACGACATCAATATGCCGCTGCTGCATGAGTTCGTGAAGCGCTTTTTCGTACTGATCATCGGAAGTCGGTGTTTTTTTCAGAAAACCGAAAAAGTCCTGCGGTTCCGAAAAGTAGTGAAATACAAGATTCAGCAGATTGCTCGGTTCATTCCCTTTTCCCGGTTTTTCAACCAGTCCTGTCGCCCGGGTGCCTTCCATTTTGATGTATCCGCCGGGAAAGTAGGTGTCGAGTTCGAGACCGGTGATGAATGCATAGGAATTGTATGTTTTCTGAAGCAGTGTTTTGAGAAACATGCCGTCTATGATGTCACATGCATTTATGATCAAAACCGGCTGATTGCCGATGACATGTTCGGACTGCAAAAGAGCATCACCCATGCCGGTCGGTTTGACAATATTTGTTTGAAGGGTAATGTTAAAAGGCTGGTACGATGCAAGCCACTCCTCATTTTCGGGGTTTGTTATAATGAGAGCTTCGTGGAAACCCGCAGTCTCAACCATCTCGATGACATGCTGGAGCATGGGCTTACCGGCAATCGGAATGAGAGTTTTGTTTATAGTAAGTGGTTTAAAAGAGGTTCCTATCCCTCCTGCAAGGATAACAACAAGTGGTTTTTTCATAGTTAATAGGTTACAATTTATTATAACAGGAGTAAAGAGAGGAATTAATCCTCTTTTTTTTTAGCTCACTTTTCGGTTCCTATAGTAGTATATCAGCAGGTAAACCAAAAGCAAAACAGCCTATAAAAGCGTAATGAGTCCGCAAGACTTATTCGCATTATTATTCAATATAGTAAAAAATGAAAAAAGTAACTGTAATCGGAGGCGGCACGGGAACATTTGTCGTTCTTTCCGGATTGAAAAAGCATGATCTAGATCTTGCCGCTATTGTCACTATGATGGATTCGGGCGGTTCGACCGGACGGCTGCGCGACCAGTTGGGAGTACTTCCTCCCGGAGATCTGAGGCAATGTATGGTTGCCCTTTCTGATTCCACTGATCTTTGGAGAAAGCTGTTTTTATACCGGTTTGAGAACGGTGACCTGAAAGGCCACAATTTCGGCAATATTTTCCTGTCAGCTTTAGAAAAAGTATGCGATGACTACAACACGGTGATCGAAACGGCAAGTTATGTACTGAATACCAAAGGGAAAGTCCTTCCCGTTACGTTCGAAAAAACTCATCTTTGTGTCGAATATGAAAACGGGACCGTTATAAAGGGGGAGGGGAATATTGATGAAGACAACCCTGAAAGGTCACGCATCAAACGCGCATATCTTGAGCCGGAAGCAGCCGTAAATCCCGATGCCGTGTCGCGCATACGTGAATCTGACTACATCATCATCGGACCCGGGGATTTGTATACCAGTATTATTCCGGTGCTTCTCGTAGATAATCTTCGCGAAGAGATGAAAAAATCAAAAGCGAAAATTATTTACAACCTAAATTTGATGACCAAAGCGGGTCAAACCACGGGATACACCGCAAACGATTTCATTCATGATTTCGAAATATATACCGGAAGGCAACCGGATTATGTCATTGCAAACAACGGCGAGATTCCGGCACCCATCCAATCATGGTATGAATCCCATGAAGAATCTCCCGTTTTGAATAATCTCCACGAAAACGGATTTCAAGGTACTATAATTGAAGAAGATATCATTAGCCGAAGTCATATTACAAAAAGTACATCGGATGAATTGACGCGAAGTATTTTGCGTCATGACACCAAAAAACTGACTCCGATCATAATGGATATTATCAAACCACAACAAGCAGCATGATACGGAAACACGCAGACTCAATCGGACATGCCCTGGACGGACTCATCTGGGCTGTGCGGACTCAACACAATTATCGTGCGCATTTTTTCTTCATTTTTTTGTCGGTGGCAGTAGGATTCTTTCTCGACATAAAATATCATGAATGGCTGATCATTCTTTCGCTTTCCATGCTCGGGCTTATCATTGAGACCTTCAATACTGCGATAGAAAAAGTAGGGGATGCCGTCGATCTCAATTACAATGAAAATATCAAGATCGCAAAAGATGTATCGGCAGCAGCGATGCTTATTTATTCAATAGGAGCGGCGGTTGGGGCGTCTATGATATTTGTACCGAAGCTGTTATTGTTATTAAACACTCTTATCTGATTTATGGCGCTGTATCTCTACATTACGATTATCTCCCTTATCATACACTTTGTTCTGATAATTCCGTTCATTAATTTTCTGTATGTTAAAAAATTCCAGCGTGCGAAGCAGCAAACACTGGATGCTTTTAATAAACCGACTCCGATTTTTGACAAATTTCACCAGCACAAAAGCGGTACTCCGGTAGGCGGAGGGATCCTTGTCATTGCCGTCACGACAATTCTCACTTTATTTTTTTTGGGAAGCTTCAAATTTTTTGGTATATACACACACTCGAATTATCCATCAATTGTTTGGGAAATGGCGATTATTCTGTTTACGTTTGTAAGCTTCGGGCTGTTGGGAATATACGATGACTTAAATAAGATCTTTTTCTGGGAGAAAAAACATTTTTTCGGGATGAGATTGAGGCTGAAACTCATTATTGAGATCATACTTGCACTGATTATCTCTGTCGCACTTCACACCATGCTCGGAATCAGTATTATCCATATTCCTTTTTTCGGGGTATTTGATTTTTCATATTCTTATATCTTGTTCTCAACCTTCGTAATTGTTGCTTTTGCCAATGCAGTCAATATCACCGACGGACTTGACGGGCTGGCCTCGGGAGTTCTGATGATTGCGTTATTTAGTTTTTGGGCGGTTGCTCGGACGATTATAGATGTTCCTCTTTCCGTTTTTATTGCGGTATGGGTGGGAGGGCTTATTGCCTTCCTGTACTTCAATATATATCCGGCACGTATTTTTTTGGGAGATACGGGGGCATTATCATTCGGCGCTATGTTTGCCGTGATCGGTTTGCTTCTCGGTAAAGCATTTGTACTTCCCATTATCGGGGGAGTATTTTTCTTTGAAATTCTCAGTTCACTGGTACAGCTTCTCAGTAAAAGATATCGTAAAAAGAAAGTATTTCCAGCAGCACCTCTTCATCTGCTTCTGCAATACTTAGGATGGGAAGAGCCGAAAATCGTTCTTCGATTCTGGCTGTTTTCTATCGTATTTGCTCTTGTCGGATTGATGGTTGCTTTCCTCAAGTGATATACCGGTATATCCGATCACGTTGCAACTCCGAACGATCCATACTACAATGAAATCTATGGGGAAACAAATGGATGCAAAATCTGCTATTTTGATTATTGTTGTTGTTGTGCTTATTGCAGCTGGTGGATACCTCGTCTTCCTCATACAGGACGGATCAAGTCCGCTCGTTTTGTTTGACAGTCAGGCTTCTGAAGATGACCCTCTGCTGGATGAAGATCCCCTCTTGGCTCAGGCAGGGTCGAGTCCTTCTCCTTCGCCGTCTCCGACTATTCCGTATCAAAGTACCAGTCCGACCGTGACACCGACGACAAGTGCTGCGGTAAGTGCTACTCCAACCATAGATTTACTGATGAGTCCGACTGCCGGACCGACAGAGCTCCCCGAAACCGGAGGTATCGTTGTCACAGCTACACCGACTCCTGTCACTAATCTTCCTGTGGCCGGTGTTTTTGATTATGTTCCTGCTGTTGCTGGGGGAATCCTTCTTGTAGTCGTCGCGATGCTGCTTTAAATCTTCATCATTCTCCGATTCCTGGGGGCACTGTGTTCGTCGCGTTCATTGAGATGAAGTAAAACAGTATCAACACAAGTAGGACCAGAGTCATATTCCGTGAAGGTGAAGAAGTCTGAAGCCAGCGCATGGCGGGTATTTGAGAAGGAGCTTCGGATTCAGACGGTTTTTGTATCACGTCACGGAAATATGCAACATTTGAGGACGCAATGACTACAACAAGAAATGTTGTCGGAATTGCAAAAAGGATATTACCGATGAGGGTGTCAAATTCGAGTTCATTCCGTATGATTATCTGGATAAACGAAACAAATACTAGCATTAAAAAGTAAAAAGGGTTTTGTATTGTTGCTCCGATACTCCTAAACACAGAAGAAATAATATTTCGCTTTTCCAGTGCAAAGTAACAGGTCATAAAACTAAAGAGAGAAAGAATGAGTGCCGAAGTCAGATAATCAGCAATTGCAAGATCCGTCTGTTGCTTTTGTACATCAAGTAAAAAGTTCCGCAGTATGGCAGGATTATTTTCATAGAGATACACAATCGGTGCGACAATGAGAAATACAAAAACGCCTATCGGGATAATGAGTCTCCATAAGGACTTCAGAGAATCTTTAAGTAATCGTCCGGCAGTCAGCTTATTTTTTCTTATTGCATCAAGGAGTGACGGAACGGAGAATACGAAGCCGAGATAGAGGGGAAGATAAAATAACATGTACTGCAGAGAAGATTGAAATTCCGTAACATGAATGTAAATTACGACATTGAAGAAGTAGTATATAAAAAATACGATAAGGCTCTTTTTTGCCAATTCCAATCCTTCGGTGATGGCGTGTTTTACTTTCTGTGGTGACATAGCTATTTGTTACATCTCCCGTGCCATGGCGTAGAACTCGCGCGGGTCAAGTGATGCCGTTCCGACGAGGAATCCGTCGATTTCTCCTGTCTTAAGGTAGTCATTGATATTCTTAGAATCTGCACTGCCGCCGTAGAGATATGATGTGCCCTCAGGTAACTGTACTTTTTTCTTCATTTCAAGAACATACGCGACATCGGCATTTTCCCCGGTACCGATGGCTTCTATGGGTTCAAATGCGACAATTCTGACTGAAGGATACACGGTGTCAGTAGCATTCCGGATGCATAGGACAGGCTTGATATTGTACTGATCACAGATCGATACTTTATGTTCGATCTCTTCTTCGGTTTCCTGAAAATGTTCACGGCGTTCGCTGTGTGCGACGATGCTGTAGTTTGTGATATCTTTGAGTGCTTTGGCTGTGACTTCGCCTGTGTATTTACCCTCCTTGAAAGCAGATACATCCTGTGCGCCAACTTCTATTCCTGGATGATTCTCAAAATGATTTTTGACATAGAGAATAAAGGGGAAGGGAGGACAGATGATGATTTTAAGTTCTTTGTTAGCCAGTTTTTCCCGAAGTTTGGAATCATTGGAAAGCTGATCTTTGAAGGTTTCGATCCATCGGGCAATTTCTGATAGTGTGATTTGGGCTTTCCAGTTTGCGATAAGGTATTTCATACTTTGAATAATAATGTACTAACTGTTTAATCTCGATGTAATTTTTTTAGCTCTGTGGGCGTGCTCGGCTGAATATATAAGCTGCGCACCTCCCAAGTCGCAAAAAAATTGCATCGAGCACACAGAAAAACTATTTGTTAAGCGTAGTAATCAAAATTTGTGAGTGAAGTGGATGTCCGAGCTAGCAAGTCCAGGCGAGTTCACTTCCGAACAAATTTTCGGTTACAAGCTTCTAAACACAGATCTTAAAACAAGTTCATCATAACATTAAACATAATGTTATAAATCTCGTTCTTCATGACCAACTAATGATTTGGTATCATTATACTCTATGGTCGATGTACTCAAAGGCTTAAATACCCAGCAACAGCAGGCAGTCAAAATTGTGGAAGGCCCGTCGGTGGTGCTTGCCGGGGCGGGATCGGGCAAGACAAGAGTTCTTATTCATAAAGTTCTGAATCTTATTGAAAATAATCAGGTTGACCCTCATCAAATCGTGATGATAACTTTCACCAATAAAGCTGCCCGTGAGATGAAGGAGAGAATCGCAAAATCAACGGGAAGTGAAGCTACACTCGGCTATGTGGGGACCTTTCATTCATTTTGCTGTATGCTTCTCAGACGCGACGGAGAGCATATCGGTATTCCGCGTGATTTTGTCATTTATGATGATGACGATCAGCAGCAGGTATTGAAGCAGATTTTAAAAAATACAAATACTAAATACTCGCCGCGCTTCTTTTCTTCAAAAATCTCCGAAGCAAAAAATCAGCTTATCACACCGGGTCATTATCTCGAAATATTTTCATATTACAAAGCCGCTGAAGTAGCTGAGGTGTATCACCAGTATCAGAAAGAGCTGAAGAAAAATCATGCACTGGATTTTGACGATCTTATCATGAAGGTGGTTGAGCTTTTCAGCAAACATCCTCCCGTTTTGGAAAAATATCAGGATCGGTATCAGTTTCTTCTGGTGGATGAGTTCCAGGACACGAACGTGGCACAGTATGTACTCACCCAAAAACTTGCTGAAAAACACAAAAATATTACGGTTGTCGGCGATTTTTCACAAAGTATCTATTCATGGCGCGGCGCGGATATCAGGAATCTGGAAAAATTCAGTGAAGATTTCCCCGAAGCCGTTGTCATCAATCTGGAACAGAATTACCGTTCTACACAAAACATTCTTGATTTTGCGTATGAAGTCATATCGGAAAATCAAACTCATCCGATTTTGCAGCTTTTCACTGAAGCCGACGGTGGGGAAGAAATCACATATTACACTGCAGACAATGAGGAGGACGAGGCAATTTATATCGCAAACGTGATACAGCAGCTGGCAAATAAAGCGCAATATTCAGACATTGCCGTCCTGTATCGGACGAACGCACAGTCACGTGCCATTGAAGAGGTATTTCTCCATTACGGTATCCCGTATACCCTGATCGGCGGCACAAGATTTTATGAACGTAAAGAAATTAAAGACATTCTTTCATATTTACGGTTATTCCTGCATCCTGAAGATACTGTAGCTCTCGAACGTGTAAAGAAAATCGGGAAAAGAAGATTCAGTGCGTTCAAAGATCTGTATCTGAACATCAAAGAAAACGTTGAGGAAATTCCGACAGTCGAACTTATGGATCAGGTGTTTGAATCGACGGAGTATCTTGGTCTGTATGATCCTGATATTCCCGAAGACTATGCCAGACTTGAGAATATCAAAGAGTTGAAATCAGTTGCTCTCAGTTTCCCGGGTATCGTCGAATTTCTGGAGCAGGTAGCTCTTGTTGAGTCAGAGTACTTTGAAGGGGAAAAGGGAGGAAAAAGTAAAGACGGTGTGCGACTGATGACACTTCACCAGGCAAAGGGGTTGGAGTTTGATTATGTATTTATCACGGGACTTGAAGAGGGGATACTTCCCCACTCGCGTTCAATTGATGATCTGCATCAGCTTGAAGAGGAACGGCGATTGTTTTATGTGGGGATCACCCGTGCGAAAGATAAACTGTATATCACGCATGCCAGGAGGCGGATGATTTTCGGGCGCCGGAATGAGGCGATGAAGTCACGGTTTATCAGAAAAGAGGATGAGGAGGAGTATGAGGCCGTTGAGGATGAGGAGTGGTGGTGAGGTGAAATTTGTGTTGTTTGAATGCGAAAAAATACTGCACAATACTAACAAACAGTTATCATCCTGATTTTATTCAGGATTCAGGAAATCAATTATTGCTCGATACGATTTTTTTATGCTCTGTGGGCGTGCTCGTCCCATAATGATCAGACTGCGCACCTCCCAAGTCGCAAAAAAGAATCGGTATCTTCGCTTTTATTAAAGTGAAGTAATCAAAATTTGTGAGTGAAGTGGATGTTCGAGCTGTCAAGTATTGGCGAGTTCACTTCCGAACAAATTTTCGGTTACGAGCTTACAGTTCAAATCATGTTCCGCTGGTTGACAACGAGTTTATCGGGACGGAATTAGTAATGGTCCGTATATCGAATCGTTTTACCTTCAAAATTGACAGCCTGATATTCTTTTTCGGATATTTTTTCAAACCACATGACGGGGATTTTGCCGTGGCCGCCGGGGGTGTCGATGACGTATTCGGGGATACAGTGCCCTGATATTTTACCGCGGATTGACTGATAGATCTTTTTTCCTTCTTCGACTGAGACACGGAAGTGATGAGTACCTGCAGCCTGGTCGAGGTGATGGAGATAGTAAGGCTTCACTCCGACAGCAGTCAATTGCCTGAAAAGCGAGGACAGAGTTTCAGCAGTATTATTGATATCTTTCATCAGGACGGTCTGTGAAAGAAGCATGACCCCGCGATTTTTCATTTCCGTTACCGTTCCGACAAATTCTTCCGTTATCTCCCGCGGATGATTGATATGGATGACAACGACGGTTTGCTTTTGTCCCGTTATGCATTCCAGAAACTCTTGGGTCACCCGTTTCGGATACACGGCCGGTGTACGTGTGTGAAACCTGATGATGCTGAGATGTTTGACACCATTGAGGCGGTCGATAATCTTTTTCAAAAAGTAATCGGTGAGCATGAACGGGTCTCCTCCCGAAAGAATAACTTCTCGAAGTTCTTTGTGCTGCTCTATGTATCTCATTGCCTTTTCATAATCTGCTTTATTGGTATCAAGTAAATTTTTCCTGAAGCAAAAACGGCAATGTACGGCACAGACGTTGGTCAGCATCAGCAGACAGCGGTCAGGATAACGGTGAATAATGCCCGGAACCGGCTCATGAACATGATCACCGATCGGATCCTGCAGTTCATAATCGTATATCTTATCTTCCAGACTGTTGGGAAGAACCATCTTTTTCAGAGGATCGTGAGGATCGGACCAGTCGATCAGGTCAATATAATATTTCGGAATCAAAAGATAAAAATGCTTATTTCCCGCTAGGTGTATCTCCGCAGAATCAGATGTGATACCTTTCGATTTCAAATACTCCGAAAGCTGCTGAGATGAAAAAATAAAATCTTCTCTGTTCATAGAGCTCCTATTATAGCTGACCTGTTATTTTCTTAGCTTGTTTAAAAAGAAAACCGGATCCTGCGGTAATCATATATAATGTTTGAAACTATGAATGTAATCTTCGATTTTGACGGTACGATTGTGGGACCTGAATCCCTTCCGCTTCTTGCTTCGGTTGTGCTTGACGGAAGGCATGATCGTGATGATATTGTTGCTGAAATCGAGCGGATCACGCAGATGGGGATGAACAATGAAATCCCTTTTGAGGAATCACTTGCCCGAAGGCTTCAGCTCATACGACCGCACCGGGAGCACATCGCTCAGGCCACTGATATATTGAGGCAGTCAGTCAGCCCTTCACTTGTGAGACAACGGGATTTCATACGATCACATCAGGATGAATTTTTTGTCGTATCAGGCGGCTTCAGGGAAATTATTGTTCCGATCGTTGATGAAATCGGGTTCAAAGAGGACCATGTCTTTGCCAATACATTTTTATTTGACGGGGAGGGATTCGTGACGGGTTGTGATACGGAAAATCCGCTCTCCCGCTCCGGCGGAAAAGCCGAACTTATCAAAGGTCTGGGATTGGAAGGCCAGAAGATAATGATAGGTGACGGTTATTCCGACTACGAAGTTTTTTTGAAGGGTGCTGTTGATGGAATTATTATCTCCACGGAGTTTGTCCCGCCGAGGGAGTTTGTGACGGTACGGTTCCTCAGGCCGTTAGTTTTGATGAAGTTGCAGCAATCCTTTTCCCTCATCCTATACTTGAGAGAGTATAGCTCCTCTTACCTCTTTTTTACATCTCTTTTACGATTTATTGAACTATTTGAAGGTATGATTAGTAACTACAATATGAAAAATATTGTAACCAATAAGGATCGATCCTACAGATTCTTGAGTTAGGGGAAGGATCACGGATAGAATCGTGAGTGGTATTGCCATTTCCCCTAAGCTCAGGAATTTCCTGTATTTTGGGAAAGCTGTGCTTCATAAAATTCCCGAACATGCCAGAACTCCCCGTTTACTTCAATATATTCCGTTGCCAGCTGATCAGGGGGAATTTTGTGCATTGAGTGACCGTGAATATGCCTGAAAGCGGTGTTTCTCCATGTCTCTTCCACAGCGCCTTCAAGATCATATCTGACATGATGAACCCGTTTGTCCTTTGCCAGTTTTTTTGCCACGGCAAATGCCTCACGATATTCATCCTCTTCAAACTGCACACCGAACGGTGCAAAATTGTGGGAATGAAGATTCATATATCTGCCGTCTTCGGTCCATATCAATGTCTCCCAGTATGCCCGGCTCCCGATATGATGCACGAGGCTCAAATTTTTCGGCAGTCTTTTATTCCAGTCTTCCCATTCATCATGGAAATAAGGAAGTTCATATACGACCCACGGTTTTTCGAGGACCTCAGCCGGTGTGAGAAATTCTGACATAAAACACAAAAGAATAAAATGATAATGTTGGCGGTAACAATAAATAAGTTTTTGTGAAGAAAAAGAAGAAAGATGTACAGGAATTGAGCGTAAGTTCTATACACAAACTATAGTATTGAGCTCAAATCTATGCAATGTATCAAACTGTACCTCGGAGTAAAGGATATGTAAGCTTATAGTTATCGGTATTCTCTGACAACCTTGATGACAACGCCGCCGATTTCAAGCTTGCGTTTTGGAAAAATGTCAGGATATTTTTTATTAGCGGCCTTCAAATATATTCTTCCGTTTTTATCAAAGTAGTATTTAAGTGTCCATTCGTCATCAATGAAAGCGGCGACGATGTCCGCGGTTTGAGGGCGGAGGGATTTGTCCAAAACGACAAGGTCTCCTTCTATGATTCCTGCGCCTTCCATCGAATCTCCTCTGACTTTCAGAACATAGGTGTCGGCGGGATTTTCAATCGTAAACGGAACAAGCTTTACCGTTTCATAATTTTCCTGTTCATCCTGCGGGAATCCTGCCTGAATGGAGCCGAGAAGGGGAAATTCAAAAAAACGGTCCGTCGGAATAAGCTTTTCTTTGTTTACTTCCAAAAATCCTTCTTCTTTCCAGTGGTTGATCCAGTAGCCGACTGCACCCGGAGACTGAAGGTGGAACAGATCTTTCATTTCGCGGAATGACGGAATGTAGTGGTATTTAAAGTAGAACCGTCTTAGGATGTCGTATTTATCGTCTTTCATATCGTACAGCTGAACTAATAGTATACTTCAATTTAGTACAGCTGTACAAAATTGTCAATAAGAAAATAGTTGATATATTGACATGTATTTGTCATCCCGAATTCTGAGCTCCGGTTTATCGTCTTATGAACAGGTTCGGGATTCTAAGTAAATTCTTTAGTCTCGATGCAGACATAGATAGTTGTTAAGCTTGTAACCGAAAATTTGTTCGGAAGTGAACTCGCCAATACTTGAAAGCTCGAACATCCACTTCGCTCACAAATTTTGATTACTGCGCTTTATGAAATAAAAGCGATGATATTATTTTTTTGCGACTTGGGAGGTGCGCAGCTCAGCAGTTTCGACGAGCACGCCCACAGAGCTAAAAAAATTGTATCAAGCGTAAGAATATTTTTTTATCATGATAACGTCCATAAACTTATCAAAAAAGCCCAAAAAAACACCCTCCGGCTAGCTTCAGAGGGTGTTTAATCGATCAGGTGAAAAGATACATTATCTCTTTCCGGCCTTCTCATTTGATTGGACATAGCTTACGCATTGTCCCTGATTCTTGAATGTAGGACTGTTGAATGTCATCCATCCTCCGTTCTTACATTCATTTTTGTCTGTCGGCGGTCCGATGATGTTGTTTACTTCGACGGTAATAACATCGACTGATCCGGCATCCTTGTTGTCGAACTGATCACGTGCTTCAAGACGGATTGTGTAAGTGCCGTCAGGAACTGCAGTGGTATCCCACATGAAGAGGGATTGATCAGTGAACGAGTTGCTGTCATTGACAGTACCCGGTCCTGCGACAACTGCATTTGATGAATCCCGAACTACAGTGTAGTATCGCCACGGATTGGCATCAGTGACTGTTCCGTGGACATCGACCGTGCCTGTCAGCACTGCTCCGTCTGCGGGAGCGGTGATTTCGACATCAGGTGCTTCAGTGTCAGCTGCGGGTGTTGATGCGGATTCCATGGTGAGATTATCGAAGAGGAAACCGTTCCCCGCGTTTGCAGGTATAGCAGTGCCTGAAGTCCTGAAGAGTACTGTTCGTACGATTCGGGGACTTTGTTCGGCTGATGCTTCAGTATCAAATCGATAATAATTTTCCCATGAAGTTCCGGTATGGACCAATACTCCGTCGACATAGACTTCCACGACGTCATTTGACGCGCCGTCCACCACATCCATCACAAGACGGACTGTGTGGGGAACTGTTCTGTCAAGAGTTGCAATTGACGTTCCTACAAAGTTTGCAGGACTCGAAGTACCCTGGACATCATAAAATGTCACGTCAATTCCTGTTGAGGTATCAGTAAAACTGAGGTAACTCATCCGGGAACCGTCACCGCGATCTGGAGACACTGAAAGGAACATTCCCGGTTGTTCGGTCGGGGAGGTAGATGCAATATCAAACTGCATGTCAAAACGTGTTTGACGAACTCCTTCCGGATAGCCGTTGGCGGTAGCGTCTGCTTCTCCGACTGCATCAGCGAGCGGTTCTGCGAACGTATGGTCGCCGAATGAGCTGCTGGTGACGGCATTGGAAATGCGCAGTGTCTGGTCTCCGAATGACGGAATACCGTAGGTGTTTGTTTCAACTTCAACATCGTACGGTCCTGTTTTCATCCAATTGTTTTGTCCGTTGATATCCCCGGTTGTAAATGTGGGAGTATCAAAGTTGACTGAAGCGGTTGAAGCGAATACAGGAACTGCAATGAATGCGAGTGCGATAAATGAAGTCAGAAATCCGATAAGTTTTTTCATATTTTCACCTCCTTTCTTTTTACTTAATTTTTTCACTATAGCGGCTCTACTGTGAAAGACTTGTAAGAAGACAGTTTTTCGTGTATATTGACACGGACGCGTCGCGTCTTTATAATCTCTTTGAATTATTCTCTGAAAAAATGTCAGTACTTGAAGCATACAGGCACATAAAAGAAGACAAACCGTACATTAACTGTGCTTCAGCAGTTGTTCATGCATTGTCACCTCAACCTCCTCATGAGGAAACGACTCTTGCAGTTCTTGATGCAAACGCACAATCTCTCGTAGATATTGCCGCATGTGTCGCGGTAGAGCATGCCCGAAAAGGGAATTATACGGCAGCACACGCGATGGAACCTGAGATGACCCCCTCTTATTTTTTCAGGAATTTTCAGAGACAGATTTCTCAGGAAAAGGACGGGGGATATTATATCGGCGGTTTGATGGCTACTGTCGAGAGGACTTGCAAAGGAAATGAGCTTCATGTCATCGGTGTGATGAATCATCACCAAGGGCGTCAGGAAATGTTTACGGTATGTGATACAAGCAAAATGTTCAGTAAGACGCTTGTAAGGCGTATGACACCGAGGGAAATGGATGCGAGAATAATCGACCCCGGGGTATATCAGGATTACCGTGCTTTGGCGCTTGTCGGATATCCTTTGGGAGTCCTTGAGCAGGATCCCGATTTACATGGGGATCTTTCAGTCATTGAACACGAGATGCAGATGGCGGAGTATCGGATGTATGAGTGTCTCGAACGTGTCGGCTTATTTCATATGGTTCAAACTCCCTTTTCAGGCAAGTAGTCAGATACGAACAGTGCCGGAGTCGCAAAATCATTTGCTTCGATTTGCTGAAAAAAAGATCGGACCGTTGCTTCGGTATCTAACACCTGCGGTAATTGATCTCTAGTAAGTATCTGTGCTTTCATTTCCTTCATTTCTTCCATCGTTGTCGGCACATTTGATTTTACCCGTGTCCTCCAACCTTCTTCCCAGCCTGATCGTGCATTTCCGTAAAATAGTTTTGTCAGAGTCGTTCCGTTTCTCTCTTGGTCGGGACCGTCAATGACATGGATTCCCAAGGTGTACAAAGGTGCCTGTCCCTTATACTGTTCTTCCGTCACCTCAAGAAGTTCTATCCATTCACCGTACAGAGTGAGTCCCTGGAAAGCAGTCCTTTTGATATGAGGGAACCGGGGGTCTTCTGCACGGAATACGTATCTTCTGTCTCCGTATTCATTCATGCATATAACATCTTCCTCAATCGGTGACTGTTCCGTAACCTGTATTGTTTCGAGTTGTACTGACATTTGAGTATTATAACAATCTATTATGAGATAGCTGTGAATATTTTATGAAAAACCGTTCAGATATGGATCGTGATTATGTATCATATGATATGGCTGTTTTACTGGTTATTGTTCAATTCGTATCGCTTGTCTTATTGGCTTTGTCCGCTCGGATTCTGCCTGAGTCATATCTTTCACTCGTGTTGTATATGGCCTCTGCCGTGACAGGTATGTTTGCTCTGCAGGCGATGCGCCGGAGCAAGCTTCGGATTTCTCCGAAAGTCCATCCTGAAGCGAAGCTTGTGACAAACGGCATTTATCGTTTTATCAGACATCCGATGTATCTTTCCGTGATTCTGATGGGAGCGGGGATGCTGGTAAATCAATATACGCCTCTCAGGATCGGCATTTTCATGACTCTTGTCACAGATCTCCTGATAAAAATGATGTACGAAGAGAGGATGCTCAGAAAGCGGTTTGGGGATGATTATGTCGAGTATAAAAAACACACAAAACGGCTGATCCCGTTTGTATTCTGAATTACGAGCTGTATGCAGGTGCCTGTTGGGGTACGTTTCCGAGTGTCCATTTCCGGGGGAATGAACTCATGCCGAATACCTTGATTCTGGCGTAGGTCAGCATGGTGTGCACGACTGTCTGCAAAAATACCGGATTAGTCACGAAACGCTGAAGCAGAGCGGGAGAGATACTTCCTTTTATGATGTAGTCTTCCATTTGTTTGATAAATTCCTGATCGACTGAACCGTTTTTGAACCAGCTGCCCATCGTATCCATCAGTTTGCTGGTATTACCAGTATGCTGTTCACGCAGTCTCGCAAGCGTGAAAGCCAGAAACTGATAGTCGTTCGGCCAGAACTGCTTGAGTCTGTCATGTACCTGCAGGGGAGTATGATTCTGATCGATTGCCTCTGCCGTGACGACACCGCTAAGGAGCGTCCTGTTGAATGATTCTCCGCTTTTCGGCTTGGCGACGCCTGCCGCTTCACCGACTGCATATACATGCTGTGTGTCAGGTTTGTACAATCCTTCAGAAAGAATTTTTCCGGCCGTAAGTTCGATGGGGTGATTGTCAATCAGTTGAAGGCCCGGTATTGTTTCCGCAAAATCGACAAGGTGTCTGAGTCGGGTGTCTGCTTCATTCAGAAATTGGGGAAAAAAGGATTCCCATCCCCATGCAGAATATACGATATCAAGAAGCGGTTCACCGTTGGGTCCCGTGTAAATACTGGGGTTGATCCAGGAGGTGGCTCCTGTCTTATCCCAGACGAGGATCATTTCATCTTGTGCCAATGTCCCGGGATATTGTCCTGCATAGACATATTCTGCGATTTTATCCCGTTTTGCCACTTCAGGTGCGACGTGAGTCATGATGGATCTGCCGGCTCCGGTACTGTCAATGGCGGCATCAAATTGCTTTGTCCCGCCGTCTATTGTGACCTCTACACCGGTTTCGCTTTCATGTACTTTGACGTGGCGAAGCTCTTTTGACGAATAACTTTCTACAGTAATACCTTCTTTGCCGCTCAGCCTGGCGTTTGCATCCACTGTAAGTTGGGGGTAATTGACCATAAAATAGTCATTACCAGTCTCAACGCTGAAATCAGTGCCGTTGACGGTATAGATTCTCATGGTAGGGAGCGGTTTCCGATATTCTGCAGGACAATAGGTCTCCATGACATCACGGTAAATACCTGTTGAGGTGCTATATATGGAACGACTGTTCCCTTGCGGTGCATCCGGGACGATACGGGTCACCCGGTGACCGGAGTTTGTGAGTGTATCTGCGCTGGATATACTACCCGGCCCATTGCCGAAGATAGCAATTTCTTTAGAATTACACATTGAATATGTATTATAGCCTATAATATATGATAAGTAAAGAAGAATTGAGTCTGGGTGAGGGATCGGAGGATAGAATATAATCGCTCGATACTATTTTTTATGCTCTGTGGGCGTGCTCGCCGGAATTTGTAGCTGCGCACCTCCCAAGTCGCAAAAAAATAATATTCTCGCTTTTATATTCACTACTGTCATCCCATTTTTGAGGGTATCCGCGATTTACGTGTGGAGAAATCTGAATACTTACTGAGCAAGTATGGCTCTGAGGTCCACTCCCGTCTCGACAGGTGCAGTCAGAATCTTTCGTGCAAGCTCCTGACTCGGTACGGCAATATCTGCTTCAGTAAGATCCCACTGCTGTTCGAGATATTCCTGCGAAAAATACGGAATGGATTGCAGGGCGCTCGGGTCGGTGATGGTGTGGAGTCTTTGCGGTACGGGACGTTCCTGATGTTTCATTTCATCATCATGAAGAAAATGACTCGCACGCATCGCATGTTCGCTGTAATCGACAGCACCGTCAGGATCAATGAAAAAGGTAGCAATGTCGGTAAGATCGGACGAAGTCGCAGTCTGAAGCTGCAGGGATACAGATGTATCAGGGTATACATTCATTCTGATACGTCTTTCGGGCATCAAAAGAAGACCGAAGGAGTGCTGCCTGTGAGGGGAATATCTCATCTGCCGGTCGACTGCAAGAGTGTAGGGGTAATGAGTATCTGATGGGAAGATCACGCGATCAAGCCGATAGTGCTGGTAGGGACCTTCCATGTATCTGAATGCATGTCCGCGATCGTCAAATTCACTTTCTGCGAAGTCTTCAAAATCAGGATAGATAGCTTGTAAATCTGCCGGTGATACTCCGATCCGGGCTAAATAGGCAAGTGCTTCGGGGTATTGTTCGAGGCCCGGATACTGTGCCAGTTCCTTTTTGAAAATATTCTGCCTTCTTTCAACGGGCTCCGATCCGTGATTGGAATAAACGAGTACGCTTGCCGCAACACCATGATCTTGAGCTGTGGGATCTCTTCGAAGTCCCAATCGTCGGAAGAAGCTTTCAATTGCCATATGAAAAAAAATGAACTTATAGAATTGATGTTATTATAGTCTCACTTTACTCAAATGAGGTGAGAGTGTAAGAATACTGTGTGTATTTGATACTCAGGCAAGATAGACAGGTATAATAAATCTATGGATATGGGAAAGATACTTGTTATTTTCGGTGCAGTCATCATTTTGGCGGGGATACTCATGTCTTATGGGCCGTCGATTCCTTTTTTGGGCAAACTTCCCGGAGATATTTACATCAAGCGTGACAACTTTACCTTCTATTTCCCAATCACGACATCGATTCTTGCCAGTATCCTTTTGACTTTTCTGTTTCGGATTTTTTCCCGTTAAATCCGGGTATCAGAGTGAGAACGAGTGGTTGAGTCTTTATTGACTCTGAATAAGGGTTGTATACAATTAGGATATCAATGATTGAATTCATTTTATTCATAATCGGAATCGTAATTTTAGTGAAAGGTGCCGACTTTCTGGTGGACGGGGCCTCATCTCTTGCTTTCAAATGGGGTATCGCTCCGATGGTGATCGGACTGACCGTTGTCTCCTTCGGGACTTCCGCTCCTGAGCTTCTGGTATCTATGACGAGTGCTTTCAAGGGCAGTACGGATATTGCTTTGGGAAACGTGGTGGGGTCCAATATTTTCAATATTTTTTTCATTCTCGGGATAAGTGCGATGATTTATCCCCTGAAGGTTCAGAAAAATACCGTTTGGAAAGAGATTCCTTTCTCTTTTCTGGGAGCGATATTTGTATTGATCCTTGGCTTCCGGACGTTTATTGATGAGCGGCAGTTTCAGAGTATCGTGCTTGCCGGATCTCAGGTTGAAGGTGTGATCACGCGCTCGGACGGGCTGACTCTTCTTGCCTTCTTCATCATCTTTTTGTATTACACGTTCGGTATTGCGAAGGTTTCGGGTGATTCTGATATTGAGATACAGAAAATGAGTATGGGGAAGATTGTTTTGTTCATCATTTTGGGATTGGTGGGTCTTGTGATCGGAAGTCAGGTGGCGATTGACAACGTGATTGCCCTTGCCCGGATGCTGAATATCAGTGATACGCTGATCGGTTTTACTTTGGTTTCGGCGGGTACGAGTTTTCCTGAGCTGTTCACAAACATAGCGGCGGCACGGAAGAAGAATGCCGATATTGCGGTGGGGAATATCGTCGGCTCCAATATTTTCAATATCTTCCTGATTCTCGGTGCGACTTCATTTGTCAAAGACATCCCGATCCGGGGTATTCAGATCGTCGATATCATCATTCTCTGGATTGCGACGGCGGTCCTGTTTGTGTCGATTTTCGTTTGGCAAAGGCATACTCTCGGAAGGAAAGAGGGAATTATTATGGTCCTGGGGTATATTGCCTACACTGCGTTTTTGATCTACCGCGGCTGATTTTTATTTAACAAAATTATTTTATCCTGTAAACTGAGTGGTATAGCATTTCCATGCAGTTTATGAGTGAAGATTCCGAACAATCTCCAAAAAGTAAATCCGCCTTCAGATTGTCTGGCAGACAGCGGGCCTTACTGGTGTTTTTGATCGTCATGATCTTATTCGGTGGCTGGTACTTTTCTCCGGAAGCCCGCTGCAAAAGACAGGCCAAGAAAGAAGTCTACTCAAAAGCAGCAGTCGCAGACGTCAGCGAAATCCCCGACGCCTACCGCTCCATCCTCCAGGATGCGATCAAGGCAGAGACACAGAAATGTTTGGAGGGGAGATAACGGTAATATTTGATAGGAAACGTTATTATTTGTATACTGTTTTTAGAGAATGGAACAAAATTCACTTTCATTTAAGAATGTCTTTCGTATTTTGGGATTGAGTGTCGTCGTGATATTTGTCGTTTTTGTCTTGGTGTTTGTCGTTACCGTATTTCGGCCCTTTGCGGGTTATGTTTCGATTGCATTAGCCGCGGTATTGGGTTTTATTCTTCTCAAACTTCCGTTTTCTTTTTTGAGAGGACGTCATATCCTGAGGCCATTTGTCTTTATGATGTATGCTACTGTCGTATTAGCCCTTATTCCCTATATCGTGGGCGGACTGAGTGAAAACCCGGATTTTTCCAGATTTTTTCCGGGATCCGCAAAAGATGCCGGCATCGAAGCACTTTCTTCAAGTCTGATCGTTATGGTACTCATCCAACAGATCGTTTCTTGGGTATACTCAGTCAGATATGCAAAAGAACATAAAATCTCATGGAAGTATTATCTTGCTTGGATACCATTTTCCTGGTTCCTCCTGTCACTGTTTCCGCTGCTGTTTTTTGGGTATATTTTTGTATCTGTACGCTGGTTTTGAATATGGTGAGACAGGTGAGTGATGATCAGCCGCTTTTTTGCTTTATCTGATAAATCCCGAATTGTCCGCCGTG
>CAZDDM010000001.1:45019-62933 GCA_964504235.1 uncultured Gammaproteobacteria bacterium
AGAACTCGGATTGATCATTGCTCCGAGAGCGGTGAGAGAGACTTCAACACAACCGTTTGTATATCCGGCTGCAGCCAGCTGGTGGTGGAGTTCACGTGAACGAGAAAGATTTTCCCGAACCATTTCAATAGACATGGTATTAGGTTGATTATAGCAAAAGTATGTGAGGGTTTATGTGATTTGATAGATAGAGAAGTGGTAGAATAGGAGTGTGAGAAAGAGAAGCTTCCAAATGATATTGAAGAAAGTCAAAATAAATACGGTCTTGTATTGAAAAGCTTAAAGACAAAAAGAAATTTAACTATTTACTATATCATCCTTATGATGGAAATAAACAACTAGAAGTTCTTTTTTAAATGTCGGCTTCATTTAAATGTTTAATAAGGTTACGAGCATGAAACTCAATGAATGTTGGTGGTAGAGCGTTGCCAATCATCATTGCTACGCCAGTTTTGCCAGATTTAAGCGAAAATTTATAGTCTATAGGAAAGGTTTGAAGTAACGCTGCTTCTCTAAGGGTGATAACCCGATCTGCTTCTGGATGTATAAACCTACCTTTTGAAGGATTATTACAACCACCTGTTATAGTTGGAGATGGTTTATTCCAAGCCATTCGTCCATATACATCTTTAAATCCGCTAGTTCTTTTATGACACTCTAGTTGATACTCTTCCCCTAAATCAGTTCTGCTTCCACCGTCTTTGGGTATCATCGAAATTAGCTTTTTGATCTTTTCAGTACGCAGATCAGTATCGGTGTGTAGTATGTCGTTAGTTTGTCCTGCTGGGGGCAAGAATGATATTGCATCTCGGACAGTTTTCATTTTGTCTTCATCTAACTCTTGTTTAACAACTTCTATATTGTTTAACTTTGAAGCAAGCAAAATCATACGTCGACGGGCTTGGGGCACACCATAGTGGGACATCTTTAAAATTTTTACATCTATTTTGTAACCGATATCTTCCAACTTTTCTCGCAACTTCTTAAGTCGTTTGTCCTTGGCAAGGGCTGGGACATTTTCCATCATAATAGTCTTAGGTTCGAAAGCTAAAGCAAAACGCAAAACTTCATATACGAGCTCGTTTCGTGGATCATTCTTTTTTCCACGATTTCTTGTTCCAATTGTGGAGTAACCTTGGCAGGGTGGACAACCAGCTAACAAATCTAGCTCACCAGCTTTCAGACCCAGTTCTTTACAGTATTTTGTTGGATCAAGCTCTGTAATATCACAGAGTTTAAGATTAGTTTTTGGATGATTTAATTGATAGCTTTCTGCGTAGGTGGGGTGGTTTTCAATAGCGCCAACAACATTAAAACCAGCTTGTTTTAAGCCTTGTGTCAGACCACCGGCACCGCAAAATAAATCAATAGCAGATCTTTTTTTCATACCTTAGTATTAATTGTAACCAATCACCATAATAAAGTGTAGTCTAATTTCTTTAACTTACCTATCATCAATAAATACAATATCATGCAAACTAGAATCATAACGGTAGTGTACTATCTCACCATTAATAAACAAATTTATTGCTCTGTCAAGGACTTTTAAAGGTACTACATACCACTCACTCGGTACATAACTTTTTCCATCAGATGTTCTAAACGACATCTCTAGCTTTACTTCACCGAAAAAACGATGAATAAGAAGTTCTAACTTTTGAGTATTCATGTTTAAGCACTTATAACTTGCAACAATTTTTACAGGTGCCATAAGATAAGTTGGGTCTGTCTGTGCGTTGCGAATACGATCCTCAACCATTCCTTTGGTATATCCAATTTTATAGAGGTTTTGAATATCTTGTATGCGAGGTTCATCGCTTAGTGACTTAAGTATATAAATACTACCTGTTTCTTGATCTTCTTCTGTATCATCTTGCCATTCAGGGATTGTTTGAAAGTTTTCTGGAACAATTCGTGCACCTTCTTTAGCCCGATAGAGAGTCCGTGCAAAGGAGCGAAGTAAAATATTAGACTCAGTACCATTTTCGTATATCACATGCAGGCGTGCATTCTTTTTGCCATTAGAGTCAAAGCTTTCGGCTCGATCTTCAACATAAGCCAATACACCAGAAAATACGAAATACCTATCCTTCTGTATTTGATCCTCACTACTAATGTGGGTGCGTAGAAACTTGCCTGATTTCAAACCTGCATGAACATCTTTAAATCCTTGCTCATATTTGGCAAAATCTTTGCTTTTATGTGCACGCGCAATTTTGTCAGCCTTCTTTAAATTGGTAGGCAGATTACGAATTGTTAATACACCAGTAGGATCCTCTAGTAAACCAAACTTATCACCCGAAAAAATATCTTCGAGATTTTCTGGCGGAGGAGGTGTTTTAAGTAACCCGTGTGTATCAAGATGAGTAAGAGCTTCAGCTTTTTCATCATCTAAAATTAACGCTTTTAGTCTCACAGCAAGTTTGCGCTCATTTAGATCAGTGGCATCAACCATTGGTATGCGCCCTTGTTCGTTATAAAAATCATTAATTTCTAAAAATGAATCTGCCAATCTATCCTCAGGGGTCGTAGGTTTAGTGGAAGGTTTAAGCTTGAGTAAATCATGCTTATCTGTGCTAAATATTTTATTCAGGCGGTTAGACATTGCTTTCCTCCTGTTTCATTTTTTCAAGTTTCTTGCGCTGCAGATACGCTAACACTTCTGCCATTCGTTTTTCCTGATCGTTTCTAGAGTTAATATCTGGTTTACGACCATGAAGTTCAAAAAAAACATTTATCTTAGGCCATAACAACTCTGCTTCTTCTTCTGTTACATCAATTCGTGTAGCGGCAATTGCTTCTTGAATAACACGAAGAACTTGCGTAGTTACTGATTTAGAGATAATTTCAAACGCTTTTTGGAATGGATTTATAGAATCAATAAGGTCAATATTTATATCGTCAATATTAACGAATTTGTCAGCCATTTTAATAAATCGCCGGTCACCAACTTCCTTAACTTCCCCATTTTTTATAACTGAGTCGACAACTACTTGCTGTCGCAATTCCTCAACTTGTCCTTCATCAAGATCTGGATAACGCTCACGAATAATCTTCGGTATTAAGACTTTATTGGTAACTTCTGGATCAAGGTTACCTGCAGCTGCTTTAATAAATTTTTCATCTTGCAAGATGTTAGCTTTTAAATCGTTAAGATCTGTTTCTATAATTTGCTTCACGCGTTCACTAGTTGGTTCCTTAAACCCCTTTATGCTAATTACTCCTTTCTCAGGTGTTCTATCATCTGATTTCTTTGCTTTAAATTTAAAATTTGGAGCTAACACTTGTTCCATGAGCAAAGAGCCAGTAATAGCCTTTAACATATTATTTACAGAAAGTTTAACTTCATCGGTAGTCGCTTCCGGTTCTGCAATGAGATTTGTAAACTGTGCGTGCGTTTTATTGAAACTATCACGAGTGCAGCGACCAATAATTTGAATAATTTCTGTTAATGATGCTCTGTAACCAACGGTCAAAGCATGCTCGCAAAATGGCCAATCGAAGCCTTCTTTAGCCATGCCAAGAGCAATAATTGTATCTACCGCTTGAATGTCTTTTTTGGCTGTTTGACTTAAATACGTTAATGTCCGTGCTCGTTTGACTTGATCTGTATCATCTACCAAATCGGCTACTTTTATGACTTTTCCATCTTCATGGCGTTTAACATGAATTATGCCTGTATCTTTGTCCTGATCAATTACTGTGCCAATCGTATCCAGAATCTGTCCTACCTCTTCAATTTTGTCTTTAGTTGACTCACCACTATTCACGCTAGGAATGTGAAGAATTGTCTTTTTATCAGTGTTGAGTATTTCGTGAATTGCAGAAGTATAACGACCTTGATAAAAATTGTAACCAATACCAAGAGATTTCAAATGCTCATAGCCATTAAGTTGGTCATAATAGTTAAATGTTACCGCTGTAAACTTTGCTTCATCTTCTGGTAACAAAATTGGAACGGCATCTCCTCTAAAATATGAACCTGTCATTGCTACAACATGAACATCGCTGCCGTACATAACATCACGAAGCAAGCTACCGAGTCTACTTGAACCAACATCTGAGGAGACATGATGAAATTCATCAATGGCCAAAACACATCCATTAAAAGAATCAGGAGAAAGGGCTTCAAAGGCAAAGCGTAGTGTGGCATGCGTACAAATCATAATAGGGTCGCTATTACTCATAAACGCGATAAAGGCGTCTACTTTGCTAGTTTCAGTGCCGGGCGTACAAAGATTATTTCGATCATCTACTTCCCAATCAGCAAAAAAACCATATGATTTAAGATCGGTACTCTCAAACGAAGCTCCTATTGATCTTTCTGGCACGGATACAATAATTTTCTTTCGATCCTGATTGAATAATTTATCAAGACCTACAAACATCAAAGCTCGTGATTTCCCAGATGCTGGCGGAGCCTTAACAAGTAACTGTTTTGCGGTTCGTTTTTCATATACCCGTTGTTGCATCTTGCGCATTCCCATTGAATCAGTGCGAACACTGTCTCCAGTCTGGTTATACTCGATATCGACAATGTTAATTGGTTGCTTCTGGTTACTCATATTTTTATTCTTTGTCTACCATTTCTTCATATAGACTAAATAAGTATGCAAGACGTTCCTCATCATTTGCAAACGGTTTTTTGCGATAAAGTTTATCTACAGCATCATCAAGTTCTTGGTGAGCAAAGCGCAAATCATCAGGCATCTTTTCTGGGTCATACAGTTGAGCAAGTGTCTTCTCGGGATAATTTTCCCGAGCATCGAGTACGGCAAAGGCTTTTTCTTCAATAATCTGTTTAACATCTTTACGGAGTGGTGGTACAGGGAAAGTATTGTAAACCAACACAGCTGAGTATCGATAATCTGTTTTTAGTCTTCCAGCAATAGCTCGCATCCATGACATATGCATTTTTGATGCAATGAGTCCGAAAATATAAATCTCAGGATCATATAAAGCTTGAACCGAATTATCAAGTATGCAATCACTATTAAATATATCCATGGGTAAATACTCCCGACGCTCAGTGCTTGTGCAAGGGATAGCTATCGATAGCTTTTGGGCTACTTTTCTATATCGAAATTGGTGAGGACGATCAGCCAACGTTCTAGCAACTTCACCACCGTGTTCCCGAAATCTTCGAACACCATCAATTCGCCTTTTGATATTGGAATTAGAAAGAGCCTCTTCTAGATCTCTTGTTTCGATCCAAAGACAATATCGTTCAGTTCCTTTGAGAAGTGAATCTCCACCAATAAGCTTTCTTATAAATTTGGCTGAGTTGGAATCCACACTTAATATCTCATCTCTTTCTTCCTTTGTGAGTTTTAAAAATCCTCCTTCTAAAGGCATATCCCCATATACCATCTCAGGTATATCTGAAATAGCTTCTCTACGAGAATGAACTATTACATTATTTCCATCTGCTAAGTAGGCATTAATATTATTTACCTTTCTACCTATGCCATTAGTGAATATTATTTTGTCTTTATTACAAGGTTCTCGCAGGGAGACAATAATGCAACTAACCCCCGCATTAGATTTAGCGTTATTTTCCCATTTAAATGATGTGACAGCGAAACCTATTTCTACATCATATTCATATATAAACGGCCAGAGTAGACCAATATGTTCGCCTTGACACACAGAGTTTGTTGACACAAAAGCCAATTGAGCATTGCTTGATTTTATGTACTGCGCACCTTTTATAAACCATAAAGAAATGTAGTCAAGGTTCTTAGAATAATGAACATTGTTAAAAACATGCTTAAAATCTTCCGACTGTGCTTTCGTTTTTTTCTTACCCCCTTGATAGGGTGGATTACTAATCAAATAAATTTCTTCACTGCCATTGTTTGGGCAAACATCATTCCAGTGCAGACGAGTTGCATTCCCATGGACAATATTGCCAGCCTCCTTTAATGGAATAAGAGGAATCTCAATACCAAATTTTTCAGCAAATTCCATGTTCATTTGATGTTTTGCAATCCAGAGCGACAAAACTGCAACCTCGCAGGCGAAGTCATCAATTTCAATTCCATAGAAATTTTTTATATTTATGCTCGATCCAAATAAAACTTGCTGAGTTCCACCCGATAGCTCTCCTATTCTCTCCAGAATGGCGTGTTCAAGTTTGCGAAGTTCTTTATATGCAATAATCAAGAAATTACCTGATCCGCAGGCTGGATCAAAGATCTTAATCTTGTTCATTCTATCTAGTAGCTTTTTCAGCTTTCTCTTATCGTTATATGCTTTATCAAATTCATCTTTCAGTTCATTTAGGAATAATGGTTCGATAACCTTCATTATGTTTGGTACACTTGTATAGTGTTGACCTAAACCAGTTCTTCTCCCAGGACGAACCACTGCCTGGAACATGCTTCCGAAAATATCTGGATTGATGCCACTCCAATCCAACTTGCTTGATGAATGAATTAGCAAGTCTCTGGACTCTTTATTAAATTCAGGAATGAGGGTAGATTCTCTAAAAAGTCTACCGTTTACATAAGGGAATTCCGAAAAATGACTTGGGTATTCCCCCTTATTTTCATTATCAAGAGAGCTAAATAAATCAGTTAAGAACACTCGCAAATCAGAGCCGTCTTTTTGAGTATAAGACGCAATTGCATTTGAAAATTGATTCTTTTTGAAAATATTTACATCCTCTGCAAAAAAACAAAATAACAAACGCGTAAAGAAAGTGTTAAGGGTGTGCCAATCGCTTGCAGTTTTGTAGCCGTTAAATTTGATTAATGAATCAAACAATTTCGCCATTCTTTCAGCAGCTTTAACATCTGCATGGTTTTCAGATATAAATTGAGATTTTTCCATACCCGCCCACGGTAAGAAAAACCCATAATGCTTAGTTATATCGTGAATTTCAATATCAAGAGTTTCACCTGTCTTTGTATCAATAGCAAGTAAACTGCGAAAGTCAGTAACGATTACGAAGCGTGTACTATAACGAACAACTGAGGTACTTGATTTAAGGTCATCGATAATTAAATAAAGGTCTTCAGAACTTGATTGAATAGATGGTTTAAAGTAAACTACTCCTTTTTGAGCGACCTCACTATCGGTATCTTCAGCGACATTAAGTTGTCCATTGCGTAATCGTGTTATGTTCCCTTGTGATCGACCGTAGGCAGCAAGTAGATCAAATATAAAATCTTTATTATATTCATGTTTACATGCAAGTTGCTTAACGTTTTTTTCAACATCTTGTATAGTAATGCTCATTTGGGTCGACTATTATTTCAGTTTTTAAAATTTATACTTGTATATATTGCGACTTATATAGTGCTGTTTTGCCACATTTATATTTACACCTGTTTTTCGATTTAACTGTTCCACAATTTCTCTTTGAAAATCGGGAAAAACAGAAATATCAAGGGTATATTCGATGTTTGAACACTGCTGTGCTACTCTAGTAGTAAATCGAAATCGTGTTTCATTGTAAGCTGCGAAGTAGTTGAGAATACTTTTTGAAAAATTTTGCATATAAGAATAAAATCATTATACAAAGTAATTTAATAGCATGGCTACAGATAAAGATAAATTTCTTAACTGATAGTATATAATAGATATTATTGTTGTGATAGTTAAATATGTCCCAATACTACAATTCACACCGCTCCAAAAATTATTGTTATCAAAAAAATTCTACTACTCCTTTCAAACTCAGCCGATCAAAAATTGACTTATTTTTCGAATGTCCTCGGTGTTTTTATATCGATCGAGTCCTTGGTACCTCTCGGCCACCCGGCTTTCCATTTGCTCTAAACTCCGCTGTGGATCATCTTTTGAAGCTGGAGTTTGATTTTCATCGAATGAACGGTACGAGGCATCCTTTGCAGGATAAATACGGAGTAGACGCACGACCGATAGCACATAAAGATTTGGATCAGTGGAGACACAATTTCACCGGTATTCAATTTCTCCATAAGTCTACCAATCTTATTATTTTCGGAGCGATTGATGATCTGTGGCAGAATTCACATGACGAATATATTGTCGTGGACTATAAAGCAACTTCGAAAGATAAAGATATAAATGCATTGGATGAGGATTGGCAGGATGGGTACAAAAGGCAGATGGAGGTATATCAATGGCTTCTGAGACAGAATGGATACAAAGTGTCAAATACTGGATACTTCGTTTATTGTAATGGTCAGAAAGATAGAAAAGCATTTGATGGAAAGCTAGAATTTGAAGTGACACTGATTCCCTATGAGGGAGATGATTCATGGGTCGAGCAGACAATTATGGATATATATGAATGTCTAAATGGAGATAGTATCCCGGAGTGTGGTGAAGAATGTGACTATTGTCAGTATGTGGAAGAAGTAGGGAAACATCTTTAAATGATAATGAAAGTCTATATACATTCACAAATTTAGCTATGCACAAAAACTTTAAACTTATCTTCTTATTACTTCTTATAATTGTATTATTCGGTGTTTCAGGATTTACTCAGGATAGCGAAAAGACACAAGAAACTGATAGTTGTTTTAATCCATATGAGTTGAAGGATTCTACCGCAGGCGTGGAGGCTGTAAGAATCTGTGAAAATACGCTTTATAGAGGCAATTTGAAAGTTGTTCATAAAGATGAATTTAAAGACTTGTTCGAGTATTCATATGGAGAAGATAGTGAACCTGATAAAGTAACTCAATATGTCCGGGTATTTGAAAGGGATAAGCAGGAATATGTTTCGTTAAAATCAGTTTTTGATTCTGTTACTTGGAATCAAAGTGCCATTGGTATTTACCGGAAAGAAGGTGATGCATACAAACAAATTTTTAAGAAAGGTTTTGAAGAAAATACAGGGAGATGGGTAGATATCGAATTCGGAGAAGATGTATCATTCAGAGATCCATATTTCTACTTAAATCAAAAGGGTGATGGCATTTCAATTTCAGGTGATATTGGTTATCTCGGATGTTATGGAGCTTGTAGGATGCTTTGGTGGGATTTTTATGACTGGGATGAAAGGAAAAAAACATATGTTTTATCAAATAATAAACATCCCGAAAGCTTTAAAAAGCTGCTAGAATCGTATGAAGATTTTGATAAAAACACCTGTATGAATGAAGCTAGTGTTGATGCAGTGATATCTGAATTATATCCTCTTCGGAAAGATAAGGTAAAAATATGTACAGATACTGATATTGAGCCAACGACTACTGTTGCACAAGCGGAGATGCTCTTAAAGGGTATAAAAGCAATAAATCGGATCATTGAAGGAGAAAATATTTCGATGAATGAAGTAAAAGATATAGAGTTAGATTAAGCGATCAAGGCACTTGTAATAACTTTTTTGATACTACTAAGACTATGACAACCTATCTCTCTCTCCTCCGTGGTATTAATGTCGGAGGGAATAATAAGGTCAGTATGGCGGAGCTTAAGAAGGTCTTTGAGGATCTGGGGTTTTCTGATGTTCGGACGTATATCAATTCCGGCAATGTGATTTTCAAGTCAGAAGAGCGCGATGAGAAGAAGATGACTGCTGAGATTGAGAAGGGGATCAAAGATCATTTCGGTCTGAATATCCGTGTCGTGATCAGATCAAAGGAGGAGATTGATCGGGTGACGGTGGAAATCCCTGCTGATTGGAAGAATGATCAAGAACAGAGGACGGATGTGATGTTTTTGTGGGAAGAAGTGGATACTCCCGATGTCCTTCAGACGATCAAAATCAATCCCGAAGTCGATATTCTCAAATATACAAAAGGAGCGGTCATCTGGCACCTTCTCAAAAAAAACTATACCAAAAGCCGCATGAATAAAATCATCGGAACGCATTTCTACAAGCATCAGACAGCCCGCAACGTCAACACCGTCCGCAAACTCCGGGAAATGATGAAATAACTTTCCTGTATCATGAAAGTATGAAATATCATGCGCACGTCATGGCAGAGAGAAAGTTTTGGTTCCATATCCAGATACTCCTATTACTCACGCTCATGCTCATACCAGCTGTCTATATCCTGTCAGTCAGTATCCCAAGACTTCTCAACGGATTCAGACTTATCGATCGCGGAACATATGCGACGGGAACGGTGATCGAAGTTGAACCGCTATGTAAATATCGGGATTATTATCGACGTGTTTGCTTCGTCCGTACAATAGAATTCACTGATAGCACGGGAGAAAAGAGACAATTCGAATCCTTCGGGAATCTCAACCTCAAATACAAAAAGGGAGAAACAGTCGGTCTTTTCTATGATCCCAATAACCCCTCAAATGCAGTCATAAATGACAAGTGTAGAATCGTACGGCTCGAACTCCCCACCATCCTTTCTATGTCACTTGCCGTCTTCATGTGGGTTATCTTCGGAATGATACCCGTTTTGAAACAGTATCATAAAATTCATGCCTGAGATATTGTTATCGTTCCCCAAGATGCCCGGGACATCCGGGGAAATTCGATCATCACTCAAGGCCAGTCGGCGGATTGTTCGGATCTTTGACAACAATTCTGCTTTCTTCAGAATATCCCGCAATACCTGCTGCCGCCAAAATCTCCGTCAGCTGCTGTATACACGGAAGCATCGCCTGACCGTAAATACCGAATCCTTCAACCGTATGGATATCAGCGGTTTCGCGGTCCAACGTACTTCTTACTGCCGGAGAAAAGCTTAATTGAGTACCTTTCAGACATTCCGTCGTTCTTAAGATATCAAGGGCGCGTTCCTGGTGTTCAGCCGGACAAAAAATCTCAAAGTTTAGTCGTTCACTCATGTAGTGTGTCACCTCCTTTCTGATGAGAGCTTTTAGAAGAAATAATCGGTGAAAAAAGGAAGGTTAGTGTAGATATTATTTTAATACGTCCCATATCGGGTGCGGGTGTGGCACCGTATTCTTTCAAAACCGGTTGCCGGATGGGTCGTCGAGCCGTTCCTCTCGCCATCACTCTTTATTAAAATATGACACGACTATAATACCAGGTCAGACAATGTTTCTCAAATGGATTTTGAAAGAAGGTTGTTGCCGGCGGATGATGACATCCGCCGGCTTTTGAGGCTTAATCAGTTGAAAGATGAATTTCAGTCGCTCCGTGATCAAAATCGACAGAGACGATAGAAAGATCCTCCTTCCTGATAAGCCTGTACCAGGCGGCGCATTGCAGAGTGTCTCCTGCCGAGCATTTCGGCAGGGTCATTCCCACATATGCCTCAACCGCGGTCGGGTCGAACCCTTCCTGATTGAGGATAAAGAGCAATGCTCCCAGACTTTTCACCCCGCGTACATAATGCGGGGTAAATGCTTCACCGCACTTGATAAATACGTTGTACATCTTTCTGTCCTTTCTGCTGTATGTGTAGAACGTATATCATATTATATCAAAATGAGTCTTTTACAAGAAAAAGAAAATTGGTCATAACACTACCTCTTACCGATTTCTAACTACACCGGTTCAAACGGTGCTATACTTATAGTATGAGAACATCTCTCATCGTACTTACCGTTGCAGTACTCCTCATTGTCGGGACGGTGCTTGTCATTCGGAGAAATCAAACCGGAACTCCGGCCGGGAATGGAGGAAACGTTGCCACGTCAACGCCTTCAGTTGTCACCGGGGAAGTCAGCCCGACACCTATGCGTTCGGAAAATATCATCGTCACATCACCACAATCCGGCGCGGAGATCACTTCACCCGTCGTGATACGCGGTGAAGCACGTACATTTGAAAACAGCGTCAGCGTAAGACTCACCGAACAGGGCGGACGGGTACTCATTGAAGATTACACAACGGCAAACAGTCCTGACATCGGACAGTTCGGACCCTTTAAAATAAGTCTTACCTATCCGAAACCGACACAACAATCGGGAATGATCGAAGTATTCCAGTACTCTGCCCGTGACGGATCAGAGATCGATAAAGTCACCATTCCCGTCACGTTCCGAACGACCGATCAACTCACCGTACAGGTATTTTTCAACAATGTCACGCGCGGTGCCGAATGCGAACAGGTACTGGCTGCTACCCGTCAGATACCGTATACCCAACAGACAGCCCGGGCAGCTCTCGATGAGCTTCTGAAAGGACCGTCGACGGCAGAAAAAAATCAGGGATTCATAAGCAGCATAAACCCCGGTGTCAGAATCCAAAGACTGAGTATTGAAAACGGGACTGCATATGCGGATTTTGATACGACATTGGAATCACAGGTAGGCGGTTCATGCAGAGTCGCCGCAATCCGCGCTCAGATCACTCAAACGTTGCTCCAATTCGACACAGTCGATCAGGTAGTCATCTCCATAAACGGCAGAACTGAAGACATCCTCCAGCCGTAAAACCTATAGCATTGAGTAAGCAAGCCCAAAAGGGTATAATATACCTATGTACCAAGCCGAAAGTGTCACATGGTGTGGCATGGGAGGCAGGTACATTTGACAATCCGTACTACTACGAGAAGGAGTTGCTTTATGAGTAGGGAATTGCCGCAGCTGACTGTTGCGACCATTGTTCGGGGAATGAGCACCGCGATCGAAGAAACGTATGAGGAGTTCCTTGCTAACACGGATCTCCCGGATTTCTCCTTCAGGATTCACATGAAGAAACACCTTGAAGGAAACGAGTACTTCGTCATCGGTGTTTTCATCCGCGGCAAGAATCCTCCTGCGAGGACCATCGATTTTCCCAACTGGATCAAGCTAGAGTAGTACGCCTTGTGCCCCGCGGCCGTCAGTATGACGCGCCGCGGGGCTCTATCCTTTCTGAATTTTTATCAAAATCTTTTTAAAATTTGAGCTCAAATTGTATATAATACGCTCAGTATGACAGAAACAGGAATAAGAGGACATCATCTCGGTTACCTCTTGCAGGTAGACCGGGCGCATATGGAGTATGAACAGGCGGGATTTCCGCCGTATGAAGCCCGATCACGTGCGGCATCCGACGTTCGTGACTGGATGCAGGGAATTCTGTGGGACATGAGAAGCAGCTTCGCAAGAGATCCTGTAAATGCTGATTACTCCCGTGATGTCATAGGTGATGAACGGTCAAACGTCTATACTGTGGCCAGGAGTTTTGCGACGGCGCTTCTCGGGCTGTATCAACTCAACACTGAAGCAATCTGCGTCCATTCGGAAAAAGACGGCATCTGTCGTGCGTGTGTCATCGGAGAACACTGTGAAGAAGATACGTACTCATACGATATGCCGTACATGCGCGACGTCATCAGAATTGCAGACAGACTTGATCTTCCTTATGAATTTTCCGACGGAAAACTACTGATATCTGCAAGAGATCTCAAATCCGTGCTCCGTCAGATGAATAAAACGGAAATCGAATTTGCAAATGATGCGGATAGATTTTAACAAGGCTCAATAGTATAATATAGCTATGTCGGAAATACTCAGACCAGTACCTCATGCGCTTATCGCACGGTTCATATACGGCGACGAAACCAAAAAATACGCCGTAAGTGCAAACCAGTATCCGCTTACTCCCGGAAACGGAATCGTTTTTGTCGGTGAAGAAGACAAAACAAGTGATGCCTATTCATTCGAACAATCGGAACTCGAATACACGCTTCGGCATATTCAGCCGGGCACGCTCCAGCTTATGACGCTGCTTGATCAAAATACGGGCAGTCTCTTCATGACCCGCGGTACGCCGGAGCAATCCTGGGGGATCAATAAGGATGTCCCGAGAGAGAAGAGATTTGTAGGATTTGAACTCGGCAGGCTGCAGTTCGCGGGTATTTGGGGAGAAAGCATCGATGAAGTACAGGAAACGCTGAGAGCACTTCAGGAACTGAGACGCGGTATGAACTAATGATCCGGATCGGGAACTACCGCATTCCCCGGCAATTCTTCACAACTCAGACGATGTCTTTGGCCCTCTGAATCAAACCATTCTACATGCCAGCTTGTATCAATTCCAGGCCCTCGGCGGCCAAAAAAAGTCGCGTCACACTGACCGTTGACACACACCTCATCGCGGTGACTTACGCCGTCAGGATAGACTGCGCAGTTATCTGGTGGCTGTTCCTGTGACGGATATACGGGGAAAGGGGCCGTTTCCGGCAGAGACTGCTGTGGTGGAACTTCTCGGTACTCTTGAGGGGGAGGAATATCGCGGTCAGGACCCGGATAAGGTTCGGCATTTTCCTGATCTCTCAGGCGCATATTCTCTTCGTAGTTTTCCCAGGACATATTGGAGACAAGACCGTAAAGGGCAAGAACGGCAAGCCCGGAAAGTCCGGCCTGTATCATGCATCCGCGGAACGATTCACGTGACATAGACAGTTATGAAGAATGTTCTTCGTCTGATAACTCAGTTTCGGGTTGAGGTGCTAGGCCCTGACCGTTACATGGTTCAATCCGGATAATATGCGGAGCTATAGTTCTGTTTTCCCATAAGCCCCCGCGGCATTCCGAACCATCGCACATACCGAAACCTTCATGTTGTAAACATCCTGCACCCGTAATGGCATTGCAGATTATAGGTTCTCGTTCTGACATGCCCTATATTATACACCCTGTATACCGTTACTCACAGTTTAGGCTCGAGCGACAGGCTGCGGCGGCTTCCGCCGGCATAGAGTCACAGACGGCACAGCTTGCTTCGGGAGAAGTCTCACCATCTGTACCCATCGATTTTTGGAGATCCTCAAACACTTTCATCTGTTCCGAAAGATCCATAAATTCGATATCAGACGGAGGAGCGAAAACCGAAGGATCTTCATTCCATCCTGAACATTTGTAGTCCAGTTTTTCATCAGGGTTCACATATTCATTCTCCCATTCAGTATTCTGGACCTCTTCATCGATCGAAGCTTCCAGACTTTCCGTAATCGTCATTTTCACGCCTTTTTTATCGACAGTGGTCCATGTATACATAGTCGAATCAACCATGATCATACCGCCTTCCGTTGTATTATTTTCCTGATCGGTAATGGTAAAATCGGTACGGACATTTTTCCCGGAAATATAGGATGTCCCTGATGTTTTCCCGGTATCAGGACTGGAATATTCGAAAGTACATCTCTGACTTCTTCCCAAAGCCATGATATCTTTCAAAGACATCATGCCGGTTGTTTCCTGTTCTTCTGTTGCGGTCTGGTCCGAAACTTCGCGCGCTCCCGTTGTAGAAGCCCGTTGGGTCATGTAATAATAACCGCCTCCTCCAGCAAGAAGAAGGACAATAATAACACCGATAATAAGAGGTATTTGTTTCATATGGTATACATAGTATCGCTTTCTTCAGGTTCTGTCAATATTGAGCCTGATCGGACAATAAGTCACACTCGAAACTTGTTGAAATATTATAAGATGATAGTATAATGAGGTTCCTATGACAGAACAGAACCGTGATCAGGGAATCATAATGGAGCTTCCTGCTCACATCGAAGCAGTTCGTGCGATGGCTCCGGTGTCCCTGCAAAATCAGTTGCTCACCTGGAATAAAGGTCCGTACTGGAATCCCGAACGGGGAGAAGTGCTGCCTCATCATCAGGCGGTGTTCGGTGCCTATGCCGCTTTTGTCGAACGTGATACTCTCCGTCAAATCACACCCGATGATCTGAAACACAGTGATACCCTTCTTCGGTGGGTTACGGGACTGTCACCTCATCCGGACACGGTTCTCTCACATGATCCCGTACGCGGTAAAGCCATGCAAACTATTTTCGAATACCGCTTGGAACGGTTATCACAAGATGAAGGAGAAGAAGCGGTAAAACAAATGCTTTCTTCATATCGTACGATTATCAGATCGATGGTTGAAAGCCGTTGGATGACCCTTCCTCAGGTGCAGACCATGGATGAAAAACTCGGACAACTCCGAAACTGCACAACAGCAGAACAAATGACCCTTCTTGAAAACCGTATACGGAAAAATACGCAGGAAATAGTTACCAGCTGAGTTCTAAAAATCCCAGCACGGCTTCATACGGATTTCTCACTTCATAATCACCGTTTGGGGTTTTCTTAAGATGCCCAGATGCGTATATGACAACCGTGTTTTGAGCATAATCCAGAAGATCCATTCCGTTTTTTTCACAGAGCTTCTTCAAGGGGATCCCGAACGTAAATTGTCTTGAATAGACATCTTCACGGCTTTCATCTTTTATTCCTGTCAGAATCACATGAGTACCGTATTGACCCTCCACAAACCGTAAAATATCACGATGCGGTTCGGGAGCACAAAGAACGTTCGGTAATGTGTCGTGTGGTTTTAAGGTTTCCATAAGTTAAGAGAATGGTTCCCGTGCAGTCCGACGTATGTCGGACCGCACGGGTTTGGAGATCAGGAAGGCTTAGCCTTCGGCTTACGGATCTTCTTGACCTCTGACTTGGTGTGCCCGTTGGCACACCTAAATTCCTTGTGCTCCTCATCCTCCGAATCACCGGAGACGAGGTAGCTGTCCACTTCGGCCATAAACTGGCCGCAAATATCGCATCTCATTTCTATATTCCTTTCTGTGAGATGACGTTGTCCTCCATGCATTCGGAGTATCTTATAGTATACTATTTACATCTAAATATATCAACAATATATACTTACTTAAATATTAATAGTTGAGATTGATGAAAACCTATAATATAATACATATATGTCATCAGTTGAAATCGGTGATATCCTTTATCACCACACTGACAAACCGTTTGATGAGTTCCGCTCGGATGCTTCCAATGTCGTGTTTTTAGGTACCACAAAAGAAAGCGTCAATCTGGTCGGGGGTGTAGGATTTCTTCTCCTTTTTCAGGTGATTGACACTCTCGGAAAAACGGGTCTATACGGGAGCCGTGACGGTTTCGGCCAAAACGGCGATTGGATTTCCCTTCCTGCCGAGGTAGCTGCAGAAAGTCTGCAGTTAGTCGAAACCATAACCGAATACATCAGCGAATAACATACTTCGCAAACTCCTGTGGTATGATAGAACTATATTATTTACAGTCTTCCTGTGGAAAAAGTCCGGCTTATAATCGATACAAATTATCAGGTCATCAGAAAAGCTCTTCGTGTTGTGAAGGAATTCACGGGCTATGCCCTCATGTACTGGGGAGAATCGTTGCTCGGAGTGCATCAGAAATACCGCCTGATATCACTCATTATCGAGAACATCCTTCAAAGTCAGGACATGCGCGTATATGTCATCCGTTCTTATGACCGGCCGCTTTCCGTCAGATTCCGGATCGAAGCCGATCTTCCCGAAAAGGGAACAATTGATCCGAGATATTTCGTCCGTGAGCTTGTTTTGCAGCTCGGTTGTGAGCCGACTGATGTAAACATGGACATTGAGAATAAAATACTCTACATTGAGATAACAAAAACCGCAATCGGTAATCTTGAAAGGGGAAAAACTCCGTATATCCCGAAGGCCTACAATCCCGCATATTTTGACGAATATATCGAAGAGGCAAGAGAGATTGTTCTGAAAGAGGGAAAAGGGACACCTGAACTGCTTCAGGAACGACTCGGGATCGGATATGCCCGTGCAGCCAGAATAATTGATGAGCTTGAAACACTCGGAGTACTTACACCTCCTGAAGGCAGAAAACCGCGAAAACTCGTGAACTGACCCGCTTAACTCATACCCCGTAACAAGCGGAAAAGAGGTTTTTGCAGTGAAGGTAAAATATCGTGAGCAAATGTTTCCATATCAATCTGCGTTGCTATAGCAATAGGGTCAGGAGCTTTAGTCCAAAGTAAATCCCGTATAAAGGTTGCCTGTTCGGGTGACAGGCGATCAAGCAACACGAGCCAATACGTATCAACGAGTGGACGTTTATTACGACCTCGTAACCGTTCAAGTATCTGACGTTCCTGAGGTGATGATGAATCAAGAATGTTTAACGGAAGCGACACTCCGACCGATTCTCTCGCCTGTCGCAAAATCAAGCCATAGGTCATATTAAAGAATAATTCAACATCTTTGCGTGATACTCCATG
>CAZDDM010000002.1:0-52765 GCA_964504235.1 uncultured Gammaproteobacteria bacterium
TATGAATGAACTTATTCAGATACTGTTGTCGATTAAAACCGAGAAAGAGATGAGGGAGTTTCTTTTGGCTTTGTTGACTCAGAAGGAGATAGAGGAGCTTCCCAAACGCATTCAGATTGTCAAAATGCTCAAAAGGGGAGTGCCGCAGCATGAGATTGCCCAAAAGCTCGGTGTCGGCGTTGCAACCGTGACGCGTGGATCAAAAGAGGTTCAAAGAGGAAAATTTTCAAACATTGCCTAATTCAGCTATTAATAGATATATGAACATCAAAACAATTTACATATATTGGCGAAAGTGGTACTTCGAAAGAAGGAGGACTGATTGTAGTGGGTAAAACAAACACCCGTTTCAATGAGCCTTCCTTCGGGAAGGTTTTTTTTTGGCTTGAGAGGAGCAGACAGAATCCAAGCTTTTCTGTCAGCTCCACAAAAGCCGTACTTTGAGGATGCATGGGATATCGGATTGTCAACCAACACTATGTTCGTGAAAGGAACAGAAGATGATTCATTCATGGCTCGACCCGGAAGCACCGTATCCTCCCGATCCGGATCAGGGGGGAAATAAGCCGAAAGGAACGAAGAATGGGCGCAATGTTCAACAGCTATGCATTTGAGCGGATGATCGAAGAGTACTTCGAACGGGAAGGCGTATCAGCTCGATCGTGCTTCCGACTGTTCGGAGCATTCGCTTTGAGTGCTCTGATTGCGGGAGGGCTGATGACCTTAGTAGGTAAGCTCCTTGCAGTTTTCGTGTAGTCGCGTTGAGGAAGATGTAGTAAATCCCATGCATCCTCCTCACTCTTTGTCCATCCGTTTATCAGTTATTTCTCTATTAACACAACAATGAATACAACACAAATCACAATCCCAAAAAATGAAATACCGACTCATTTTGTGAACATTAATTATTATCTGAAAAAACATCTCGGAAAAATCCCTGATCCGCCTCTTCATCCCTCCACCAAGAAAACTGTAAGTCCGGAGGATCTGGAAGCAATCTTTCCACGTGAGCTTATCAGACAGGAAATGCTGCAGGATAACGATTATGAAATTCCCGATGAAGTACGAGAAATCTATTCAATGTATCGTCCAACACCGCTTCTTCGCGCCAAACGCTTGGAGCAGCTGCTTGATACACCGGCTCATATATATTTTAAACATGAAGGGGCAACACTTTCCGGTAGCCATAAAATCAATACTGCTTTAGTGCAGGCTTATTACAACAAAAAGGAAGGGACTTCAAAGCTTACGACAGAGACAGGTGCCGGACAGTGGGGCAGTGCACTAAGCATCGCATGTCGTTTTTTTGATATGCAATGCGAAGTGTTTATGGTCCGCGTTTCGTACAATCAAAAACCGCATAGGAAAACAATTATGCAGATATTCGGATCGGAAGTACATGCCAGTCCGTCCATAAAAACTGTCGTAGGACGTTCGTATCTTGAAAAAAATGCGGATCATCCGGGGAGTTTGGGGATTGCCATCAGTGAAGCACTAGAACTGGCTGTACAGGACGGCAGAACAAAGTATGCATTAGGAAGCGTCTTGAATCATGTTATTTTGCATCAAACAGTGATCGGACAGGAAGCAAAAAAGCAGATGGAGATTGCCGGTGAATACCCTGATACAATTATCGGCTGTGTTGGTGGAGGAAGTAATTTCTGCGGGTTTGCCATTCCTTTTCTTATTGATAAAATCTCAGGTCGCAAACCTCATCTTGAAGCACTGGCAATAGAATCTGCCGCCTGTCCCAAAATGACAAAAGGTGAGTACAAGTATGATTTCGGTGATTCAGCCAGGCTTACACCGCTTCTCAAGATGGAAACGCTGGGGTCGGATTTTGTGCCTCCGTCAATGCATGCCGGCGGGCTTCGTTATCACGGAAATGCACCCATTCTATCTTTCCTGAATAACAAAAAAATTACCAAACCAAGAGCCTATAGACAGAACGAAGTTTTCAAAGCAGGTGTAACGTTTGCTCAGACTGAAGGGATCATTCCTGCTCCTGAGAGCACTCATGCCATAAAGGCTGCGATTGATGAAGCTCTGGAAGCAAAAAAAACGGGAGAGAAAAAAGTAATACTTTTTAACCTTTCCGGCCATGGACTGCTTGATCTGTCAGGATATGATGAATTTTTACGGAGTAAATAATCATGAAAGTACAAGTAGAGATGCTTCCAATTATAAATCTTTTAGCTCATGAACGCGTGTCAGAAAAGCGAGTTTATGAGCTGGTCCGATCATTAAAACAGGATCAGCTTTTAAAAAAGCCGATCATTGTTGCTAAAGATTTTATGATTGTCCTGGACGGTCATCATCGGATTGCAGCTCTAAAAACACTAGGAGCAAGATACATCCCGGCCTATGTGGTTGACTATTTTTCAAAAGACATTACTGTCAGAATTCGTAGGAAGAAGCTTATGGAACGGCTTATTAAAGAAGCGGTCATTTCATATGCAAAGCAGGGAATACAGTTTCCGTATAAAACAACCAAACATACGATATGGTTGGCAGGAGAACATCATGAATTTCCTCTTGCCAGTTGTAAATAGAACTCCGTTCGGGCATAATAATACCCATGAAAACAGTCTTCATCACAGGTGGTTCAGGATTTTTGGGTATTAATCTCATAAGATATCTTCTTAAGAAAGGCTACAAGATTATTTCATACGATATTGTTCCGTTTGATTATAATGACTGCAAAAAAAAGATCACCGCAGTTGTCGGAGACATCCGTGACAGGGAAAAACTTCATGAAGCGATGAAGGGATCTGACATAGTTATCCACTGTGCAGCAGCGTTACCGCTTTATTCGGAAGAAGACATCTATTCTACCGATATTGACGGGACAAAGAACGTTATTGACGGTGCGATTATCCACAAGGCTGAGCGATTTATCCACATCTCATCCACAGCGGTTTACGGAGTACCGGATCATCATCCTTTGTACGAACACGATCAGCTTATCGGTGTGGGACCCTACGGTAAGGCGAAAATCAGAGCTGAAAAAATCTGTGAAGAGGCACGGGAAAAAGGACTTACTGTCTCAATCATCCGTCCGAAATCTTTTGTGGGTCCGGAGCGTCTGGGAGTGTTTGCACTTCTGTATGACTGGGCGAAGGACGGTCATGGATTTCCGATGATCGGAAACGGCAGAAACCGCTATCAGCTTTTGGATGTCGAAGATTTGTGTGATGCGATTTATGCCTGTATGACCTTGGATAAAAAAGCGGTAAACGATGTATTCAACATCGGAGCCAAAGAGTTTACAACGATGGAGGAAGACTATCAGGCTGTTCTTGATGAAGCAGGCTTCGGTAAAAGGGTGATCGGGACACCGGCGGCACTTGTGATCGGAGTACTGAGGATTCTTGAAGCCTTGAAAATCTCTCCGTTGTATGCCTGGGTATATGAGACCGCTTCCAAAGATTCGTTCGTATCAATTGAGAAAGCGGAGAAGCAGCTGAAATACCGGCCCCGTTTTTCCAATAAAGAAGCACTTATCAAAAATTACCGTTGGTATTTGGCTCATTTGTCGGATTTTGAAGGGCAAAGCGGAGTTTCTCATCGGGTCCCGTGGAAACAGGGAATTCTGAGTCTCTTCAAACGGTTTCTTTAACGTACGATGACGGCGATAATCCTGTTGTCCCGGTCATATACAGGTGCTGCATATGGTTCTTCAAGTCCTTTGGGGATATGACTGTCCACGTATAGTTTTACCAAATCCTTTGTTTCGTCTTCCGTAAGCATATTTTCCGAATATCGGATGCATGTCCGTCCGTTTAATAAAAAGCGGAATGTTTCATAATCACAGCCGAAACGTTCGGAATATAAGAGAATACTTGCATTATCGGGAATTTCCTGAAGTCCTGCATATACACCCGGGGCAAATACAAACTGCGCAATAGAAGAACGGGGAAACAGGGTAAAATACTGCCACAGGTTGAGTATTATTTGGGTCACTCCAAGAAGTGATACAACCGTTATCAGGACCATTCTTTTTCCTCCATGTGACAGTGAAATGAGCATATAAAGTGCATATGCAGCAAAGATATACAAGAAAATGTATGCGATCAGTACGCGTCGATAGTATCCGTCAACAGTCGAAAAGAGCGGGATCATCTGGATCATTAGCCCGATAAGAAGCCATAACATGAATTTATTCCGCTTTAAAATGGCGGATACAATCCCTCCGACAGCAAATACCAGAATGATATAGTCTGCGCTCTGATAATCACCGTATCCGTCCGCTCCGTCATTCAGATGTCCTATCAAAAAAGCCTTTGTCTTTTTGAGTCCGTTATCATATATAAACTGCAGTTTCTCTCCGGTATCACCGTTTTTAAATTCGGTTTGATTCAGTACCGATATCGTTTTGTGATGTGAAAAATATTCTTTCGGATCAGAAGCAAGCTGTACGAGCAGCAGTGATGCGGAAACGAAAAAGGTCAGTATAAAAACAGTAACATGCTTCCAGGTTATGCGCCTGATAATCCACAGATACAGAAAGGCAAGAAACAACAACGGAGGAAAAAGAATATAGCTGTTGTATGAGTACATTCCCAAACCGCAAAAAACCGCACTCAACATAAGCGATCGGTATTTTTTATCCAATAAAAATGTCGAAAAAAAGTAAAGCGTACCGATGACGAAAAGCGGCGCACTGATCAGCATAAAGCCGATACGGGAATAATGCAGGTGAATAAGTGAAAATGAAAAGAGGACGGTCATGATAACCGATACTGTTGATCCGTACAGTTTTTTTATGAAAAAATAGAAAAGAGGAACGGTGATAATACCGAAAAAGGCCATTGAAAGACGAAGAGTTGCGACGCTTGTTCCGAACAAACGGAAAAAAAGTGCCGTCAGATAGGCCGGTCCCGAAGGTTGCCCTAAAGCACTGAGAGAGTAAGCCGGAATCGGGCCTTCATTCAGGATTTTGAGAGCATCAAGCGCGGTCCAGGCCTCATCCCCGTGAATACCAAGTGGAATCTTATCGATCATAATGACACGTGGGATTGCTGCAGCAATCATTAAAATGAATGCAATAAAGATATCCTTAATTGTAAGTTTACTCATATTTTTTTAAACACCATAATTTTGGGATGGTCATATACGGTAAAAGACTCATCAGCATGATCGTCAATAATTTTGAGTTGCCAGTTTCCGATAGTCAGTCTGGGATAGGAGGTAAACTCAGCTACTTTTACAAATCCGCGTTCGTTCGCAAACAGTCGGCGGTAATACTCTCCGGTCATAGGATAGCACCTCCCGTGTTCATCGCACTCCTGCAGCCGCTGAAGGGGGATATACAGTCTGTTTGAAGCAATGATAATATAATCACTCCGTTCCAGTTTCTCATTCAGAATATTCCATTTGAACTCATTGTCAGGAATATCATAAAGAGTAAGTTCCTCATACTGATATTTGCCGTAATCGTATATCGGAACACGATCATCCCAATGTTCGACAGCTATTGTTGATCCTGCGGGAACGGCATTATTTATCCACTCGGTAGCGGTGATACGCGTACTTTTTGTCGAATAAATGTTCAAAAACGGGAGCGTCCAAAGAAGCGAAAAACAGATGATACTGACGCCGACTGCCAGTCGGGGAATTAGCAGGTTGCGGGAGAAAAATCCGCCGTGCGGCTTATAGAGATCCATAATGACGGAAACACCGTATCCTGCCATGACGGCAAAAAACGGATACATAACAAGCATATATCTCATAAATTTGACAGCTGATTTTCCGATAATGACAAAATAGAGCATGTAAAAGAGGAAAATAACGGTAAACGGTGAATGTAGTATTTTCGTCAGAGCAACGGGAATTTTTTTTATGTGAGATGAAGCATGTATTGCTTGCGCGAACCATACTCCAATTCCGATCAGACTGAATACGGAAATCACAGGCCCCAACCCCCACAGAAAAATGTTTTCAAGATAGTACAGATAGGGGAGAGTACCTATATACTGCAGGGTGTAAGGGAAGACATACGGATCTGAGTTCATCCTGACCTGCAGCAGTACATCTTTTAGGAATCGCTGCCATTCAATGTATCCGTACGGCATAAAAAGAAACGAGAACAGAAGCGTAGTAAGGGCAAATGCCAATACGCCAGTACTTCTATTTTTCAAAATTATCGAAGCCAGTGATTTAAAACGGTCCCTTTGAAATAAAAATCGAATTCTGTCAAAAATATTTTCATGAACTGTTTTCGGAAAGAACAAAACAAAGAGAAGAACCGGTGCAAAAATAACGGGAGTGACTTTCGTTGTGAGTGCTGCGGCATAAACAATCCCGATTATTACTGCTTTCCTGATGGAAGGATGCTGTTGATACTGCAGGAGGAGAAAGAGGAGAAGGGTTATAAAGAGATTGAGAAACGTATCAACGATAAAAAAATGGCTGTTTTGTATCGGAAAAAAGGCGACTGCATAGAAAAAAGATCCCCAGGCAGCCGCAGCACGATTTTTAAAAAGATTATAAGCAATGCTATAAATCAGAACGACAACCATGAGGTCATTGATGGTGGAGAGCAGTCTTCCGACAGGAAGTAGCCCGTCATACGTATCAACCGGCATTTGTGTGAATGACTGGCTCAGTTGTGCTGCAGCGGCGAGTATATAAACAGGAAGGCTGCCGTAGTTGAAGAAGTCAGGATTCAGTTGTGAGAAAAATGTGATGCGTTCGGTTACCATGATGAGCATCCGTTCATCGGGATGGAAATGATAGCCCGAATCCCAGTTCAATCCGTATAACCGCAACAATACGGCAAGAAGAACAATCACCAACAGCAATTTGTGCTTTGTTATTGAAAATACTGGCATTATTTTCTCAATTTCGTTTCAATGTATTCCATGGCATCCTTCAGTGACAGGAATTTAAGTTCATAATCGATATGTTTATCAAATGCATTGGAAATCCAGAGAGCTTTAGCATTTGTATTCTTATTGATGTGCTGGACGATATCCCAGTTGTCTTCGATAAAATATTCCAATCCCAGTTCCTTAATCATCTTTTCTTTGAAAACGTGAGGCTGCAGGTTGTCTTTATTGTGAAATGTTGCATGAAAATGTTTTTTTGAATCCATTTTTTTTAGCCAGCGCTGGAAGTCTTTTTTAAGGCAATCATAACGGCTGGTAATGATATACGCCTCAATATCTCCGTTATTGGCCAAAGCTTTGATCCTATCAAAGCCGGGGGATATAAAAAGGCTCGACCAGTGAACCGCAATCCACATCCATTTTTCCAAAAATGTCCGCGGATAATAAAAATGAGTCTTCTTTGTTGCTTTTGGCTTTATGATCGTCTTCAAACCAACCGTGATAGGCCGGAATATTCGGGCGGGATTGTAAAGAAGTACGCCGTCAAGATCAAATCCGACTTTTAGTTTGGAGGACATGAATAATAGGGAACAAGTAATTGTTAATTGATTGTTAGCAAAATTTTATTATACTAGATACAGTAATCGTAAACGTTAGCTGATTATCAAAATTTACATTTTATGCTGCCTGTTTTACTTGATCTCGGGTTTTTCAAACTCTACACATTCGGAATATTTCTTGTACTTGCATTTTTCTGGGGAACTTTCTTTCTGTGGAAAAATATTACGCTTACTTCCTACAAAGAAGATGAAATTTTTGACGGCGTGTTTTTTGCACTTCTCGGGGGGATTCTTGTCGGCAGGATCCAGTTTGTCGCATTGCATTTTTCTGAATTCGGGTACGACATTCTGAAATTTTTATTGTTAAACGGGTATCCCGGAGTCGGCCTTTTAGGTTTTCTTGCCGGCTTTTTCCTGTTCTTTTTGATTTTTGCAAGCTGGAGAAAAATCAATTTTATGCGTGCGATTGATTATTTTATTGCTCCGTTTTTCCTCGCGATGGCGATCGCAAAGCTCGGAGCATTTTTTGCCGGATCCGAAATCGGAACGCAAACGAAGTTTTTTCTTGCGCTTTCATATCAGAATCTTGACGGTGCCCGTCATTTGACGGCGCTTTATGAGACCCTCGCATACTTTGCCGCCAGTTTTTTTGCTTATAAAATCGTACGGTCAATACGGCGCGGAAGTCTCTACGAAGGCTTTAATTTCGTCTTTTTTGTCTGGTATGTGGCACTTGTGACAGTTGTGTTTGATAATCTGAAAGCTTTCCGGGTAACGGTCCGGGATATGAGCTTTGATCTAGTTGTTGGCAGTTTGTTGCTCTTGACAGTTAGCCTATACTTCATCTATTATTTTAGACAATCAATTTGGATGTCTGTAAAAAGAATTTTTTCATCCAAAAAGAAGAAAAAATAACCGTTATCATATTTCCTAACCGCTATGTCACGCAAAGAAGATATAAAAAAAACATTACTTGCCGAAAAGGAATCGATTCTCAAGAGAATGGAGGATTTGAAAGCAGCAGATCCTTTTAGTGATCCGGACCATGTCGATGACAATGCTGCAGTTGATACCGATGTTCGGGAACAGGAAAGTCATCAGCGTATTGAGGCTGAGCTTGAAACTCTTGAAAAAAGACTCGAAAATATCAAGATTGCTTTGGAACAAAATGAAAACGGGATGTACGGCGTTTGTAAACGATGCAATAAAGATATCCCGCCCAAGCGGCTTCAGCTCATTCCTGAGTCCATTTACTGTGTGAATTGCGAAGCTGAGCTGACAAAGTAATTCTTACTGAAATACGCCTTTCGGATTGAGCCTATTTGTGCTAGAGTAGAGGAATGAGGCATACTCCGATTGGTACCAAAAGAAAGCCGAAATATCTCTTTTTCTATGTCATCCTTTCTTCGTTTATTCTTGGATATCTGTTGTACAAAGGGGTAACTGTTTTTTCTCATTCGCTCTTTGTTTCCCGTCCGGATCGTATTAACTTCATTATGTACGGACCTCAGACAAGGTATTATTCCCTTGATACAAAAACGAATCGGCATTATGAAATTTCATTTCCTCCTGATTTAAAGGTAGATGTTCCGGGAGGCTACGGCCAGTATCGGGTCGGTTCGCTGGGTAAACTGGCTGAGCTTGACGGCAACGCACATCTTTTGGAAAAAACATTTGCCGCAACCACAACGACCTTTATTCACTACTATTTCTTTCCGGACAGTGATGAGGTCTATTACGGCAGCGATATTGAAGAATCAGCAAAAAAACCATCAGTACTGCGTGTCCTTTTCTGGTCAGGCAATGCATCAGTCCTTGATAGATTGTATCTTTCGCTTATGCTGCTGGGGGAGAAAGATACGCAGTTTAATCTGATCAGTTATCGGAAAGAAACGGATAATGTTCTCGGTGATACGGTTTTCAGAAACGATACGTTCATGAAGAAAAGCATTGGTTTGTTGTATCAAGCCAACTATCGGGAAGAACAGGCGAGTGTCCAGATTCTGTATCCTCATGAATATAAGACGGCTATGCGTATCAGCACATTACTTGAAGGGAACGGCATACGGGTGAGCGATGTATCTCTGGATATCAACCGTTCGGATACCTGTGAAGTTATTTATTCTACAGAAGTACCTTCACAAACAGCACGGGATGTATCATCTTATTTTACCTGTCCGCTGGTATACGGGAAAACTGATGTATATGATATTATTTTTGTCCTTGGAATGCGGGAAAAGGACTGGGAGATAGAATAAGGTATACTATCATTATGACAATTGTAATTATTCTTGCAGTACTGTTTCTGATCTCATTCATCATGGCGTGGATTTCGATGAAAGATTTCCACATCCCGAAAGAAATCAGGAAGATGATTTCAATGAGAAAAATGAAAGGTTCAATTGTGTTTTTTAAGAATAAAGTTGAGCATTACTCTTCTTCTTCCTCTTCGTCTTCCAATTGAACGATTGAGCTCAAGTCCTTTTCTTCTTCGAATTCTTCCCATTCCTCGTCATCAAGCTCCAAATCGCCCTCGACAATTTCATCGTCATCTTCTTCTGATTCATCTTCACTCTCACCGTCTTTTTCTTCATCCTGTTCAATCTGATTGATATCTGAAAGCATCACATGGGGATTGGAAGGGAACGAAGGATACTGTCGTACCTTTTTCCCTTTTGAAAGTTCCCTGATAAATACAACGACGGCCGTAAGATCGATTTCTTTGATATATGTTTTGTATTCACTCCCTTCATTGATAAAGTAGGCGAGACGTTTGGAAATATCATCAGGAAGGCAGCCGAGATATTCATCAGCAGCTGTACGAACCTCCAGCTTTCTGCGTTTTTCTTTTAGGAATACCTCTTCGCCGATACTGGTTCCCGCCAAATCCTCTTTTTGTCCGAGATTGACAAGGTGAACAGTACGGGTTTTGCCCGGAATATCAATGAAAAGATCAGGATCAAATTTCGTTGAGGAACTGTGTCGTTTCTTTTTTTTATTAGCAAGAATAGCAATCTTTTCCAGATGTTCTTCAGCAATATTGTTTTTCGGCTGCAGTTCCAAAACTTTTTTAAACGCTTTCTTTGCTTCAGTCAGGTTATTCAATTGAAGTTGTGCATATCCTAATCGGAGATAGGCATTCATGTTGCTTTCGTCCTGTCCGATAATGAGTTTATTTTGTTCTGCTGCTCCTTCCCAGTTTGCTTCAACGGCATAATCAATTGCTTTTTGTTCTAGGGTGTCAATATTTTCCATTTAGTTGAGTATAAGAAAATTACGTCGAAAGTCAAGTGCAAAAAACCGGAATATCAGTACTCAATAATCAGTTTTTCTGCTCCGTTTGAGTGTTATACTAGTACCATGGCGACTAAGTCCAAATTCTCATTTAATCTGTCGTTTTTATCGTTAAAAAAACTGACACCAAACAAGCAAAAGCAAAAAGCATTCAGCTTCATAAATGTTATTCCCAAAAGAATCAGGATTGTAATTGCAACGTTACTGATGATGGTACTTCTTACCATAAGCTCATTTTTTACATTCACCGATTCATGGTATATATTTATCCCGATTATTTTTTTGATATCGTATATCACGACATATTTTGCCGTTTTCGAAGGGATTGATAGGGTAGAGTGGTATATGTTGTTTGTGGTCCCGATCATGCTTGCCATAGCCTTATATCTTTTTTATTCACTGCTTCCCGTCAGATGGCTGACGCGTTTACCGTTTTTGATTCTTTTCTCTCTCGGATACTATGCAGTGCTGTTGACAATGAATATTTTTAACGTCGGAGTAGAGAGAAGCTTACAACTGTATCGTGCGGCATTTTCCATCAATTATCTTACGCAGACGTTTATTATATTTTTATTTGTATTGGTTATCCTGTCCTTCCGTCTCAATTTTATACTGAATGCATTTATCATTGCTCTTCTTTCTTTTTTAATATCGCTGCAACTTTTTTGGACAGTAAAACTGGAAAAAGCTTTTGACAGAAGACTTCTTATTTTTAGCGGAGTTCTTGCTTTACTTTTGCTTGAAGTATCGCTTTTGGTTTCATTTATGCCGATCAGAATCAATGTAATTGCCCTCATTTTGACCTCATTTTACTACAGCTTAACAGGTATTGTATACAATTACCTTGCTGACAGACTTTTCAAGAACACGCTTCGCGAATATGCTTTCGTTATGGTTTTTGTGCTCTTTATTACAGTCCTGACGCTCCAATGGTGATATATCTGAAAATATAATTTCAGAAAAAACACCGACACACCGAAGTAGAGAAGAGAGGAGAGGGGAAAGAATGTTTATAAAATTAACGTTCGTAAGATATTTGGTTATATCCTATAATAATATTTAATTATTATAAGATAATTAACAAAATTCACGTACGTACATAATTTATGCTTTTTGATACACTTCGATGCTGTCTGCCAGAAGTATGTGGATAACTTAGGCCGTCAGAACTGCTACTATTCTCTTAAGGGCCTTCCTGCAATCCCTACGAGATATCTTTGTGTATCACAAAAGGTCAGTGCCTCTCTCGAGCGGAGTAAGCCTGACTCTCAAGGTCATTTTCCGAAAAGAGAGGTAAAAAGTGCGATATAGAATAAAAATAAAAAAATAAAAAATAATTTATTCCGATAAAAAAGAGGAATAATAATTCTATTCCTTCGATTTAAGCAGTTATGGATATCGACAAAATTTGACATAAACCTAGCCGGAGAACGGAATATATAAAACGTCGTAAATTGTATCTTTTACGACGTTTAGCCAAAATGAGAGGAGAGAGAAGCGATTTTTTACAAATTTGTTTTTTGTGATTTTTTTCGTTTATTTCTGTTTTTTATTTTTTATCTTCCTTGAAAAGATCTCATTTACTTCTCCCGGGCTGTGTCCTGGTTTGTGGTATATACCGCTACCCTATTATGGATTATTGTGACAGTCTAAATGTCATTTATAGCCTCAATTCTCCTCTATTTCGTGCTTATCCCTTCGGAGAACTCCTATTAATATGATTGTTATATCAACCTTAATGCTGATAGTTAGCCCATTATGGTATAGAATGTTTGGGATAGAGTGACGACAGGTTCGTGGCATGAATATGAGCAATATATAAAGGATCGTTTTCCGCCGGAACGATGATGAAAGACTTATTTATCTGCGCATTTAGGAAATGCATAGAAGACTTGTCGATTTATACGGATTGTACTTAAATCGACTTTAAAAAGATGATACTTTATACGTCTAAAATTCCGGAGAGGCCTGTTTGGGCGAATTTTGGAGGTGTGATATAAAATAGATTGTTATAACAGTCTGTATGAGTATTGACTGTTTTATTTTTTTTCATGAAGTACCTTCTTTATGGTTGTTATAAGTTTCTGTGATTCATTTTTTGAAACGTTAGTCGGAAGTTTTACCAGTTTTGGAATCTGTTGTTCACACTTCGGGCATCTGTTCGGTTTGTATCCGAATAAGTGATGATTTATCTGTCCGTTTTGTAAAGTGAATTGTTCCATTTCAAGGGAGATATTGTATTGTTTGAGTTTCTTAATAAGCGGCAGTGGGTTGGGAGTTATAAGCGGAAAGAAAGTAAGAGCTGAGTCATGAATAGGAGAGTTTGATACCTTTTTGTTGTATGAAAGAACCGATCTTTTTCGTTTTAGTAAGACGTCGTTAAATCTATCAAGCTGCTTCATCAAAAAAATGCCGCAAATATTGGGATAGGTTTTTAGATATAAAGAATCAAACTGTCCTTTCATTTCCTTTCTTGTCATCGCCGGCGGGATCAGATTGAATTGCTTTATCATAAAATATAGTAATTTACCGATGTAGATATTGTAGGTTTTTTTTATTACTACAGAGCCGATTTTATAGATTATGATCTGTAAAATCATCCAAAATGAAGCGTTCGGTATGCTTTTTTCTACATCCCGCATTATTTCGGCGTTCTTTTTTCCCCTCGTGATAATAGCGCCGCCGAACACTGAAGAGATTGCTGCAAAGCGAGAAAATGACATCAGCACCGTTGTTGTAAAACGCTTCTGTTTAAACAAGGCCGCATCAAATCCCTGCGTGACATCTTCAAGAATAGTCAATTTTTTTTCCTTTGCAAAGGCTAATATCTTTTTGCGATCTTTCGGTACAATACCGAATGGATGTCTTAATATCAGAAATTTCGCCTTCGGGGAATATTTTTTTTCAAGATCCTGAATATCCATACTAAAATCATCTTCATGGATATCTACATATACCGGCTTGAGATTGTGTTCCAGAATAGGAAGCAGACAGTTAGCAGGTGTAAATCCCGAAACTAACACTTCTGTCTCAGCAGGGAAGGAAAGAGTTTTTATATATTGATACAATGCTCCGCGTGCTGATAAGAAAAAGCTGATATGGCAGTCAGAAGTGAAGAATCTGCTTTTAAGACGTCGTTTAAGATTATTCATTTCCTTACCTCTCCTCCACTTCCAAGGTTGAAAAAACAGTCCAAATGCAAGAATTGCATCTCCCCTACCCTCATTCGGTGCAAATTCAGAAGAAATCATTTGTGCACAATAAGTGAATCTATTAATGTACCCGGCAATTTACCGTCTAAAAGAATTACGGTGCTTTTGTCTACCTTTAAGAGTAACTGTTTTTGAAGATGCAAGACGTCGTTAAATGTAAATACTCTCTCTTCTTTCTTGCTGTGATTTAAAAAAATATCCGTTGTATATAGTTCCATATTATATTTAGCGATTTTACCGACAAGTGATTCATATGCTCCCCTCTTCTCTCCTCCGAGCTCTCTGATACCCGGAGTCACAATACATTTACGCTTTTGGGGAAAATGTTTCAGAAAATCGAGTTTGAGAAGTAACCCGTTAAGATTCGATTCCTGAGTGTCTACAATTACAACTGATTTGTGTAAACCGCGATGTACGGAAAAAGACCCTTTATCATGCTTAAGCTCCTGTAATTCATGAATTACTTCTGTCGGCTTTATACCCAGATCGATACAAAGGGCAAAAACTGGGAGAATATTTTGAAGAGAGTGTTTCCCTAATAATGCCGTTGTAATATTCCAAGAGTGTTTTTTGTAATGTATTCGGGATTTTGTATATGTCTGACTGAAGGTGTATTGTGTCGGATGGATATCAGCGTGTTCTGAAAAATCATACGTTACAATTCGGGCATTGGTTTTCGGACTGGGAATTTCAGCATTCATATAGACCGTCGCATCGTCTGAAAGATTTGACAACGGAGACGTAAACTCCTCATACATGTTCTCTTTGCTGCCGAAAAGATCAAAACGATGATTACCTATTCCAGTAAGAATAACATAGTCAAACGGAATATAATAAATGGAATTTTTGATTTCGCCTTTTTTGTATGATCCGATTTCAACGATGAACACTTCCGTATCGTCAGAAAGATTCCGAAGTATTGCGCGTGCAATACCGATATCATTTGTGTAGCGGGGGTCGGTCATAGCGACTGCATATTGTTTCGAAAAAATTTTGTAAAGGCAATTTGCGATTGCGGTTTTTCCGTAACTTCCGGTAATCCCGATAAATACCGTTTTTGAGTTTCTCATTTTAAGTCTTGCAGTCTGGATAATAATCCATCGATATATTTGCACTGGAATCTGGGTCAGAACGATGGCAGTTAACACGATAATAAAAGCTATAAATGGAGCAAGCCAGAAAAAGTAACTCAGAAGGTTGTAAACATAGACATCCTCAAAAGCAAACAGAAAAAGAACACCTGTAACAAGAAAGTGAAAAGAAAGAATCATAAAGTTTCGCAGAGTTACGGATGGAAGTGCTATTTTATATGTATAGAAGAGAGAAATAAATCCGTTATCTGAAATGCCTGCCTGGAATCTATCGAGTCTGTAATCTTTTTCTTCAAATACATGTATGAAATGAAGACCCTTATACAGGATCCAAAAAACACAAAGAAGAATAAAGATGAACATGAGAACCCGTTTCTATTAATTATTAACTAACTTTACCATACAAGTACAATCCTCTCAAAATTATTATACTCGCGGATAAGGGAAATTAGGTAAGCAAAAAGGGCTCTATTTCTTTCCAAACGAGAGCGGTTTTATCTGACGGAAAATTATGGGCAGAATCGGGAAATACATGCAGCTTAGAACGACGAATTTTCTTCTGAAGTTCATATCCCAGTATCGCCGGAGTACTGATATCGTTTTCACCCCACAAAATAAGCGTTTTATTTTTTATATTACGAATATCTCTCGTGAGATCCTGCGCAATAATTTTTCGGAAATTTTTTTCAAGATGAGGATACTTAAGTAGATCGGAGTCTTTGTGAAACAGCGAGTAATACAAAGATCGTATAGGTTTATAAAACAGTCTCATCAACGTCTGTTCCCGCGGGATCTGCTTCATCATCTGTACCGGTTTGGAAATCCTGTTTTGTCGCCTGAATGAACTTGCGCAAACGACAAGATGATCGATACAATCAGGGTAATGACTCGAAAGATAGAGACCGATGTCACTTCCGAAAGCATGTCCGATATACTGTGTTCTTGTAATCTTTAGCTTTTCGATAAGCTCTTTTATCATAACTGCATATCCTTCAACCCCCCAGTGCTCTGCAGGATTATCGCTTTTTCCGAAACCGGGTAAATCGATAAGATATGCACAATACTTTTTCGATGCCAGAAGCGCTAAAGCGTGGAGCTGATACATATTTTCTCCCCATCCGTGTACAAAGAGCACCGGAGATCCCTTCCCCATACGCTTGTAGTGTATTTTTCTGTTCAGAACGCGTATATACATGCAGTCTCCTTATGATGTTGTAGATTTCTCAATAGCATCAAGAAGTATGTTCTTCAGTTCTTCAACCGATTGCGGTGAGCGGATTTTAGTACCGTTCAGGTAAAATGTGGGTGTCCCCTGGACATCAACTTCAATCCCTGACAAGTAATCGTTCTGAACTTTTTCCTTCACAGCATCCGATGAAAAATCCTTTTTAAATTGTTCAGAATCAAGTTTCAATTCTTCAGCATATTTTATGAACAATTCTGACGGGTCTCCCAGTTCGGCCCATTCAGTTTGTCTGCGGAACAATATATCGTGATAGGGATAAAATGCATTCTGTTTTGCAGCCGCTTCTGCAGCCCAGGCTGCTTCGCGTGCGTTCGGATGTATTTGATCCAGGGGGAAATTACGGTAGACAAACGTCACTTTATCAAAAATTTCCTTGTTTTCAGGCGATGTTTCGTCGAGACTCTCAATCATATCAAAGTACGAAGCGCATGCCGGACACTGAAAATCACTGTATTCTGTTAGGATGATTTTATTATCTGCAGACCATTTCGTGTGATCGGTTGATGCCACTTTTGTAAGGCTTTCAAAAAACGTCTCTTTAGGTTGGCTGGTCATAGCGTATGCCGCAAAAAGAAAGATCAACAGACCGAAGACAGAACCGATAATAAGAAGCATTTTTTTCGTTTCCATAAGTGTTCATTATACCTGCCTTATTTCTGTTTTGCCAACTACTTTTATGAAAGCTGAAACGGAATTTCCTTTTGCTTAGTGAGAATTTTGATATTGAATTGATTTTTTGCTGAAAATAAGTACCGGACCAGGATTTTGTAAATATCGTAGTCAAAGTAACGGTCTTCATCTTCTGTGACAAGACACCATTTATCAATAATGAAGTTGTCAGTCAGATGTTCAACACTGTCTTCTTCGTGGATACGGATCGGCCCCGGGAAAGGCCACTCTTTGATCGTCCGATCGCCGAAAGCTTCAATAAATCTGATATTGTAGGCAATCGGTTTTTCTTTGCTGAGACAGGCACCTTTACATCTTTCCAGTTTGTGACCGAAACAGGCACCCTTTGTTTTTTCAAGACCGAGGAGCTTCCCGCACAGTGTATGTTCCACTGCTTTTGCCTCTACAAACTCTTTTGCCTGTTTTTTACTTCGGAAAATTCCTAGAATTTGCGGAAGAATGTCTGTGGTGATGCGGGATGTCCTTCCGAATGAAACCGATTGGTATCCCTCCTGAGTCTCTTCTTTTGTAAGGATGGTAAACACATTCTGACGTCTTAACTGCTGGTTGTATACGGGATTCATTTTCTTAATAAGCTCTGCTTCTTTCAGTAACGCTCCGAGTTCACCTGCTGTTGGAATCGTTTCAATATGCTTTATTTGCTGCGAAATATTCATTTCCTTTGATGAACTGTGGTCTGACGAAAAATGGGATAGCACGCGTTTTCTGACGTTCTTGCTTTTTCCGATATATAACGGGAGCTCTTCTTCACCGTAAAAGATATAAACACCCGGGCCGTCATGCAGATTGTCGACTTCCCTTATCGGAAGTTTGGTCGGAATCGACGGTTTTTGGATGAGAAATTTCAGCGTTTCCTGAAGTTTGTTTGCCGGATACAGCATTTCGACCGCCTGATAAAACTTCCACAGTACCTCAGCATCATCAAAAGCACGGTGACGGTGTTGGATTGAAAAACCGAACCTTTGAACGATCGCGTCCAGATTGTGATGCCGGTGCTCCGGAAAAAGAGTTCGTGAGAGTTTGACGGTACAAAGCTGTTTCATGGACAGGTCCAGATCATATCGCCTGAATTCATTTTTCAAAAAACCGTGGTCAAAACGAACATTATGTGCAACAAAAATGGAATCCTGCAGCAGTTCATAGACATCATCCTTTATCAGGTCAAAGGTCGGTGCATCCTCAAGTTCGTCAGGGTAAATGCCGGTCATCTGGGATATAAATGGAGAAACATGTGTCTGCGGATTGATAAGCTGATTGTAAGTACTGACAAGCCTTCCGTCTTCAACGCGAAGTATCCCGATCTCAATTACTCGGTCATGTCTCATGCGGGTGCCGGTTGTCTCTATATCAACAAAAGAAAAAGTCATAAATAGTACCTGTAACGGACAGTTGTAGAGTTAAAAAATATCGAAAGGATATGCACTGACAGAAGAGATGTTCTCAGAAACGGTCTTTCAAACCTTTTAACTGTACAACATTATAACCTCATTCTAGCAGATGTAGTGTATGAAAGAAAGATGTTGACAAAGAATATAACAGAAAGTATTATGTTTTAATCCCCCCATGAGGGATTATGGATAATTAATTTCTATATGGTAACAATACAAGATAACAAACATAGAATCCTTCATCGTCTGAAAATAGTTCGGGGGCACCTGGAAAAAATCATCGAGATGGTTGAAAAAGACACATATTGTATCGAGATCCTTAATCAGTCACTGGCGGTTCAAAAGGCACTAAAATCACTTGACGCGACGATTATGGAAGAACATTTGAGTACATGTGCCATTGACCAGATAAAAAAAGGGAAGAAGAATCAGTTTGTGCAAGAACTTATTGACATTTATAAATACAAATAACACATGAGTAAAATATCAAACTGTACTTATTTTGTATCAGGAATGCATTGCGGTTCTTGTGAGGTACTCCTGCAAAAAAAGATCTCAAAACTCAACGGAGTGAGAGATGTAAAGGCTTCTTTGCAGGATGGATCGGTACGGATCACATACCATAAAGGTCACAAACCGCAGATTGCAGAACTAAATGATGAGTTTGCAGAACTGGGCTATTCGTTCTCAAAGAATGAAATAACTCCTGCACAAACACAAAGTACCTGGGCACAGGCACTGGTATTTATGGTTCTTTTTGGCATTCTGTATATCATAGTGGAAGATACCAAGTTATTCGGTCGATTTACTCTGGATGAAAGCTCTTCTCTCCCCGCCTTTTTCGGATTGGGTGTTATCGCAAGTCTTTCAAGTTGTGCTGCTTTGGTAGGAGGAGTACTTCTTGCCATGTCAAGACAATGGAACCAGCTGTACGGTGGTGTTGATGAAGGAAAACGGTTAACACCCTTTGTTCTCTTTAATGTCGGGAGATTGATATCTTTTGCTATACTGGGAGGTCTTTTGGGGGTGATCGGTTCATTTTTCCAAATCTCGCTCCAGTTTACTGCTGTTCTCATTATTGCAGTATCAGTGGTCATGGGAATTGTCGGGTTGCAGATGGTAGGAGTGTCATGGGCAAAACGTTTCCGTCTCGGTTTCCCCAGATTTATTTCCCGTTATGCGTCTGATGAGCGGAATTTTAAGGGGAAATACATGCCGTTTGTATCCGGTGTTTTGACTTTCTTTTTACCGTGCGGTTTTACACTGATGGCACAAAGTATCGCGCTTACTTCCGGAAATTTTCTGACTAGTTCTGTGATGATGTCAGCATTTGCAATCGGTACTCTCCCCGTTCTTGCCGGGATAAGTTTCTCAAGTTTCAAATTTCAGAAAAGTTCATCGTTCGGCGGGACTTTCAATCTTATTGCCGGTCTTTTTATTCTGCTTTTTGGATTTTACAACATCAATGCGCAGTTCAATGTGCTCGGACTTCCGAGTGTCAGTGATATATTTGCCGGAACGTCATCCGTATCGCCTACCTCAGGCACTACTCTTGGGGTGACCATGAAAGGTGAAGGTGAAAATCAATATCAGGAACTGACAATGATGGCAAAAGAATTCGAGTATTTTCCGAAAACGATCACGCTTAAGGCAGGTGTCCCGACAAAACTGACAGTCCTGAGTAACAACGTGGTCGGTTGCGCCCAGGCAATGTGGCTGGGAGGTCTGTACGATGAAGTGATCTTTTTGAATAAACCCCGGTCTGAAGCTGAATTTATACCGGAAAAAGGAACATATAAAATCAGTTGTACGATGGGCATGGTTCCTTCCGTCATGGTACGTGTAGAGTAAGTTAGTAATTCATCCCTTTTTATGATTAAAAAAATATTTCCGATAGTCGGCATGCATTGTGCATCATGCAAAGCCCTGATAGAAGATGTAGTGAGTGATGTGAACGGAGTAACGGATGTGAAAGTTAATTATGCTGCCGAAAAAATGACTGTTTCCTACGATGAAGCGAAAGTAAGCATTGAAGATTTAAAAAAAGCAGTTGCGAGTGCCGGGACATATCAGCTTGTCGACAATCAAGAAGGAAAAACGGTCCTTGCCTCTCCGCCGGAAGCCAGGAAGATCGAAGGACATACGAATCAGAAAAATATGCAGAAAGGACATGATATGGACGGACGTCATGACCATGGAATGACGCTTGATGAACAGATGCGATATGAAATGTACCAGCATCTGAAGAAAAAAGTCACCTTGATCGGTTTGGGTGCAGTACCTTTTTTAGGAATCATGTTCTGGGTGCTTATCGGTATCGATCTCGGGTTACCGGATCCAATGATGGTTTTCGGAGATATTTCTCTCGAAAATGCCGGAATATCCATTCCTCTATTTAATCTGCTGCAATTTATTCTTGCGACCCCGATCCTTTTTATCGGAGGGCGTGAAATTTTCCAAAGTGCGATAAGCGCGGCCAAAATCAGAGCCACCAATATGGATACTCTTATTGCAATCGGAACGTTTGCTGCATGGCTCTATTCGACTGTTGTCACGTTTTATCCTGCCGCATTTGCCGGAGTTGAAGGTGGGACGGAAGTATACTATGAAGCGGCAGTCTTTATTATTTTCTTTATCATGCTCGGCAGGCTGCTGGAAATGAGATCAAAAGGACAGGCTGCTGATGCCATTAAGGCTCTTCTTCATTTGCAGGCAAAAGAAGCTACCGTCATTCGTGACGGCCGGGAACTGACAATTCCGATAGAGCAAGTTATGACCGGAGATGTAATTATCGTCAAACCGGGACAGAAACTGCCGGTAGACGGCGTGATTGTTGAAGGTTCCTCATCGATTGATGAATCAATGGTGACAGGTGAATCTCTCCCCGTCGAAAAAAAGATTGGTGATGATGTCATTGGTGCCACGATCAACAAATCGGGATCATTCAGATATAAGGCGACAAAAGTAGGTGCAGAAACACTTCTATCACAAATTATTCAGATGGTGGAAGAGGCACAGGCTACTGAAGCTCCTATCCAAAAACTTGCCGATAAAGTAGCTTCTGTATTTGTGCCCGTTGTTATGGTAATAGCCGCACTTGCATGGATATTTTGGTACTTCATTGCCCCACAGTTCGGACTGATCGCAGATGCCAATACCTTCCAACTTGCAACATACATTGCCATAACAGTCCTTATTATTGCCTGCCCCTGTGCTTTGGGACTCGCCACTCCGACTGCCGTCATGGTCGGTACGGGATATGCTGCTCAACAGGGAATACTCGTCAAGGATGCACAGGCACTTGAAATTGCCCATAAGCTTGAAGTAATTGTCTTTGATAAAACCGGAACGCTGACTATGGGGGCACCCGAAGTCCAGACGCTTGAACTTACTGATGAATCGTATGCTTCACTCCTCTACTCAATCGAAAAGGAGTCTCATCATCCTCTTGCAGAAGCTGTGGTCCGGTATTTTGAAGCAAAAAAAAGCGTTTCAGTGATGAAAGTAGGTCATTTTGAAGACATATCGGGAAAAGGAATTGAAGCCGAAATAAAAGGGAAAAAGGTTCTTGTCGGGACGGAGCGCCTTATGAAAGAAAAATCCGTCATAATCTCTGAAACAGATAACAAACTGGCTGAATCGCTTCGTTTAAAAGCTCAAACCGTTTCTTTTTTCGCTGTTGACGGTACCATTAGCGGTGTTATCGGAATTGCCGATTCCATTAAAGCGGATGCGAAAGATGCAGTAGCACGCCTACATGATATGGGATTGCGTACGGTTATGATCACCGGTGACAATACCATGACAGCTCAGACTGTTGCAAAAGAACTGGGTATTGATGAAGTTCTCGCGGAAGTGCTGCCCGGTGATAAAGCTACACAGGTGAAGGAATTGCAAAAAAACGGCGCTCTTGTCGCTATGGTCGGAGACGGCATCAATGATGCTCCGGCTCTTGCTCAGGCAGATGTCGGAATCGCGATGGGGACCGGTACTGATGTTGCGATTGCAACGGGAGATATTGTGCTTGTAAAAGGCACACTTGAAAAAGTAGTCGAATCAATCGATGTTTCAAAAAAGACATTGCGTATCATCAAACAAAATCTGTTTTGGGCTTTCGGATACAATGTTATCGGAATACCGGTTGCGGCAGGAGTTCTATTGGTGCCTTTCGGGTTACTGCTCTCCCCGATCATTGCCAGTATTGCAATGGCATTCAGTTCGATATCCGTTGTTTCAAACAGTTTGCGTTTGAAGTATTTAGTGCGATAATTTACACGTTCCTCACATTCAATACGTATACTTTCTTAATTGTTAATTGAGTTTAGTATATGAATATTAGTGAGGTGAAATCATTCGTACAGGAACATGACTGGAGAATTCTCATGACTTCCGTAGGACTGGCTGTAATCGCAACATTGTCTCCTGCTTATGAGACCGAAGTTGTACATGAAGTCTGTACAGATCAGGCCATACAGTCACCCGCTTCACCTGTACCTATTTCTTCTTCGGTATCTGCAGATACACAATGATGGCAAGGAGGAGAAAAATCAGAAACGGCAGGATCTGAATAAAGGTAAGACTGAGTAAGGCCAAAACGGCAAAAGCGATCAGCAGACTTTTGAGCGGCTTTTGTTCTCCAAGTGCTTTATTGATAGCATCAAGAACTGTTTGCATATGTATATATTGTATCAGGTATGATCGGTTTGAGACAGTTTATGGCATACTCTCCCGTTCAAATTGTATATAAAATGTACGGCATCGCATTTTTTTTCTGAAGGAGAACCTGTTGTGAAACATTAAAAACCGGTACTTTTTCATTCAGCATACCTTTCGGACTTCCGTGATGAGCATGGCCATGGAATACGACAGTCGCACCGTATCTGTTTATCGGACTTGCAAGCCGTGAACATCCGAGGTACGGAAAAATCTCCGGCGGTTCTCCTTTGACTGTAGCCGAAATCGGTGAATAGTGCATGAGTACGACTTTTTTTTCCGTTGAGAGTCGCGAAAGGGCTTTCTCAAGGAGTATTGATTCATCCAGGCTTTCCTGGACAAAATCCTTAATTATCTTTTCTCCCCAAGGAGTGAGCATATAATTGTCAAAACCGCCACAGAACCCTTTGATACCGGCAAAGCCCACATCCTGTATGATTGTGGAATCACCGTCGAGTACGGTCACGTGTGTTTGATGTAAAGCTTCTTTCAGTTTGTTACCCTGTCCGCTTTCTACATCATGATTTCCGAAAACAGCAACGGTCGGAATAGTGCAGGCTTCAAGATCTTCAATCAGAATTGAAAGTTCACTTTCGAGTCCGCGATCTGTAAGGTCACCGCACAACAGGAGTACATCTGCTTTGGATGAAATTTCCTGGAAAAGTGGCCGGTATTCTCCGCGTATTTCTCTGACGTGAAGATCTGCGGTTGCAGCAATTTTCATGATTTGCGTTCAAAAAACTGAGTAATATCTTTATAACCCCAGTCGGTGTAAGCGATTTCATATTGTCTGTGAGAAAGAATGGATCCGCGACAGACTTTATCTTCAGGAGGCGGAATGGCCATCTGGTGCTTTACGCGGGACAGAAGTTCTTTCATAATCCATTCGGGAACTATGTGACGATCCGCGGGATAGGTAAACCTGAAAAGCAGCAGCTGAATAAGCAGTACCTCCCAATACGGTTCCATGTGTGTAAGAATGCGCTTCCAATCAAGAGTATTTCCGCACCGAAGTATCAAATGCGTGACATCTGCGCCGTCAAACTGACCTCTGCCCATTCGATAGGCTTTACTGACAATGAGTTCTTCAGGTGGGGTGATACGAATAGACAAGCCCAGCACGTTTCCTGTCGGTGCTCGGCTGAACCATCCGTCAGTAATGGGCCACATGCTGGGAATTGATCCGAAGATAATGTCGGCAAAATAGTGCCCCTGATAGACCTTTGCAAGCCAACGGTCATCCTTAATTGAAACTTTAAACCCTTTGTCCTGAAATTTTTTTAAAATACGCGGATAGTCGCCGGCTTTGCAGAATATATCAATATCTTTGGTCGGGCGGTCAATATCTGTGTAGTATTTGACGGCATATGTTCCCCCGATTACAAAAGGAATTTTAAATCCTGATAATGTTTCAAGAAAAACCCGATAAAATTTTTCGGCTTTTTTTTCATACTCAGGAGTAATTCCGACACTGGTCATGAGGTGATAATAAGCAGAGATTGTGAAGATTACCGTTGGAAATAGATGAATATTGTGTAAATTAGTTCTTTTTTTCCGTGATAGAATAATAACGATATGAAAATCGGTATTCTGGGAGGCACGTTTGATCCTCCGCATGTCGGTCACCTTATTGTTGCAAGCCAAATCAAAGAGCGAATGACATTTGATCAGATATGGCTCATGCCGGTTGCGTCACATGCATTTGACAAAAAACTTTCCTCTGCTGAACATAGATTACGCATGACAGAAATCGTTTCTGATGGAGGTATTGTTGCCTCCGATTATGAAATTCGACTGGGGGGTATCAGCTCTACATACCATACAATGAAGTATCTTCGTGAGGAGCATCCGGATGATATTTTTTATTTTTGTATGGGGTCTGATCTTCTGGCGGACTTTCATAAATGGAATGATTGGGAAGCACTTGTTGAGGAAAATAATTTTGTGATTTATCCGCGGGGTCGTGACTATGAATATCTTGAAAAAAAGGTTCAGGATGTCATGGGAGCAAACCGGATGTCACATATCACGATCATCGACGGACAGGACGTCGTTATAAACAACGTCTCCTCTACTCTGGTGAGAAGCCGGCTCAAAAAAAAACAGTCGGTCAAGTATCTTGTTCCCGAAGAAGTCATTTCGTATATTACAACTCATCACCTTTATAAATGAATAGCATTCCCCCAATACAAACTACCTCCGAAGTCGCTCTTGCGAAGGCCTTTATACAGACAACGTTCAAGGACACAAAACATGAAAATGTCATCATAGCTGTTTCGGGAGGCATTGATTCCGCGACGTCGTTATATCTTTTAAATGAGGCTCTTGATAAAGAAAATATTTTTGTCGTTCATCTGTATTATTTTGAAAAGTCAGTTGATACATTCCATGCAGTTATTGATCCTTTGGAACTGCCGAAGGAAAACATACTTCTCTACTCTATTAAAAACGTCGTTGACACGATTGTGCAAAATGTTTCGGCAGAAAATGATTCCGTCCGAACAGGCAATATCATGGCAAGGGTTCGCATGCTTCACCTGTTTGATTTGGCAAAAAAGCATAAAGCACTGGTTTGCGGTACTGAAAACCGTTCGGAATATCACCTGGGATATTTTACCCGTTTCGGTGATGCCGCTTCTGATTTTGAACTTATCAATCATTTGTATAAAACCCAGGTACGGGAGCTTGCTTCATATCTTCAGGTTCCTCAATCGATACTTGATGCCGAGCCGTCTGCCGGTCTGTGGGAAGGACAGACTGATGAAAAGGAACTGGGGTTTACATATGAAGAGGCCGATCAGATATTGTATCTTCATTTTGAGGAAGGAAAGACTGTGCAGGAGATCAGAGAGCAAGGATTTGAGCACGTTGACGCTGTCATGAGCGTTGTTGAAAAAAACAGTTTTAAGCACAAAGTGCCGTACGTGATGGGATAGATTAATATCTGACCATATCGCCGATTTTGTCCTTCAGTTCCTCAATCCCCTCTCCAGTAGCCGCTGAGAGAAAATGATACTCCTGTCCTTGAGTATTGGAAATGATTTCCTGCTTGTGCTGATGTGAGATCTTATCCGTTTTATTGAAGACGTATAGTTGCTTTTTGTCACCTATCTCCAGTTCCTCAAGTATGCTGTTCACTACGCTGATTTTTTCATACATTTTCGGATCGGATGCGTCGATCACATGCATCAACAGATCGGCATGAACTGATTCCATAAGGGTAGATTTGAAGGCATCTATAAGCGAAGGAGGTAAGTTCTGAATAAATCCGATTGTATCAGAAACCATTATTTCCTGGCGGATAGCTGGAAGGTAGAGTTTGCCGACGGTGCTATCGAGAGTTGCAAACAACACATCCTTTGCTAGCTTTTCTTTTTTAGCAAGTTTATTGAATAGCGTTGTTTTTCCGGCATTCGTGTACCCTACAATTGAAACGGTCTGAAAACCTATCTGTTTGCGGCGCTGCAATTGTCTTTCCCGGTTCTTGACGAGCTCTGCCAGCTTATCACGGGTTGATTTGATAGCATCCCGCCAGTGTCGTTTCATAAGCTCGACATTTGTTTCTCCAGCTCCTCTTGTACCGATGCCTCCCGCTTGTCGGCCGAGTTCTTCAGACAATCCGTACATACGCGGTCCCATATGATGCATTTGTGCGAGCTGAATCTGCAGCTTTGATTCAGTGGTGCGTGCATGTTTTGCAAAAATGTGCAGAATAAGATCTACCCGGTCCCACACTTCAATATTCGGGTTTACTTTCCAGTACTGCTGCAGAAGTTTGTATTGCTGTGTTGATGTTGCAATGCCGTTTATGATGACAATATCGATTTTAAATTTTGCAATAAGTACGGCCACTTCTTCGGCTTTTCCAGATCCGATATACGTCCCCGGATGAGGATTCGCCCGTCTTTGGATTATCTCCACAATCTTCCCTCCTCCGAGTGTCCCGATCAAGGATACCATCTCATCAAGATCCTGCTTTGCGTCTTCTCTCCTCACGGTCGGAGGTACCACATCAATCAAAATGTATTTCTTTTCCTGATCATTATGCATGGTGTAATTATATGATACGTTTCCTGGTTGTGGGCAGGAAGAGCTCATGGTACAATGATTTCAAGAAATGCCAATACAAACCGACATTGCCAGGCTCCTTTCCTACAAAGCCGGCGAACATCTTGCTCTTGCAAAAAAAGCTTCCGAAGAAATCAATGAACAGATCGAAATAGAACAAAGCATTCAGGCAGTGATTCTTTTTCAGACAGCAATGGAAGCGATTATTAATGAAGAGGTTTATAATCACCCGCTTCTCGAAGAGGTCAAACTGGAAGAATATGAACTGAATAAGCGTTATAAATCGCTGTCTTTTAAAAATAAATGGAGAAAGGCCTATGAATCGCTGCAGATTAAAGATACGGAGCATATTGAAGAGTATCTCCAATTTTACTCAAAATATCGAAGTCCGATCTCTCATCCCCGGAGCAGATATCAGTCACTCGATAAATATACTTACAAACATGTCCTGGAAGGAATTGAATCAGGATGGTATGCGGCACAGCTCTTATTTGCTATTCTTGGAAAAGAACTTACTTCATGGAATGAATATGCGAAACGTATCGGAATAAAATAACGGGTTATGCGGTTCTTCTTACAAGTATTTGACCGGCCTATAACACTGCTTTGTACTCCTTCTCTTATTCTTAAAGCATGAGAAGAAATAATATACTGAAAAACTCAATACAATCAGGTTTTGAGCTTCTGATAAAATCAGACCTGAGAAACAACGTATTACTGCTTTTTGCACTATTTTACGGGATATATTTCGGATTTTTTAAAGGATTGCCTCTCATGCTGGATGTATCATACATAGCTGCTACGGTTTGGCTCATGATTCTGGGTCTGTTGGGATTGATTGCCGTTCTGAAGATTATTGTGATAAGTGTCATCGAAACCAGAAACATTGTATCGTCGATCTATAGCAAAGTGAAAGAGTCACTTCAGCCTTCTGTCTGGAAGGTCCAATCGGCTCATTCCTGATTAGCGCGTGACGGGAAGCCCGGTAGGAAGTTCGTATGCAATACCGTTTACGACAATCCGGTGTGCATCACCTTCGAGCGGTGAAACATGAGGTGTGGCAGCAAGAATCTGATTTCTTCTGGACCATGACTTTGCAAATCCGGGAATATGCCAGCCTTGGTGATAGTACGTAAAAGTAACCGGACGGATCTTCGGGTCAATCCCCGATTCCTCACATGAAGCGGCGATCATTCCCGGTGTGATCAGTCCTGCAGTGTCAAACGGCCGTTCCGTTTGTCCGTCAAAATGACTCGGCGCCGGATTCACGAATCGTCTTTCGACAATATTGTCTCCATCTGCCAGATAGGTATAACTCTTCTTAGCAGCTTTTTTTAATGCTTCATCAGTAAGTGCCAGCTCATCCTGTGTAAGGACAATATCCCCCCGGAAAAGCGGCATATGGGTGTCTCCGTCCAGATCAACCTCGCGGACATATTTCCCTGCCATCACTCGGGCAGGTCCTCCCTGAGGTCTCTGGAGACCGGCAACGTGCAGACCGTCATGCCAAGCTACCACAGTACCCAATGCTCTGTTTATATCTGGATCCTGACTGTCTGATGATTCTGTGCCGAACATAAGCGCTACTTCGTTCAGCGGCCACCTTACGACACTCCAGCGGAGGCGGTCAAATTGCAGATCAGGAAGTTCAACAGGATATCCGAGTTCGTCATGCAACAACGCTGTCATTTGTTCAGGATCCATTTGGCCATACTCAACGGGAGACTCAGAAGGAAGGCAGTGGTCAAATACTTCCAGATCAGTAGTTTTCCCGAAATCATTTGCATGTCGTGCGAGATATTCACTCATATTGGCTGCATTATAATGTTCATTATAAGAAATAGCAACGATCAGGCGTTTTTTTTACGCATTTGATAAGTCAAAACCTCCTGTGGTTGTACAGTTAAATTGGAAAGACATAATGCGGTTGGTTATATCATTCTTTCTCGGTAGGTATCTTCTTTTTAAAACTAATGAGAATAATCGATGTCACCAAAATGATGATCCCGATTATATTTGCCAAACTCAGTTGCTGCGGTGCGCCGTACGGGTTAAGCGGAGTTACTGCAATCAGGATACTTACGACGGGAAACATCAGCTCGGCAATCGTTGAAATTTTTGCTTCAGTCGCCTGAAGTCCTTTGTAATACAGATACACCGCAAATGCTCCACCCGTCAGTCCTGCGATTACAATAAATCTCCAGATTTGATCGTAATTGAGGTTCATAACATTGTATGTTTCTCCCAGGAAAAGCGAAAAGATGTATGCTACCGGTACGGCAAGCAGGAACCGAAGTGCAGATACCGCAGGATACGGCAGTTTATTAAGGGAGTGTTTGCTGAGGACTGTCCCCGACCCCCATGCAGCAGCAGCCCCTATTGCCAAAAGGAAAACGAGTTCTTTCCCGATAAACTGCAGTTTTACGGGTTCAAATCCGAAACTGATCAGGTAACTTCCGAACAATGCACACGCGGCAAGCGCAATAAACCGTGATGAAATTTTCTCTTTTAAAAAAATTGCGGAAAACACAATGACAAAAATCGGCTGAAGTTTTTGCAACAGAATCGGAGTTACAAAGTCAAATTCAGCAAAACTTTTTGCAAGAGCCTCCGTGAAAAGAATGGTTCCTGCAACGCTGCTGACTACGGTCATCATGAGAAGTATCCCCCACTCTTTCGTCTTCAGCGATTTTATTTTACTTAGATATCGGAAAAAGAATGGACTCAAAAATAGGAAACCGATCGCATGTTCGATCATGACGATGCTTGCAGGAGGGATAGTAAAGGTAAGCTGAGTACGGAATATCGCATCTATTGCCCAGAGTGATGCGGCAATCATGATAAATACGGGCGCGATTCGGGATTGAGACATAAGAATGTTCAATGAAATTTAATAATGAAGTCCGATCAGGAGATTTTCCACAAAAGAAGATACTACATAATCTCCAGCCATGGCATGGAGAATGAATAGTTGCCTTCTTTCATCCCGATTGTAATCGGGATTGTCACTTTCGTGACATCCGGACTGTACCGTCGGCTCCGGAGTTGTCATAAACTCACCGGATCCTGCGTTGATCCGCCGTCTGGCGGGTCTCGGCTCGTGGGCTGTACCACCGATTGGGAATTGTCTGATTGAAATCGGACTCACCCTACCCTGAAGGAACATCATTAGTATACAGGATAATTGCTCATATAGGATCAACATATCTTGTTTTTGTGTTTAGGTTTCTGTACTATATGTATATCCTTATGAGGAAACTTCATCTTAACTACAATGTTTACGGTGCCTTCTTTGTGGTGGTAATTATGGGACTTTCAGCAGTTACGTACCTCACGACGGCCAGTAATCGTGAATCACATACCGTCCAATCACAGGCTGCGGGAACGTGCGGCGCAAACTGTGACAATAAAAGCGTGTGGGTCAGTGATTGTTTGCGATATAACGGCAGTGACAAAACGGCACAGTGCAATGACTGGTTCAATGCTGAATGTTCCGCGTGTGGAAATTCCGTCCCTACCACGGCCCCGGATACCGGAGGAGGGAATGATACAGGAGACAACACAGTACCGTTTGATCCAACTGCCACAGCAAATGATCCAGCCGTCCAAAATCTGTGCGGGGCAAATCCAAACGATCCGCGTTGCTGCAGAATCAATGAGTGGAAAAATGCCAATCTCGGGACGAATTTCAGAGAATGTTCGGGAGGAACAGGAGATAACAATAATCCGACTGTCACACCGATTCTTATGCCGGGAGGCACAGGGAGCTGCAATAACGGTCAGATTCCGAACGGCAGCTGGGCCTGTTTCAGTACGACAAAAGTCGTGCAGTGTGTAAACGGCAGCTATCAGAATGAAACTAACTGTACGAGTTGTCGCGGTATCAGTGCAAATAAAAGCAGTATTTGTACGGGCAGTTCGCCGATCCCGGATCAGTGTGACAGTCCGGAGATTTGGTGTGCCTCTTTAAACAAATGTACCGGCAGAACAAGCTGCCCTACTCCTACTCCCCGCCCCGGTGAGTGTGACAGTCCCGAAATCTGGTGTTCGTCCTTAAACAAATGCACAGGAAGAACTAGTTGTCCTACTCCTACTCCTCGCCCCGGTGAGTGTAACAGCCCTGAAATATGGTGCTCGTCTTTAAATAAGTGTACAGGAAGAACTAACTGTCCGACCCCAACCCCACCTTCAGGTCAGTGTAATAGCCCGGAGATATGGTGTGCAGGTCTCAATAAGTGCACGAGCAGGACGGGTTGTACAACTCCCACTCCCGCGTCAGGACAATGTACAAGTCCTGAGATCTGGTGTGCAGCACTCAATAAATGTACTGGTCGTACCGGATGTCCTACCCCGACAGTTGTTCAGACCGCAAACCCGGATGCCTGCGGACAACCGGGAGCACAATGTTGCAGTACGGCTTTCGGAGGATCTGCCTGTACGACAAACGGATATGAGTGTATTGCCGGGAAATGCAGGGTCGGTTATGCAGGTTTTGATGATTCAAGTGTTACTCAGGTACAGACTAAGCTGCTTGAATGTACCACCGGTGTATCATCTGTACAATGCAGTAATCCGGAAATCATAACCGTCAATCAGGAGTTAATATTTAACGGATGCTTTGCATTGCCCAACAATCAAGGCTTCATGTGCGCTGAATAACGTATGAACAAACTCAAATTAAAACACAGAATATTTACGTTTATCGCTATTGCGATTGCATTAGGTCTGACTACGACAGTCTCTCCCCGGCTTTTTATTGCAGATTCTCCCGAAGTAAACACACAATTCATTGCTGAGCTTCGTGATATTCCGGCAGACACCATTGCCTTTATTCAGAATATCGGAGCAAGCCCTGCCGAACGGGAAATCGCGGAACTTGAAAGAAAATCAATTCCCGGTACTCCGGTCGATGCTGAGTTCCAAGCTATTGCTCCCGGAGTTCATGCTGCCGAGTCTCCGCAGGAGGGGGCCTCCTATATCAAAGTGGACGCAGGTACAAAACTTGAGGTGCGGACGGTCACTCTCGATGACGGACGTCGTGTCAAAGTTTATATCCCGGTTCAGTAATTTGTCCTTTCTTCCTTCAGCGGCTATAATACGGTATGAAATACAAAATGCTCGCGCTGGACATTGATGATACTATTGTGACCGAGGCCGGTATGGAAGTATCACCTACTGTTTATGACGCTCTTCAGAAAGCATCTGAAAAAGTGACAATCACCTTTGTCACCGCACGTGCTATTAACCGCTTTCAACAGTTTCTTGAAACACTCAATCTCCCAAACGGGTATCACGTGGTGGAAAACGGAGCAAAAGTTCTTGATCCCCAGGGCAATCTGGAATTTGACCTTTCTCTCCCCCATGATGAAGTTGAAGAGATAATCAATGCGGCAGAACCTTATTACATGGAGATGGGATTTCTAGTTGATGAGTATTGGAAAGATGACGTTTTGACAATCGGACCGGAAAATACCGTTACGGGAGTATCCTTTACCTGCTCATCCGAAACTCAGGCACAGCTGTTGGAAGAAGCCGTGAACCAGCTTTCACATGATTATGCATTGTACATCGGCAAACACTGGACCAATCCTGATGAGTGGAAAGGAATTCTCGTGTTTCATAAAGATGCTACGAAAGGGAACGGCATGCGGTATATTCAGAAAAAATTAGGTATTACACCTGCAGAAACAATAGCAGTCGGTGACGGAGCTACTGATATCCATATGTTTGATGCTGCAGGCGTCAAGGTCGCAATGGGAAACGCAGTGCCAGAGCTTATCAATGCGGCGGATTTTGTCGCTCCTGACGTACGGGAGGAAGGCATTATTGAAGTCCTGAATTCATTTATTTTTACTGACACTCCCAAAAAAAAGCGCTCCGTATAAGAGCGCTTTTTATATGTTTATGGTCTACTTAAGGCATCAGTGCATCAGTCACAAGCTGAGCGATCATAGAAATCTGCTGTTGTGCCCTGATTTGATTTGCGTATGACTGTTCATAGTCACCGTTTGCATATGACTCAATAACTCCGCGCATCAGATTCACATGCTGCCTCAGGACATCATCTACCGTTTCCCGCGGAAGATTGGTTTCTTCAGCGATCAGCTCTGATGCCTGGATAATATTACGGTGAATTCCGACTAAAGCTTCACTTTGCATCATCTCATCGTTCTCTCTCAGACCTTGGGTATATCGGACAAACTGATTCATCGTTTCGGTCCAATATGAATTAAAAACATCCTGAGTCTGCGAACCGAACTGTGCAGCGATAAGTTCAGATATTTGCTGACTATTTGTCATAACTGCCTGAATGGATGCATTCTGTTCAGGACTTGCCGAATATTGATTTCTCATTCCTTCAGCCAAAAGATCTGTATTCTGAACATGAAGGGATATCATCTCCACAAGTACATCGCTTTTGTTCATGGATCCCTCCGTAACTTCCCCCTGAGTAATTGACGGAACTGGTGTAACTGCGGATTGCGCACGGGTTGTTTGCGCATTAAAAACAAGTGCGAAGACAAAAGCAATCGCGGAGATTGCATACGTTAGATTTTTCATATACGGTGCTCCTTTCGGGTAATAAATGGATAACGACTTTATCATAACCGAGTTTTGAAAGTATCAGTGAAGTATGGTGTAAGATGAACGTAAAAAAACAGGTAAGCGTGATTCGACTCAAGAGCATCAGAATATGGGAGTAATACTACTCTCTTTTTACGTACCGCACTTTCATGAATTCTTATTTCGTATTATAATTATTCTTCAATCAATTCTTCATCGTTATGATACTAAAGAAATTTTATTCACTTCACCAAACAACATTAGCCTTACATATTCAGGAGTTTCTAGATGACGTAATAAAAACGTATCCTATGAAAATTGGTAGGGAGGGCCTGGAATGGCTGAAGGAATCCGTAACTGAAGGGAAAATGATTCGCGGGATGCTCGTGTTAATAGGGGCACATGTGCACGGTCTTCAAATAGAAAAACAGATGTATACAGTCGCTGCCTCAATCGAGCTTATTCACACGGCATTTCTCATTCATGATGACATAATCGACAATGATTACCGGAGACGCGGTCAGGACTCTCTCTATTATCGGTACATCAAAGAGGGCTATACGCGCAACGTGGCTGATCCTGAAAAGTACGGCATGTCTATGGCGATGTGTCTTGGAGATATGATATTTTTTCTTGCACATGACCTTATTTCCCGAAACATTCACGATCCATTGCTATTGTCTCAGCTTGTCAGACTTATATCGGAAGAGACTCAGCATATCGGCCCCGCTCAGATGATGGATACTTCATTTGCATTCAATTCCGATGAACCTGGTGAAGAAGAAATAGAACAAGTCTATACATACAAAACTGCACACTATACTTTTTCTCTTCCGCTCATGCTGGGTTCTGCATTCTCAGTACAACCGGATTTTCAAATATTGAAAAACATCGGATATGAGATGGGAATCATATTTCAGTTGCGTGATGACGAATTGGGTATTTTTGGGTCATCGGAACAGATAGGTAAACCTATTGGGGCAGATATACGTGAAAATAAAAAAACATATATCCGTCATCTTCTCGTTTCATCAGCAACTGTTACGGATCAGAATAAACTGAAGCGTATTTTCGGTAATCCAGATCTTACTTCAGATGATATTGCCTGCGTCCGACAGATGATTGATACGTACAATATCAGACGTCAAGTCAATGCAAAAGTGGCGGATCATCAAAAAAGACTTTCATTTCTTTTTAAAGAGTTGCGGAAGGCAGGAAAGGAAACAACACTTCTTGAAGAGTTGTCAGAGTATATCGCTACAAGAGAATCCTGATTTATAGCTCAAAATCGGCGGTAATTTTCTTGTCTAATCGTTCTTTGATATGAGCTTTTACTTCGATATATTTTTCGATACCTGAGTTTTTGAGCTTACTTCTTAAGAGCTGGTCAGTCTGGAAGATACCCGCAGAGCTGTTCATGTAAATATCAACAACAATCGGTCTGTCCGTTCCTTCACTGACCGTGACTTTATCAATTGCCATAGCCGAAACTGAGTGAATTTCCATGCGGCCCGCTTCGAATGGAATACGTGATCGTCCCTCACTCATATCGAGTGCATCTGCGACTCTGAGAATTCCTCCTTCGATCGTGGACGGCTTTCCTCCGCTTCTATGATTGATGATGGCATGCAGTGTTTCTGCAATGACGATTGTCTTTTCATCAACAGGGAGAAAGTCGATCAGTTCTCTCAGCAGAGTATGCGTCATAAAAAGACTGAATTCTTCATGTCCTTCACGACTGGCGGACATGCCGATATCATGTAGCAAACTGCCTAAAAGTACCACTAATTCTGCATGATCCTGGGTAAGTTTGAAATCTTTCACTATAGAAGGTTCGATACCTTTTTTTGTCAGTATGCGAAGCAGCCGAAGCGACAGATTGGAGACGATCTGGAAATGAACAGGTCCGTGATCCGTCATCCCCAAACGGTCAATTGCGTTGGTATTGATGACATTCCAGAGCGTTCTGATTTCGATATTGGAATTTACCATATCGAGTGCTTTTTCTAAAAGCTTATTGTTTTTTGTCGGGACATGTATAGAAATACTGTCCGGCGACGGTTTTTGCGTTACCGTTTTCATAATAAATAATATGTTAATAATTCAAGTTACGGTTCTATTACTGTGGTTGGAGTTGCGGAATTTGCGTCCGCTTGTTCTGTGGCCTTGTACTGGATGTACAAATAAAGAGTAAGCAGGAAGATAATAAGTACGATGATCGTAATAACTATACTAGTGAGTATCTTCATGTAGTGATATTATATCACTCACGATTTTCTTAATCAATAAAACTATCTAATACTAGATCAATCCAGTAGTCAGATAGCTTCAGGGATTAATAGTTTCTTCTTTTGAAAGAACCGCGATCATTACTTCGTTCTTCGCGCGGTCTTGCAATAGTGACGACTATTTTTCTTCCGTCAATTTCTTTTTCATTCATTTCTTCAATAGCTCTTTGTGCTGATGCATCATCTGCGAATGTGACAAATCCGAAACCTTTTGATCGGTTGGTCTGTCTGTCCATGATAATGATAGCTTCAGAGATTTCTCCGAACTGTGAAAATAATTCGTTCAGTGACGAATCATTCATTGACCAAGGTAAATTCCCTACGTATATTTTATTTTGCTGCATGTGTGTATCACCGTCCTTTCTAAGTGCTTTAACGTCTATTTCTTCGTTGATAATGTGAAAAAAAAGTATGACCTTTTCGGTCTACTGAATGGATTTCCGTAACTCTAATTCTGCTTCCGTCAACTAGTCTGTTATTCAGAGTTGCTATAGCATTCTCTGCTATCTTGTCTGATGACATTGTAATATATGCCGTGTTATTATTTTGTTTAAATCCGATTTTTCTCGTCAGCTCAACAGAGATCACTTCACCTACTGTTGAAAAGAGCGTTTTGAGATTTTCTTCGGTTGTATCTGCTGAGATTCTTCCGACGTATACGATATTTGACATGAATTAATGTTCTTAAGAGGAGAAATGGAAGTGCGAGAAATAATGTCTTTAGCTTACAAGTTCATCCAAGATAAGGATAGTATATCAGTTTTTTTGCCAAATAGCAAAAAAACACTTTTAGGAGCCAAACGTGAAGGCAAAAATCCGTACCCCTTCAGTTTGGAAATTCAACTGCAGAATATGATCCTCTTTTGTATCCAGTTGTACGAGATGATACAACCGTGCCTCATCAAGCTGAACGAAACCGTTTTTGACATCGGCACCAGCCTGCTCCGTGACGGGTTTATTATCCAGAAATACTGCAATTCGGTCATCTTTGGATTGCGGTGTTATGACCAGATATACATCCTTGGCCAGAAACCGCAAGATGAGACCTGATCCCACTTCGGCGCTTTCCGCATACTCCTCACTCAGATTCCATGTGCCGACATATGAGAATGTGCTTTGCGGCAACGATTCAGGGATTGAATAGGTCTGTTCTCCGGCCTTCGGTTGTTCGGGTCCCGCAAAGTACTCAATCCTTCCGAGGCCGAGGTACGTTTCCGGTGTCTGTAACCCTGACGGCGTTTTTTCATCGACGGGAAGAAGTTCTTTTTCTCCTTTTATGCCGGCCTCTTTTAAAAGTTTTTGAATATTATCCTCTGTCACATCGTACTCCCCTTCTCCGAAATGCGTATATCTGATGACTCCTTCGGCATCGATCAGGTATTTTGCCGGCCAGTAGTGATTGTCATATGCACGCCACGTCCTGAAATCATTATCCTGTGCAACAGGATAGTTAATCCCGTATTCCGTTATCGCCTCCTCGACATTCTCGGTCTTTTTCTCAAACTCAAATTCCGGTGAGTGTACACCGATCACAATGAAGCCGTCGTCTTTGTATTTTTCATACCAGCCGGTGACATACGGAAGCGTTCGGATACAGTTTATACAGGTATATGTCCAGAAGTCGATCAGTACTACTTTCCCCTTGAGGTCTTCCATTGAAAGCTCACGATCAGTATTGAGCCAGTTGGTAATTCCGACAAAGTCCGGTGCGGTCTGCAGCTTCGGCAATCCACTTCGATCTTCCGCTTCCGGAAACGGCATCGGAATATCGGATTTCGTCTCACTGCCGCGGAGCCTGTCTAGCTGCTTTGTCACGGCATCATTACTTTCAAGTTCGGTCAAAAATGTCGAATATGAAGGAATTGCGTTCAGAAGTGATGCCTGCAGCCGGCGATCATACCCGGTTGCAATAAGAATCGCAGTTATTATCATGATTACCCCGAAAACCTTCTGAATAGTGCCGGTATGAGCGCTTACGCCGCACATTTTTGCAAATATTTTCTGTCCTGACAATGCAAAAATAAAAAGAGGGATGGCAACACCGATCATATAGGCAATCATTACAAAAACGACTTCTGCATTTACGGATCGTGTTGCTGACAGTGTTGCGATTGTCGCAAGGATGGGGCCGGCACAGGGGGTCCAAACAATCCCCAATGATAATCCGGTGATAAAGCCGCTTCCGAATCCGGAAGATTGCTGATTTCCCTTCGGACCGATTTTGCTGCTCAATTTTGAAACGGATCCTTCGATGATTCCTCCGAGCTGCGGGATGATAAGTGTTGCACCTAAGAATCCGATAATTATGACAGAAACGTATCTCAGCCATTCCGGATCAAACGGAATGATACTGATGATATATGCAATACTAAGTGTCAGAATAGAAAAACTTGTCACTACACCAAGTGTTATGCCGAGCGGTTTTTTGTGTCCTCCGGTTGCGGCAGATGAAAGCACGATGGGTAAAATCGGCCAGATACAGGGTGCTGCAATGGTGACCAGTCCTGATATGAATGCGAATAGAATAAGTATCATTGTGATATACTGTAAATTGCTAGTGGTGACGGTCCGATTTATATCGGACCGTCACTATGACCTACTGTTCCATCATGCTGTCTTCCTTTGTCCTGGAATCCTCATCCTTCATCATTGATTTATCTTCCGTTTCTGCGTCCATCATTTCATCATCCGGCTCCGTATCTTCCATCACGTTTTCGTCTTCTCGTTCCATCATCATTTTGTCGGTAACCATTTGTTTGGCATCTTCATTTGACATGACTTCCTCTACCATCATTTCTCTGGTCTGAGGATCGGTCACCATCATCTGCAGCTGCTCCTGAGTGACGGCCTCTGATGACTGAGAGCCTCCGAGCAAGTATCCTCCGAGTCCTCCCAGAATGAGTGCGGCGATACCGACAATGAGTGTTTTTCCGTCCATATTCTTTCTCACCCCCTAACTTCTCATAATTGTTAATAGTGACAAGCAGCCGTTATAAATTCATTTTCGTATATATTCCGCCGACTACTTTTGCGAGGATTCCGACAACAAGTGCGGCGACAAGCCAAATATCTAATGTATGATTGATTGTCTGCACGGTAACTCCAATCACAAGCACTGTTGTGATTGTCAGGAACGCATATCGACCCACGATAAATCGATGAAGATTTTCCCGTTCATCAGCCGCGCGCTCTTTCCAGATAAATGCGCTAAATAGGACAAACGCAATGATGAAAAATGCCAGAATTGCCATATGAAGGGTGCTGGGCATCCAGAACATGTAAGGGTTAGCAAGAAGAATGAGCGCTGCAATAAGGGCAGCCGGTAACGCAATATCTACTGCATGTTTCATAGTAAAAAATGTAATTAATGATCTTTGACTAGGTGAAATAGTTCCTCAACCGTTGAGTCAAAGTAATCTGCAATCTTCAGCGCCAGTGCAACTGAAGGTGTGTATCTCCCTTTTTCGATTGCAAAAATCGTCTGTCGGGTGACACCGACTGCTTCTGCAAGTTCTTGCTGTGTAATATTCAGCTCTGTCCTTTTTTCCTGAACACGACTTTGAATGTACTCTTTCATAGTAACAAGGAATTCTCCATATGTAAAGTTTACTTTACACTATTTCCCTGTCAAGTATGTGCCGATTTTTCTTGTCAAATCCTTACTTATTCTGTACGAAATGTTGACTATTGCTTCATTTTCTCACGATACACTGTTATCCATATGAGATACCTCAGAATTGTTCTGGTTGCTTTCACCATGTTTCTTTTTGTCTCCTTTGCTGGCATACATGCTGAAGAAATTATTACGACAGAAAAACTGATTACGGTAGACACCTCAAACCAGATGCTCTATGCTTGGGAGGACGGCAAAATAGTGAAAAGTACTTCTGTCTCCACGGGACTTTCACAAACACCCACCGTTAAGGGTACCTACAAAACCTACTGGAAACTTCCTGTGCAGAGGATGCGGGGTTATTCTTCAGTAAACGGATATTATGATCACCCCGGTGTGACTGATGTTATGTATTTTTATAAAGGGTATGCGATCCACGGAGCCTATTGGCACAACAACTTCGGTACACCCATGAGCAACGGTTGCGTGAATGTATCGCTTGGCGAAGCCGACTGGCTTTATGAATGGGCACCGGTAGGAACGAAAGTCGTTATTTATTAGTGTCTTCTTTATTTTGTGTCGTTACTTCAGAGGCTTCTTCTTGAGGCTGTTTCGAAAGCGAAAACTTGAAAAGAGCCAGAACGACGATGAAACCGACTCCGATGCCGATCCAAGGGAGAAATGACAGTTGCTCTACCCAGCGGCTCTCTACTCCGTCACAGTGGTCCCCTTTTTCGTCACTGTCTTCGTCCTGCTGATTGGGATTCGGCATATCGGGACAGTTATCAGTAGCGTTAATGACGCCGTCCAGATCTGAATCTTCACAGGCATCCCCCTGATTATTTTTATTCAAGTCAGCCTGGTCGGCATTTGCGACGCTGATGCAGTTGTCCCGGCTGTCAATAATGCCGTCTTTATCAGTGTCCGGAGGGATATATTTCGGATTCGGTAAACGGGTAGAGTTGAATGCGACCGTCTCGAGTGTGGTTGATGTCAGGTTCAGATTGTCGAGATAAGGAATATAAGGAACATTCCCTTCAGGCATACTGTACACTGCATAAGCTGTCTTTGGTCTTGCTACAAATCTCAGATAGTACGATTGAGCCGTCGGGTTTTGCACAAAATTCATTTCAGCGATACGGAGCGGCTGATTGTAGGTAAGAGTTATGAGAAACTCACGTGCAGTAGTTTGCGGAAAGTAAACAGTACTGCTCATGAATGCATTATTAGTAATAAATTCCCAGTTATCGTTTTGACCGTCTCTAGCCTGGATACTGATGCGTTGCGGCATGACCACATTCCGGTCAAGCACCGTGACCAGATTACTCGTTTGAATAGGTTCTTCATAGATGTAGTGCAAAGAAACAAAGGCGGAGGCACCGGTTACTGTCGGATTTTGATCAATCTGATATGTCTCAAATGTGGATGTCTCTCCGTCATGAAGCAGTGTCGCGCTGGAAGTGGAACTATAGACTGTAACGGTAACAGGAATATTTTCCGATCTTGTCACAATGGTGCGGGGCTGCAAGGTATTGGTTCCGGTATCTATCACCATATAATCAGAAAGACGATTGGTAGAGACAGGCATTTCAATAGGTACCGGCAGAGGTTCATCTCTCGGTGCCAGATGCTGAATAAACTGAAAATTCGAAATGACACTGTCAACACTTGGTGTAGGGCTATTGTATTCATATCCGGATTGTGCCTGTAATGTTCCGGCAGCAAAAAGCAGTATTATAAAAAGTAAAGTTGTTCTCGGGTTTAAAAATGCTTTCATGCTGTTTTTTTCGTTTTGCCCATCAGTACGGATCCGATAAACAGGAGTCCGATGAGGAAAAATGTAATAATCCGTCCGGTCAGTTCCATGCTCCATATCTCAACAACCAGGAGTCTTCCGATTACGGCAATCAAGAGACCTAAACCGAATTTTTTCAGTACGGGACGATCCTGCAGACCGGCAATAACATAACTCGAGAGACCGATAACTGTATAGACAACCAGCGCAATGGCACGGGCCAAATACGTGATAGGAATGATTTCACTCGCAGTCCTCCAGATCAAAAGCAATCCGTAAACTGCACCTACAATTACAAGCAGGATTGAAGCGCTGTGAAGATCGCGGTCTTCTTTTCCGTCAGCGTAATAAAAGTAGCACCCTGACAGGAATGTAGAAAGCGTGACAAAAAGCAGGATGGTAAATTCCCGGGCAAAGTGCATGTCGCTTAGACCGGCAAGTGCATTGATTCCCAGAGCGATCGGCAGGATATGATACAGCAGCATGTACTTGGTCATGGTTGTGCCGAGAAGGCGGCTTGAGATGATCGGGAGGATGAGGGCTTCAATAGAAAATGCAATGGTCAATGCCGGGCCGTCAAACTCAAACGCAGTCGCCACGGCAAGTAAAATCATTGAGACAACCGTGTACACCTGGACAGCCGAAGGGATCTTCGTCCGGAGATATACCATATAAGCGCCGCCGGCGTACGCAAAAGTTGCCAGCAGAACGACAACGCTCTTATAAACCGGCATGGTCAGCGCATTGATCCATGCAAGGCTAAAAAATCCGACAAGTGCTGCAGTCTGGAGGTCAATTGTAGTTGCTTTGCGTGATGTGATAATCGATGCAAGGGTTGAAAAATAAAAGAGACTGCAGAATGTGACGGCAAAAAAGCTGATCTCAAGAAATTCTTTCGGAGATAATGTCGTTTTCAGAGTTTCTGCAGATGATATAAAAAAGGTTACGCTATAAAGCGATATCAGAACAACAGAAAGGAATGACAGGATCTTCCATTTGCCGTATCGTGCAATCCATATATTACTTATGACCACAGCCAGCAGATATCCGTAGAGACCCATAATGCTTTTTTCTTCAGAACCGATGAGAAGCGGTGCAATTCCTCCGATACAAAGACTGAAAACTGCCAGCGACAGTACCTTGTACCTCAGACTGACAAAAGAGGTGTATATCATCGTAAGTACCATAAAAGTCAGTGCCAGCTGCGGCGGGAACATCTGATACACTTCCTGAGCGGCATATGTCGTGATAATCACAATACCGGCTCCAAGGCCAATGAGAGTGATTCCCTGGGTTTTAAATTTCTGCATTCGTCTCTCACCAAAAAGCAGTACCAATGCTCCGGCAATTATCCCGAATGTGATCCGTCCCGCAGGACCGATCCAGTTATTGAGAAACGCATAAGTCACAAGCCATAAGAATCCGAGAAGTATAAAAAATGCGCCGGTCTTGAGAGGCCATTCATGGGCGTACCAGGCAAAAAAATTTTCTACCGGCCCTTTCTCAGAAACAGGAAGAGTTTTTACCGGTTTTTGGACGTTTTGTACTGTAACAGAAGGCACATGCTGCGTGGCGGCTGCTTGTGTTTCGGCTTGAGATGACGATGTGACAGGATTTGTGAGCGAATCGATTTTCTTACTGAGGCTGTTGACTTTGAAAATAGCAACAAGAGACAGAATAATACTGAGGAAACCCAATAGTTCCATATATATTTCAGTATATAGAACTATAAGAAGGTTATCAATCAGTTCTATCCTTTAGTTCGTAATTCCGCCAAGTTTTCTCATAACAGCCCGTACAATTCCGTGAATCTTCAGTTCCCGTTTCGGATAAAAAGGCGGATACATCGGATTGGCGGCTTCGAGAAAAGTTTTACCTTTTTCTTTTTTCAGGATCTTCAAGGTCCACTCATTGTCAATTTCGGCAAGTACGATATCCCCTGCCCGGAAATCTCCTTTCTGTTCGATGACGACGAGATCTCCTTCAAATATCCCGGCATTAATCATCGAATCGCCGTGTACTTTAAGCAAAAAAGAATTATCAGGTTTCTCGATAAAGTATTCATCAAGCGTGAGATAGCTTCTGCTCTGTTGTGCAAGAATCGGAAATCCTGCCTGAATCATGCCGAGGACAGGCAATGCAAAAAAACGTTTTGTCGGTGACAGTTTTTTATTTACACGTTTGATAAACCCCTCGTCAATCAGCTGCTGGACATATTCATAGATGGTCCTTTTGGAAGCGACATTGAATATTTTCAGCATTTCAGAGTATGACGGCAAACGCCTGTTTTTACGGTAGAAGTTTTTAAGCGGAGTTAATAAATCTTGTTCCATAAGTCCATATATGAATTTTTAACAGTTATGTATATTAGTATATGAAACGATCGTTTCATAGTCAATATGACGAAGTAGATCAAAAATGAACATGGATTTTTCTTACGTTTTCGATGCAATATGCTGTATTAGAAAGTGTTATTTGATACAATACAACTACCTAAGGAGGAGTCGGATAGTGGTTTATTCCACAGACCTGGAAAGTCTGCGTCCAGCAATGGACTCGCGGGTTCGAATCCCGCCTCCTCCGCCATCTTCCCTATAAGGTATATTTCATACTGTGAACATCGGCATACAGATTCAGTCTTTGCCATAACAAAAGAAGTTTGTGTAGGGATTTGAAATGGATCAGTAAATCATTTACTTAATTTTCATAATTTTCAGGTACAGTTTCAATCTATGTTCCCTCTGTATGATTCGAGTCCTCAAAAATCATTTCCGTTTATAAACTACCTGATTATTGCCGCAAATCTGTTGGTTTTTTTTCTTCAGATGTCAGCTGAGAGTTTTGACAGATTTATTCTTCAGTATGGTTTTATACCGCAGGAATTCAGTCTGATAAATCCGGCTGCCTATTTTTATGTTTTCAGTTCTATGTTTATGCATGGCGGACTTCTGCATATCGGTTCAAACCTTTGGTTTCTGCATATTTTCGGCGATAATGTTGAGGATGAACTCGGGCATTTGAAATACCTTGTATTTTATCTTGCTGCGGGCGTTGCCGCGACCGTTGCACAGTATTTTACGGATCCTGCCAGCACGATTCCGCTTATCGGTGCGTCAGGTGCGATATCCGGTGTCACGGGCGCATATTTTATTCTTTTCCGTCAGGCACGCATCCGGACTCTGGTAACGACCGGCTTTTACATTCGTACAGTTGATTTGCCGGCAAGCTTTTTTCTCGGAGTATGGTTCTTCATTCAGCTCCTGAGCGGTTTCACCACATACGGTGCAGGAGAAGGTGGTGTTGCGTGGTTTGCCCATATCGGAGGATTTGTCTTCGGATGGGTTGCAGCAATGCTTCTCGGGAAGAAGAGTTCCGAATAATGGTATAATAGATATTCAGTCCGCCATTGCTTGTAAGTAGGCTGCGGCGGGACAAAGCCGGAGTGGCGGAACTGGCAGACGCGCAGGTTTTAGGAACCTGTGGGGTAACACTCGTGGAGGTTCAAGTCCTCTCTCCGGCACAGCTCGTGCCTATTGGGGATACATGTGAGGATTCGGTTCAATAAACTTCGTTCCTTTCTCAGCAGCTTTCAGACAATGCTTGAATTCATCATCAGGGACATAATTACAAATCTCTTTTGCTTTATCGGGCTGGACAATTCCGATGGTTCCGACTGAGCCGTCGATACAGGCAAGATGATCTTCCGGCGTACCGTAATTACAAAGGGTTGTTATCAGTTGAGGGTCTTCCATGATATCCAAAAGGTAGGCATATCCTAAACCGTAAAAACACCCGACCTCTTCATCTTTATCCTTGATGTCAAGACATTTTAGCGCAATTTCTTCACCGGTATTCTTTCCGGTCAGATACTTTACCCTATATGTATAACATGCTGCCGGGTATTCACTAGCTTCACATGGATAGAAATTTTCTTTTTTTGCATCTTCAGCTCCGTAGTATAGATCCCGTTCCATATACGCTCCTGTCGCGCACTGAAATTGTTCAACAGAGTTGTCAAAAATACTGCATATTGTCATTGCCTCCGGGACATTGTATTCGGCGAGAAACATGGCAGCGTGACCTATACCGTGCATGCAGGATCCGGGAGGGACCGTGTGAGACTTGTTTTCCTCGCTGCAAATTTCATACGCATCTTTTTTTAATTCCTCGAGGGTTACATGCTCCCCGCTTTCCGGCTGAAATCGTTCCATCAGTACTCCGTGAAAACAGCTTGTAGTACACCGATCATCACAAGTATGAAAAGATTGCGCCAGATCCTGAGTACGACGATAGACTGCTTTGCCGATATTATGACCGTGAAGATGACATATCGGATTTTCTTCAATAACATCAAGCATTGCATCAGTGCCGATCAGATCATAGTATCTTTCGATGACGGGCATGGGTATCTCTTCATAGATATTCTCCTGTACAATTTCCCTAAACTTCTGAATATCATCGTTTTCAGATTCTTCAGAAATGCCGTTTGAAAAAAAATTCATGACTACTATCAATGCAGCCGACATACACAGAAATACTGCAAAAATAAATTTCTTCGTTACTCGGTGCTTTTTTATTGGTGTAATCATGAGTTTCATGTATAATAGTTGTCCTGAATAAGGAGAATGCTAACAACAATTCTATCAGAACTTATATATTTCTAATCTTACAAGGAATATTTTAATTACATAGTCGGCAGTACGGAGATATTGATTAAATGATTAAAATAAACTTGTAGTATTATTTTTTGTTACTCTCAATTAACAGTATTCATCTTGTCATAAGGCTTACTATAAGAGGGTATCAAGATAAAAATGAATATATTTTCAAAAATGGATTTATCTTGTATAAAGTGATCTGCTATTGAATCAGATAGGTATGTTGTTGGAGTCACAAAACTATGCAACCTGCTCTCCTCTGCTTCGCTGAATGAGGGTAATTGCCAAAATTGCACTGTCACAGCAATCCGTAAATAAAAATGAAGTAAATTAGCAGAATACGTCTATATCTGCTAATACGTATCGGTTACGCTTCTTCTTTTTTCCAGCTTGCAAAGTACCGTCCTATTGGATTATACTGACAATAGAATTCTAATCCAGAGCTGCTGAAAAATTTTTAAGCATGGCCATACATTATATAGGTCTATATTTTTCTTTTCTTAAAATAATCGCCGCTCCAAACTTTTTGAAATTGTGCTTAAAAACGAGAAAGTACAATGAAGACTTATTAATGTTATAAAACTATAGGTCATATGCCTTTACTGCATTCCCCACTTCCCTTTCTAGGTCTATAAGAATTGTTCTAATACCGATATATAGTTCATAAAGTTAACTATATGATTTTAAGAGATACTTTACAAATGATATGACGTCGTTTAATATAAATGGTATATGAAAATGAAAGAAGCTATTGACAGATTTTTGGAATATTGCGAACTTGATAAAAACCTGTCAGACCGTACCATTAAAATGTATGCTTATTACCTCCACTTCTTCGAGGAGTGGCTGACCAAAGAAAACGGTAAAAAAGATATACAGGTAGAAGAAATTAATGAAGAGACGATCAGATATTTTCGACTGTATCTTTCCCGAAATTATAAGAATGAGTTCAAGGGAGAACTCAAAAAGCAAACCCAGAATTATTTCCTCGTAGCTCTCAGAAGTCTTTTCAGATACCTTATCAAGTCAAAGAAAAAGGTTATGTCTCCTGAGATGATCGAGCTCGGAAAGAGAAAGGACAGACAAGTGAAGTTTCTGAAGGAAGAAGAATTACAGCGTCTTTTTGAGGCAGTAAAGGGTGAGGACGAACGGGCACTCAGGGATAAGGCAATCCTGGAGGTCCTCTTCTCTACCGGACTTCGCGTCTCCGAACTTGCGGGTCTCGACCGTGATCAGGTAAATCTGAAGACGGGTGAATTCGGCGTCATCGGTAAAGGAGGAAAAGCGCGGGTGGTATTCCTCTCGACACGGGCGATAAATGCACTCAGGAAGTATCTTGATAAGCGAACCGATCCGTATAATCCTCTTTTTTTACGGTATTCCGGGCCCACTCCAGATGAAGAACTTACCGACGAAAAACTCAGACTATCGGTCCGGTCAATTCAGAGAATGATTAATAAATACAGGAAGAAAGCAAATATTCTGTTCCGTATCGGACCGCACGTTCTCAGACATTCCTATGCGACGGATCTTCTGTCTCACGGCGCGGACCTCAGATCGGTTCAGGAAATGCTGGGGCACAAAAATATTGCAACGACACAAATTTATACTCATGTGACGAATTTGAGACTCAAGGAAATTCACGAAAAATTCCACTCGGGCAATACTGAAGAACCTGTTAAGAAAGAGTCAGAATAGCGAAATAATGAAACGGACTGATATAATTACAACATGATAAAGTCTTTACGTTCCCGACTCCCCTTTCTGATTCTTCTTGTTGCGATGACAGCTTTTGGTGTATACTTTTCTCTCTTCACGATCCTTCGCTACCAAAAACTCTATGCTCATTACTTTGATTTGGGAATCATGCATCAGACGGTTTTTAATACTTATAAAGCACTTCAGACCGGAGATATGTCCCGTGTACTTGAAATGACAGATCCTCATATGACACTTGATCAGGTCAAACGGATGTCAGTGCACAACGATATATTCCTGGCACTCCTTTCTCCTGCCTTTTTCATATATAGCGGACCTGAGACTCTGCTTGTGATACAGGCAATCGGTGTCGCGCTGGGTGCTTTTTTTGTGTATCGGATTACTCAGATCGTTTTTGAAAAATCACGGAAGCGGGACTGGATGGCAGTGGTATTTGCATTGTCTTACCTTCTCTATCCTCCGCTTCAAAAAGCGGTCAACTTTGACTTTCATGCCGTGACTCTTTCTACTCCGCTTCTTTTGGGGATGTATTATTTCTGGCTGGAAAAAAAGTACATTCGGAGTTCTCTTTTTCTGGTTTTGACACTGCTTACCAAAGAACAGGTGGGTTTGGTCATCGCACTTTTCGGAGTATATGTATTAATTAAGAAAGTTATTGATATGGATTTCGGTTTCCTGAAAGCAAAAAATCCTCTTCATCAGATCAGAAAGCTTATCAAAGCGGCGGATCGTCGGGAAGTCATATTCAGTACATTCGCGATAACATCAGGAATCGTTTGGGTACTCCTTTCCATGTTGGTGATTATTCCTGCTTTCCGCGGAACGGAACATTTCGGTGCACAGTACTATGAATATCTTAAGGATGATCCTCTGCGGGTTTTCCCGGTTGTATTCCGGTATGAGACTTTTCACTACCTATTTATTCTGACGGCTCCGTTGGGGATGCTGGCTCTTTTCTCTCCCGTTCACCTATTGATGGCAGCGTCAGAGTTTGCAACCAATATTTTGTCCTCAAACGGAAATATGCGTAACATCTATTTTCATTATGATACGGCGCTTACGGCTTTTGTTATGATTGCCTCCATATATGGAGCAAAAACGTGTCTGAATATTTCATCCAGCCGAACTGTGTTGAAAAAATTCCCGGTATCATCTGAGACAATCATCATTCTGTATGTTTTGAGTTCCACAGTTCTTTTTTCTCTGTACCTCAGTCCTCTTCCGTGGGGACATCACAGGGATTTGTATGCATGGACCACTCACCCCGGGCGTGTCCAGGATGTCAGGTTGTGGCAAAAATATCTGTCAGGAGATGATATTAAGGTGTCAGCCACAGGTCATATCGCTCCGTATTTCACCTCAAGACGGTATTTCTATGACTTTGCCGGAGGGTATGAAAAAGCAGAATATGTAATTGTTGATGTCAGTGACATCGGCCGGGGGTTTCAAGCTGAAGAATCCACAGCCAATTATGAAGCTCTGCAAAATGACTGGCGGTATATTACAATATATGAAAAGAATGATATTAAAGTATATAAAAATATCTCACAATTATAATTGAATTTAATCGGTATGAAAGATTTTATCTCAGTCATTATCCCTTTTCACAATGAGAAGGAAAACCTTCCTATCCTCATCCCCGATCTGAAAGAAAAACTAAAGAAGGTGGGAGCCGGTTATGAGATAGTTCTTGTCGATGACGGGTCATTAGATGAATATCGCGCGGCACTTCAGCCACATCTGGATCAAGAAACACGGCTTGTAGTCCTCAACAGACAGATGGGAAAAGGACGTGCGCTTACGGAAGGACTCAGAGATGCCAAAGGCAATCTGATTGTTTTCATGGATGCCGATCTCCAAGATGATCCTTCAGATTTGTCGGGTTTTTATGAAAAAATTAATGACGGATACGATTTGGTAAACGGATATCGATTTGACAGAAAAGATAATCCGATCATCAAAATATACTCAAAGTCCGCACGATGGTTTCTGCAGCATTTTTTGAGTTCTCCGTTTTCTGATATCAACTGCGGTTTCAAGATGTTCAGAAAAGAAGTCCTGAAAGAAGTTGTTTTGTACGGCAATAATTTCCGCTTCCTGCCGCTTGCCGCTTTTTATGAAGGATTTCGGGTAGGTGAAGTCAAAGTACACAACAAACCGCGTCTGCACGGCAAATCAAAGTACGGAATGCGGAAACTCTTTATCGGACTGATCGATATGCTTTCTGCCTATTTTCTCTACAAATTTTCAGAAAGGCCGCTTCACTTTTTCGGCAGTATTGGTGCGCTTTTGTTTGTCATAGGAGGGATGGCTTTGGCATGGGTGACATATGAGCGTATTTTTGAAGGTGTACTTCTCTATCGCCGTCCGGCTTTGCAGTATGCGATATTTCTTGTCATTCTTGGTATTCAGATTATTATGACAGGCATTGTCGGAGAGCTTATTGTGTATCTTCACCACAAAAAGAAGCTTTCATAACGGTAACCCCTACATTCGGCAAAGTTCTTCTGATACCATGAATACATGTCAGGAATTATTGCCATACTCACAGCCACAATCATTTGGGGAGCGGGATCACCGATTTTCAAATATGCCTTATCTGATATTCCACCCTTTACTCTTGCCTTTATCCGATTTTTTACCGCTTCTTTCATTTTTTTGCCTCTTGCATTCAGTCATTACAAAAAAATGACCCCAAAGCTCTGGTGGCATCTTGCGATGGGTGCCTTTTGGGGAATTGCCGTCAACGTATCCTTCTTTTTTCTGGGTCTTCAGCTTTCTCCGAGCATCAACGCCACTATCATCAGTTCAATCGGACCTATACTTTTGTATGTTCTTTCACTTCGGCTGCTGAGGGAAAAACCGCATCCTCAAATCATACGCGGGATGTTTATTTCGCTTTTTGGCGTGCTGATCATAATTCTCGCTCCGCTTATCAAATCAACCCAGCTGCATACTCTGACCGAACAGGCCGGTTTAAGTGCATTTTTAGGTAATCTCTGCTTTATTGCGGCCATGATCGGCGGAATTATGATCACGATTGACAATAAGCAGCTTGCAGGGAAGGTGCATCCGTATACCGTGACCGGCTTTCAGTTTCTGATAGGCTCGATGGCATTTGTTCCGTTTATGTTTTACGAACTTCAGTCCTGGTCTTTTGAGCAGTTGACTGATAAAAGCTGGATAGGAATTCTGTACGGAGTATTTCTGTCATCTGCACTCGCCTATTTTGCACATAATTATGCTCTGACGAAACTTTCCGCACAGAAAGTGGGGATGTTTACCTATATTATGCCTGTTGCAGCAGTCTTGGTCGCCGTTCCGCTTCTGGGAGAGTATCCCGATATCTTCTTTATGCTTGGCGCGGCAGCAGTCTTCGTCGGTATTCTGGTCGGTGAACGGAAAGTAAAAAGCGGCAGGAAGAGCTGAGCTTCTATTTGCTACAATATACGCATATGAAAAAAGTACTTATCACCGGGGCCGGCGGATATATCGGTTCCGTCGCAACACATCTTCTTCTTTCGAAAGGATATGAAATAGTCGCGGTTGACAACTTCTCAACGGGATTCAGGCAACCTTTGGAAACCCTTCAGCAAAAACACGGTGAAGGTAAACTCAGATATTATGAAATTGACCTCTCTGCCGATCTTTCGGAGGTTTTTTCAAAAGAAAGAGACATTGATGCGGTACTCCATTACGCTGCAAGCTGCAGTGTCAATGAATCTATGGAAAATCCGGGTAAATATTTTTCGAATAACACCTGTGCGACGCACAATTTTATCAAACAATTCGTTGAAAACGGGATAAAGCATATGGTATTCTCCTCTACCTGTGCAGTGTACGGCGAGGCTGATTATGTGCCGATCGACGAAAAGCATCCGACCCGTCCTGCCAATCCGTACGGTGAATCGAAACTGATGTCTGAAAAGGTCATTCAGTGGTACGGCAGGCTGAAAGGATTGAATTACGTCATCCTTCGCTATTTCAATGTCTGCGGTGCGACAGATGACGGTTTAATCGGAGATGCCAAAAAACCGTCAGTTCATTTGATGCAGAATGCGGTACGCGGTGCTCTCGGTCTTGAGCCGTTTTACCTCACCTGCGGCAAATTTGACACTCCTGACGGGACCCCTATCCGTGATTATGTCAATGTCGTCGACCTCAATCAGGCTCATCTTCTCGCACTTGAGTATCTGACACAAGGTGGCAAAAGTGAGATTATCAACCTCGGAACAGGGACCGGAAACTCCGTCATGGAGATTGTGAAGCAGGTAGAAGAAATTACGGGTAAAAAGATCAATGTTGATACTGGTTCCGAGCGTGCCGGCGAATATGCCAAAATGATCGCCTCCACTGAAAAAGCTCAACAAGTGCTTGGCTGGAAACCGGAACACTCTCTCAAAGACAGTGTTCAGACGCTTGTGGATTGGTATACTGCACGTCCCAAAGGTTGGGAAAAAATAATTACTGTAAAAAGGTCATGGGCGGGCCGATAGCTATCGGCCCGCCCTAACAATCTGCATACTGGAAATTTCCTTTTTACCACTGATAGGTATAAGGATCTTCCATGGTGAAAACTCCCTGTAGCTGCCAGTGCAGCTCATCCTCAGTAAGGACTGCTCTGTAGATGAGCGTATAAAGCTCATCATCCTGAAATACATGTCCGCTGAAGCCTACTCCAGCACTCGTACCGGCTTTACGATCTTCCATACGATGACTGTAACGGATTCTCGTTCGTCCCTGACTAAGCAGTGACAACATCTCCTCCTTAATACTTCGGGGAATCTGATGTTCAGTCAAAGCCGTGATGTCACGGGCGATGTGTGCGATGGCGATAGGCTCGATACAAATAATGCTTTCATTTGTTTCGTTCGGATCGACAGGCATGATAAACGTTCCTTTCTCTTTAGATGGATGAAAGTAGTTGCAGATTGTAAAAGCATGCTTATCCCGTCACATCAAGCAGCTGTTGCCTGAGAGACGGAACTTGCATATCCGTATTCCATAAACCGGAATACAGGCATATTATACACATT
>CAZDDM010000003.1:0-52128 GCA_964504235.1 uncultured Gammaproteobacteria bacterium
CATACTCTGGGTGATCGGGTTATTGCCATGGCCGTTTAGAGGATTGGCAAGCATTATCCTTGTCCTCTGGCTCTTATCTTTTTTCGGCATTATTACCGTGGTCGGATTTTCAAATATTCTCGTACTGGCACTCATTGTCGGAGTAATTGCCTACGTATTTCAGGGCATTTCCCGCAAATAAATCAGTCTTTCTTTTTGACAAGCTTTACTGAAGTCACAATCTCACGAACTTCTCCTGATGAGTCTGTTATCTGAGTCAAACCGCTTTCCAGATAGTATTGATGCAAATAGTCAGAAAGTGCCTGTCTGGCGTCTTTTACTTCAGTTTTCAGATCATTTACTTTTGCATCAAGCAATGCGACAGACGGATCACTGATAAGTTTGTCTTTAATCTCCTTTTTCATTTTCTGCACTTCTTTTACTTTCTCGCTTGCTGCTGCATACTCAGCATCATTTTCGAAGGTATCTTTGAGCATCGTTGATTGTTCTTTCAGATCTTTCTGAAGCTTTTCAAGATCCATCAGATAGCCGTTGATCATATTCTCCAGGCTCATAATGCGCTCAACTTTATTGTCTGAGTTGACATTAGTAGACGCCTCGACCGCTTGTTCAATTGTCTCAGTACTTTCTAACTGTTCCTGTTCATTTGTCTGATTGTCGTCCATAAAAATTATGAAATTAATAAATTGCAATAACCGTGTATTGAATACTAACTATAAAGAATAGGGGCTCAATAAGTCAAGGAAGATAATTTGAACAGAAAAAACCGCTACTTCGGCTGATAGCTGGTAAAAAGCTGTACACAACTATTACCGTAACACTCTCCGCAGCTGTAGGTAAAGTTTCCCTCAATTGCCCTGCGGTGGATGCCGGAACTCAACCACCATTTAAAAACATCCGTTTCGCTGTCACCGTATTTCATATTTTCAGTGATCCAATACGGTAAGTTCCTGGCATAAAATCCGCCGTGAATATTGTGCGTCACAAAAATCTCATCATACAGTTCAGGACCGCGTTCTCTGGCAAGGGTGCACAGTCGGTCATCTTTTTGAAACGGCGATAAACTGAGTGACGTACGGTGATTGTTAATCATTTCAAAAATTGCATCGGCACTGAGAGAACTTGGTTTTCCCGGTTGTTCCGTTTCAGCCGGTTCCTCAGATGATACCTGTTGAACGGGAGCGGGGGTATGAGTGGCACTCGGTGTAGGGGTGGAAGTTGGAGTGGGAGTGGGTGTCGGGACACGAACGGAGACGCCTTTTACGCATTCTGCGTTGTTTTGCGTGAAACTGCAGAATTTCTTATCGTAATAGACGGGACAGTATCGCTCCTGTTGTGTTCTTGGTATAGTTACGAGTTCGGATCCGAAAGCTTTTTGTGTAATACAAAGCATGCTGACTACGGCAAACATGACAGCCTGCTTTGCGTATTGAGCTAGCATCCTGAGCTTTCTATTGTATCATATGAATATATATGGATAAAAGAATTGTATATTTCGAAACTGAAGGATGGGAGCGGGAAATAATAGACGGTACGTTCCCGCAAGCCGAACTGGTATCAGAGCAGCTGACACATGAAAATGCCAAACAGTATCAGGATGCGCAGATCGTTTCTTCATTTATCTACTCCGATCTCTCCAAAAGAGTATTGGAGCAACTGCCGAGACTTGAATGTATCGCCACCCGTTCGACCGGATATGACCATATTGATCTCGAATATTGCAAAGAGCATAATATCACCGTTTGCAATGTGCCTGAATACGGAAGCAACACAGTTGCAGAGCATACCTTTGCTCTTATTCTGAATTTGACCAGAAAAATTTATGCTTCAGTCAATCAGGCAAAGCAGCTGAACTTCGATCACACACAAATAAGAGGCATAGATGTATTCGGAAAAACTATTGGGATTATCGGGCTGGGGAAAATAGGCATTAACGTCCTACGTATTGCTCACGGTTTGAAAATGAAAACACTTGTTTACAACAGATCACAGGATCCGGAACTTCAGCAGCGATACGGATTTGAATATGTCGATATCGCGACACTTCTTTCACAGTCAGATATCGTCACTCTTCATCTTCCGCTTGTTCCGGAAACAAAACATCTCATAAACCTGGACAATATTAAGACTATGAAGAAAGGCAGCTATATTATAAATACTGCCCGCGGCGGTCTCATTCAGACGGAAGCTTTAGTGCAGGGGCTCAATGAAGGAATTCTCGAGGGAGTTGCTCTTGATGTCCTCGAAGAGGAAAAAGAGCTTTCAGAAGAGGCAGAGATATTATCTCCCCAATTCCAGCAGGATGCCGATATGAAGACACTCATAATGGACCATTTCCTTATGAATCACCCTAAAGTATTGATTACGCCTCACAACGCATTCAACAGTGTTGAGGCCCTAACGCGGATTGAACACACAACCATCGATAATATCAAAGATTTCATGAACGGAAATCCTGCAAATGTCGTGACGCCTCACTAATCGGCTGTCTCTTTAAGACGTGATTTAAGCTCATCAATCCGTTTTTGAATTTCCTGTTTAGCTTCCGAAGATGCTTCTGTCATCCTTTCTTCAAGATATTTCAGCTCCTCCAGCCACTCTTCCCTGTCCGAATTTTCCATATGCTCAAATGAGAAATTTTCATACTTCATATCCTATCAATCTGATATTTGTTTCCTGTTAATAATGCGTAATATGAGTGTAAGGTCATTTTTACAGATATCTTACCTTGTTATTACACTATCTTCAGAAGCAAATGACATAGTGTTAATTGATAGCAGCAATATTTGTATGTATGGATAAAAGAAATAAAAGTGATTATCCGATTTTTGAGGATCGATATACGGCAGGTGAAAAACTTTCCGTCCTTCTGCAGCGGTTTGCTACAAAAAAAACTGTCATTCTGGCTTTGCCTCGTGGCGGTATTGAGGTTGCGGCACCAGTTTCCGAAAGGCTTCAGCTTCCGCTTGATGTAATTATTGCAAGAAAAATTGCCGATCCCTCTCAACCGGAGTTTGCAATCGGAGCGATATCGGAGTTTGATACCTTCTACATAAATAGACCACTTGTCAGCCACCTGAGAATCTCTCAACAACAGCTGGAAGATCTTGTTGAGATAGAAAAAAGGGAGCTGAAAAGACGGATACTTCTCTACCGCAATAACAGAAGTCTCTCATATGTTCGCGGAAAGAGTCTATTTGTGATAGACGACGGGGTTGCGACAGGTCTGACCGCACAAGTTGCCCTCCAGGCAGCCCGTATATTAAAACCAAAAGAAATTATATTTGCAGCTCCTGTTTGTGCAGCTGACAGTCTCCTTCGGCTCAGAAAAAACGCAGATGAGGTAGTCTCAATTATCACACCACATGATTTGCGGGCTGTCGGCAATTACTACCGGTACTTCGGGCAAGTAGATGACAACCGGGTTATTGAGCTTTTGTCAGCTAATCATTCTTCTTCACCCATTCCCCCTGATTATTCTTCTGATAAACCCTTTTAACTGCAGACCAGGCGACGGCGTGGGCAGTTTCCTCCCTATCACGATTTGCTTTGCGTTCGGACGGCTTATCGTATTTATCCCATGCTGAGTTGAATGCTTCTTTGTATATTTCCTGACCGTGTTTCGGCAGGGCGTCTGTTACCCGCTCCGGCAGGTCAGAGCGTTGTTGATATGGCATGTGAAGACTTTACACAGAAATTATGAAAAGGAGATCAGGCGCCGGTGAGAGAACGGTAAAAAAATCAAAATTCATAAACTTTCTTCTCAATCTGATCAATTCTCATACTGAAGTCACCGTCATACTTGACATTGAGCAACAGTTACAGATTGTCGATATCATGTTTGTTGATATTTTGGTTCGGCAAAACAGTAAAGGTGATCGACAATAGTCAGATCTTTTAAAGACATATATGCATTTCAGTAACTATTTTATAGCATAACATATGCGCTACAATAGAGAAATTTACGTCAGTTCATACAGAATCTTTACTTTCGGTCATTACAATATGATTTTGTCTAGAGACTATGTGGAAGCAAATTCAGAAACTTAACCTGCAGTATTATCTGCTGGGTTTCTTGTTGACGTTAATTGTCACATTGACAAAGCTGCAGCTTCCGGTAATCGGATTAGAAACACCGTTTCTTCTGTTTATTTTCGTGGTGATCCTGACAGCTTATCTCGGCGGTTTCGGCCCGGGACTATTTACGTTATTTGCTACCAGTGCATCTATTGCGTATTTTTTCCTATTACCGCCAAGCAGCACACAGCTGTCATCCGGAAGTGATTCTCTCAGAATGATTGTTTATATCTTCGAGGGATTCATTTCTGTTTCGATTCTTGCAGCATTGAGAAATTTGAGAATTGAACTTGCAGAAAGTAACAGAAATCTTGAAGAAAAAATAACCAACAGAACGAAAGAGTTGAGAACCACAATGAAAGAGATCACCAAGGTTAACGAAGATTTGAAACGAAGCAACAAAGAACTCGAAGAATTTGCCTATATTGCATCACATGATTTGCAGGAACCGCTGAGGAAAATTCAATCATTCGGAAACCTGCTGCATGAGGAATATCATGACAAAATAGATAATGACGGCCAATTGTATATTAACAGGATGCTCAGTGCTTCATCACGGATGAGGAATCTGATCGATGATCTATTGTCGTACTCCCGGGTCACGACACAACAGGCCGATTTCAGTACGGTATCTCTTGACCGTGTGATGACTGAATTACTGAACACGCTAGACATTCACATACAGGAAACAGACGCGAAAATATCCGTCAAAGATCTCCCTGACATTCGGGGGGATGAGAATCAGATGTACCAATTGTTTCAGAATTTGGTAAGCAATGCATTGCGCTACCGACATGATAAACGTAAACCGCACATTCGGATTTGGAGCGAGAAAAAGGATGACATGGCCAGGATTTATATCAAAGACAACGGTATCGGATTTGATGAAAAATACAAAAATCGAATTTTTAATATTTTTGAACGGCTGCACGGACGCCACAAATATGAGGGAACCGGTATCGGTCTTGCAATTGTCAAAAAAATTATTTTGCGTCACAAAGGCTCCATTGACGTACAAAGTAAGCCTGATGTCGGAACAACGTTTATTATATCTTTACCAATTTCCCAATCAAAAAAACATGATAAATAATAATGAAATCACCATCCTGATGGCCGATGATGATGAGGATGATGTGCTTCTGACAGTGAAAGCCCTGAAGCAGAGTAAATTGCTCAACAGACTGATCTCCGTCAAAGACGGGGAAGAACTGATGGATTATCTGAAAAGAAAGGGAGCGTATACAAGTCCTGAAAGCTCTCCCCGGCCCGGACTTATCCTCCTTGATCTGAACATGCCGAAGAAAGACGGAAGAGAAGCCCTGAAAGAAATAAAATCCGATGATGATCTGAAAGAGATTCCTATTGTCGTTTTCACGACATCAAAAGCGGAAGAAGATATTTACCGCTCTTATAAACTGGGAGTTAATTCATTTATAACTAAGCCTGTTAAATTCGAAGAACTCATTAGCGTGATCGCATCTCTCGGAAATTACTGGTTTAAAATCGTGAAACTTCCGAAGAATAGCAATTAGTACACTTTATGACGGTTGTAACAAGCAGATTTCATAAAATTCAAGCATTGCTTGTCGATGATGACGAGGATGATTTCCTGCTAACAAAAAAAACCCTGAAGCATACAAGCACAATTAAAGCGTCTGTGGATTGGATATCTCATTTTGATGAAGCTCTCAAGCTGTGTAAGAGCGGTAAGTATGATGTCATTCTGCTGGATTATAAAATGGGACAACATGACGGCATCGAATTCATTACAAAAGCCAGACATTTATGTACATCTCCTTTTATTCTGCTTACCGGAATCCAGGATGAAAAACTGGGAATAGAAGCAATCCGTCTGGGTGCCGAAGACTATCTCGTGAAAAGCGAAATAACGCCGGAACTTCTTGAGCGTTCCATCCTTTATGCCATCGAACGATTTCAAAGTAAAACAAAAGAACAGGAGATTATCCAGCAGCGAACCTTGGAACGGAGTGAGCGGCATTACCGGTCTCTTATAGAAAACAGTGCAGACGGGATAGCCTTGATGAATACGAAATTTAAGTTAACGTATGTTACTCCCTCGATTGAAACGATACTTGGTTATACTCCCGAACAAATCCTAACTATAAATCCCCGTACAATCATCTATCCTGAAGATCTTCATAAAACACGCGACAAATTGCAAGAAATTGCAATCAATCCTGGAGAGCATACCGCATTTCTACTCCGTTCTAAACACAAAAACGGAACATGGAGATGGATCGAAATTACCGCATCGAACATGCTTCTTGATCCCAATATTGAGTCTTATGTCCTGAATTTCCGTGATGTTACGTCACGGATCAGGCTGGAACAACTGAAGGATGAGTTTTTGAGTATCGCAAGTCACGAACTCAAGACTCCACTCACAACAGTCAAAGGATATATCCAGCTTCTGGAAAAATATTTTCAGAAAACAGCTGATGAAAAGGCCCTCAGGTATATCAGACAATCCGACACATATGTCGATAAAATGAACCAAATGATCTCCGATCTTCTCGACATCTCACGTATACAATCAGGAAGGATGCAGCTGAATCTGGAGGAGATGAAGTTGTGCAGCCTCATCAAAAAAACCATTACCGCACTTCAATATTTATCTTCAAAACACAAACTGCATGTCAGTTGCGAGTTTCGTCCAGTATTATTTGCAGATAAACAGCGCATTGAACAGGTGTTGACCAATTTGATATCAAATGCGATAAAATATTCCCCGAACAAAAGTGAAATTTCAATCCGCCTCACCAAAGAGGGAAAATACGCAAAAGTTTCCGTGCATGATCATGGGATCGGAATGACAAAATCAGCACAAAAAAGACTGTTCCAGAGGTTCTACCGTGCGGATAAAATCGCTAACAGATTTTCAGGTTTGGGTATCGGGCTGTATATCTCAAGTGAGATCATCAAAAAACATCGGGGAAAAATATGGGTAGAAAGTGATGAAGGGGAGGGATCAACATTTTACTTCACCCTTCCGTTAAAAATATAATTTAATCTTATGGTAAAAAAAGTACTTATCTGCGACGACGACGAAGGAATCGTAGATGTTGCCGGTATCGTCCTTCGTGATGCAGGATACGATGTGACAACCATTACTGTTAGCGAGCAGATATTTTCCGTGATAACCAATGTCAAGCCTGACATTATCCTTTTGGACCTGTGGATGCCCAATCTGTCAGGAGAGAAAATTGCCGAACAGCTGAAACAACAGAAAAAGACAAAAGACATTCCTGTCATTATCATGTCCGCAAGCCGCAAAACCGAGCAAACAGCCCGTCGTGCAGGTGCTGATGATTTTATTTGCAAACCGTTTGATATTGAAGAACTGGAGGAGATTGTGAGAAAATATACTGCATGAACATTGCACACTCTGTCTACCGGCTCACTAAAAAAACAGTTTTTGAATTCATTGAAGACAATGCCACACAGATGGCAGCTGCCCTTTCCTATTATGCTCTGTTTGCCATTCCGTCCCTTCTTCTTATTACGTTGAGTCTGCTGAATCTCTTTATTGCCGATGAACAGGCGAAAATGACCATTATCAACGTAGCACAGGAAATCATCGGGTCAAGAAGTGCAGGCGTCATTTCGCAGATCATACAGCATCTTGATGAGAATGCCAACCAATCCGTTTTTGCACAGTGGGTGGGAATCATCATTCTTCTCATCACGGCAACGGGTATTGTAGGACACTTACAAAGATCTCTGAACAGACTCTGGGATACCGTTCCTTCCCATCACAATACCTTTCGCCTTCATCTGATGCAGCGGTTTTTTTCACTGCTTTTTATCATTCTGGCAGGGATCCTGCTTCTCGTGTTATTCATTTCTGATGCAGTATTTTCATTCCTCCATGTATATCTTTCTTCGTCAATCAATATTTCTGAACCTGTACTCAGTACCGGCAACTACATATTCTCATTTATTTTGATGACAATGATTATTTGCCTTATTTACCGGTATGTCCCGAACGGAAAAATGTCTTGGAGGGATATCCTCGTGGGGGCATTAGTGACTGCCGGACTGTTCTCTCTCGGGAGATATCTTATCGGTATCTATCTGGATTTCAGCACGGTCGATTCCGTATACGGCGCTGCCGGGTCAATACTTCTTTTACTCATCTGGATATATTACACTTCACTCATTTTCTTTTTGGGTGCGGAGTTTACTCAGATATATGCAAACACTCACGGACAAGGTATTTCTACCGGCACTTCCAAAAAATAACATCCCATGGCTAAACCTGAAATTTATGATAATATAAAACACTAATATGTCATCCGCCAGGAAACCTACCGTTATTGTGCTTTCAGGAGGACTTACAAAAAAATATCGTCTCCCTTTTTTTGTCAAAAACAGACTCGATCATGCCTATAAAATCTATCATCAGAAACAAACCGACCGGATTATTGTTGCGGGAAGTTCAAGTCTCTACATTGACGGTACTCAGGAAGTAAAGGATGCTGACAAGATGGCTCAGTATCTTCTTTCACTCGGCGTCCCTGAAAATGATATTTTCAAAGAAACACAGTCAAAAGATATGCTGAGCGGTGCATACTATATCAAAAAGAACATTCTAGTTCCCAAACGCATACGGCACGTCAGAGTAATCGGATCAGACTTCGAAGAAGAACGTCTCAAATTCGTTTTCAGAAAGGTTCTGGGGAAACAATACAGTGCTGTTTTTGATTTTGTCCACTCACAAATCAGATCAGAAGTACTCTGGAATTGTTTTAATTACGAAAGACAGGCACTCGCAAACACCAGAGCATTTCTGAGAAAGATGAAGATCGGGCAGCATGAGTTTCTGGAACATAAATTTTTTAATGCCAAATTCTATAAAGAAAAACGTATCGGTTATATCAGGACATTGGTACACCAGGAATCAATCGGCAAAAGAAGAAATGCACGTGCCCATTTTTCACTGAAAAATATTTACAAAAAACGTGCGGAAATTTTCGAGAAATATGCAATTGATGAATCCTACAAAAAGATTATGATGGCTGATTTCTGGTCGGGCAGATTTCTGAATTTTTTCGGAAAAGACAATGATAAAACACTGTATTCTCTGAAATTTGTCCTTTATGTAAAAGATAAAAAGACATTCGCAAGCGAGATTGCAGTCACTGAGTTTTTACAGGAAAAAGGGATTGATTTTATCCCGACCATAATTGCCAAAGACATAAAAAAGTCGCCGCCGTGGTATTTATACCGTGTTGTCGGCGGGAAGATTGCCGGCCAGTTCTCCTATAATTTTTCCTATGGAGATCATTTCTATCAAAAAAATCCCGTGCCGGCGTTCGTGGCTCATCTGAAAAAACTGCGCAGTATCAAAAAAAACGGACTTGATATTCCTACCTGGAACAGTAAAAGTTACAAGTCAGAACTCCAAAACCATTTCAAACGAATCAGTACTTCGATCTCTCTTGAGAAGAACACCGTTGTCCAGGAAGCATACAACGTCCTTATCTCCAATCTTTCCGTTTTTGATAGGGCAAAAAAATATCTGACTCATGCAGATCTTCACCCCGCCAACATTATAGTCTCAAGGAAAAAATTGTATCTTATCGACTTTGAGCATATTTGCTGGAATAATATCGCATTTGACTATTGCTTTGCGGATGTATTCGGATGGAACAATGCCGTTTTTCGAAAGGAGTTCTTGAAAGAATTCAAAAATTCCCTAACCCAGAAAGAAGCGGATGAATTCGATATGCTTTATCCTTATGTATCACTCTATTTCCTTTTCTTTCTTATGCGTTTTACCTATCAATGGGAATATAAATCAGGAAAGGAAAACGCAAAAATTGCCCGAAGGTTTATCAAGAAGCAAATGGGAGAAATCATCTCAAAACTACGCGCTGCCTAATCTGGTGATACCTGCCGTTTTTTCAATCCTGAAATCCGATCCGTTTGTTTTCAGGATAAAATAAGCAGTATTACCGATTGCATGCGATCTCAGTTCATTTTTCGTACCCCATCCCAGATGAATCAGAAGATTTCTCATCAAATCGCCGTGACAGACTGAAAGGATCGTTTTTCCGGGATATCCAACTGCAATTTCCCGTAAAAAAGTAAGCATTCTTGAAACCATCTCTTCGCCCGTCTCAAAAGTATCGTCAAGCCTCTGCTTCATCCATTCAGCATCAGACAACATATACCATCGGCTGAAAAGTTCCTGAATATCCTGTGTGAATTGAGTCGGATTCATGCCTTCATATTTACCGAAAGACCGCTCACGAAGTGCTTTTGTTGTCCGGACCGTCAGCTTATGTTCAAGGGCAATAATTTCAGCAGTACGATGCGCCCTCATCAAGTCTGAAGAAAAAACTGCATCAAAAGAGACATTCTTAAGATTATATGCTCTTTTTTTTGCCTGATGTTCTCCGGTTTTAGTCAGAGGGAAATCCATCTGTCCCTGAAGGATTTTACTGACATTTCCCTCAGACTCACCATGCCGTACGATGTAAAAAGTGGTGTAATCAATTTTCATCAGTTGAAAAACCATTATAATATATATATGAAAAAAATGGCATTACGGGTTGTCGGGATTAGTATCCTTCTTTTATTCTCTTTTTATTTGTTTCTACAGTTTATCAATCTGAGAACGTATCAGATGTTCGGCGAGATCATCCCCTGGGTGATCACTGATCGCAATGTCGTTGCATTGACCTTCGATGATGCACCTGCAGAAGGTACTGAAGAAGTCCTGCAGATTCTCGGTCGGGAGAATGTAAAAGCAACATTCTTCCTTATAGGTGAAAATATTGAGAATGATCCTGAGACTGCAAAAAAGATTGTTGACGCAGGACATGAGGTGGGGAATCATTCATACTCTCATAAAAGAATGGTATTCCATTCTCTTTCATTTGTGTCACAGGAAATCGAAAAGACAGATGCTCTTATTCGGAAAACAGGCTATACAAAAGAAATCCTTTTCAGGCCTCCCTACGGGAAAAAATTTGTCACCCTTCCCTGGTATCTGAATGCACATGACAGAAAAACAATTATGTGGGATGTAGAACCGGAATCGTACGATGATATCGCAGGTGATTCAGATAAGATTGTTGACTATGTGATGAAAAATACTAAACCGGGATCAATAATCATCCTTCATCCGTTTTTCAAAAATGAGGAAACAAGAAATGCCCTTCCTGTAGTCATACAAAAACTGCGTGAGAAAGGGTATATGTTTGTAACGGTTTCAGAGTTGCTGGAATATAAAAAATGATCAAACCGACCAATGCCGAAACCCCTGAGGAGTATATCGCCCAGATTGATGAGCCGCGAAAGTCTCAGATTACGGAACTTTATGAACTTATCTGTGAATCAGCCCCGACTCTCATACCTTACATTCAAAGCGGAATGATCGGATTCGGAAAATATCACTACAAATATGGGTCGGGACGCGAAGGTGACTGGTTTATGATCGGACTTGCAAGCCAAAAGAACTATATCTCCTTGTATGTATGCGCCGTGATTGATAATAAGTATCTTGCAGAAGAATATAAAGAGAAACTACCGAAAGCAAATATCGGTAAAAGCTGTATCAGATTCAGGAAAATTGAAGATATTGATCTTGCAGTACTGGAAGAATTGATCCAGAAAGCCGGGGATCATTACATCAAAAACTACACCTGATCATACCGGAAGCATGACGTGATATGATCATTTACCATTCCGGTCGCCTGCATATGAGCGTAGCAGATCGTCGAACCGACAAACTTGAAACCGCGTTTCAATAAATCGCGGCTCATGGCATCTGACTCTTTCGTTTTTGCAGGTATCTCCCGAAGATCTTTCCATGCATTCCGTATCGGCTTGTCGTTTACAAATTGCCATATATATCTGTCAAAACTCCCGAACTCCTCTTGGATTTGAAGATAAGCCTGAGCATTCGTCACAGCAGCACGGACTTTCAGTTTATTTCGAATAATACCGGGGTTTTGAAGCAGTTCCTGAATCTTGCGTTCATCATACCGTGCAATTTTTTCGGGATCAAAATTATCAAATGCATGGCGATAATTCTCTCGCTTACGAAGGACCGTGATCCAGGAAAGTCCTGCCTGGGCACCCTCGAGAATCAGCATCTCAAACAGCCGCAGGTCATCATAAAGCGGTACTCCCCATTCTTCATCGTGATACTTAGTAGACAGCGGATCATCTCCGCACCATTGGCATCTAGTCTTCATATGCTGTTATAAAATCATACTGTCATCTTCTTTTTGCTCACCGATTTTTTTCGGAGGAAGGACATAAACGTCGGTATTGTACGAATCCACAAAAACAAATTCTCCTTTCCCGTTGATGACATCTTCATACGGAGCACAATATTTGCACTGGCCTTCTTTGCAGGTGTATACCTTAAGCTGTCTAGTTGCTTTGATTTGACGGGCCACATCAATCACCCGTTCAAATGATGTTTTTTCATCGGGTAATTCCTTTTCGGTAAGATCATCATTCCGTTCCAGGTACCAGTAGCTTGCTTTTGAAACCTCACGCTTCTGGGTGTTGGTGACAAGAAGATAGTAAATGGGAAGCTGCAATGAATCACCGTCTTCATCATATTTACTGGTTTTGAAATCAATGATGTGGACACTGTCCGTTTCCGGCAGGTACTCCAGCCAGTCTATCTTTCCGCAAAGAATGATATTATCTTCTTCCGAAAGCCAATAGTGAGGTAAATCTTCTTTAATCTTAACTGCTTTTCTGGCAATCGGTCCGGGATTTTTCGTCACGCGGGCAATCATTTCCCGACCTTTTCTTTTATAAATATCTTCCGTATCTGCACTGAAAAAACCGCCGCGCTTACCGGTCACATTGTTCCAAGCCTCCTCAAACCGGTCCATGAGAAGGGTACTGAACCTCTGCTCAACGGGAAGCACAGACAGGGATTCGATGACCTCATGTACTGCCTGTCCCAATGCCAGAGGAGCAGACATAATCTTTATTTTATGTCCCGTTTTAGGATCACGATACACGTGTTTGAGATAATAGGCACGTGAGCACTGAAGAAAGTCATTGATTGAGGTATGAGATACCCATACTGCAGAATACGGATCGTTTGTCATGAAACCATTATACAAAAACACAGCATTCTTTTAAGCTGATTTTCAGCTTCTCACTTATAATAAGAGGTATATACTTATGAGACTACTCGTTATCGAAGATGAACACCGCATTGCAGATTCTATAAAAAAAGGTCTTGAACAGGAACATTTTTCAGTCGATGTAGCATATGAAGGGGCAACAGGATACGATCTTGCTTCAACGGAAGAGTATGACTCCATTATCCTCGATCGCATGCTCCCTGAAAAAGACGGTATGGAAATCTGTACTGAGCTGAGACAGCATAAAAATAATACTCCGATTCTCATGCTGACTGCAAAAAGTCAGCTTAATGACAAAGTGGAAGGTTTGAACTGCGGGGCAGATGATTATCTCACCAAACCCTTCTCATTCGAAGAGCTGGTTGCCCGCATCCGTGCTTTGACAAGACGCCCAAAAAATGCCGTAGGAACGGTTTTGCAGGTTGATGATGTGACCCTCGATACCGTTTCTCAGCAAACAAAACGGGGAAAAGCGGTAATCCAACTCTCGCACCGTGAATATACATTACTTGAGTATTTTTTGAGAAACAAAAACAGAGTACTTTCAAAAGATCAAATTATTGCAAATGTGTGGAGTTTTGAGTCCGATGTCCTCCCCAACACCGTCGAAGTTACCGTCAGAAATTTGCGAAATAAACTTGAAAAACCGTTTCCGAAGAAACGGGAGATTATCGAAACAATACGAGGATTCGGATACAAAATTACAGATCATACTTAAATGTTCCGTTCAGCACGACTTAAATTGACGACATGGTATCTCCTTATTATTATGTCGGTAAGCATCCTTTTTAGCGGCATCATATACCGTGTCCTGACACTGGAAATTACCCGATTTGACCGTATGCACCGCACGCGGATCCAGGAACAGCTTGAAGAAGGAAGGTATATTCCCCTGCCTCCCGGACAACAGCGATTACGTGCAATGATGGAAGATCCTGAATTGGTTGAAGAGTCCAAAGAGCGCGTTCTCTATGCTTTGATCGTCCTGAATAGCTCAATCCTTCTTATTTCCGGTGTGCTTGGGTATTTACTCGCCGGTCAGACACTTCGTCCGATCAAGGAAATGACCGACGAACAGAAACGTTTCATAAGTGACGCGTCGCATGAAATCAAAACTCCGCTTACTTCGCTCAAAACAGCTTTTGAGGTTTTTTTACGCAGCAAAAAGAAAACTATTACAGAAGCTCAGGAAATCATAGAGGACAGTGTTGCCGAAATTGATAAGCTTCAATCCCTTTCTGATGCACTCCTCAGACTCTCAAACTTTGAAAAACCAAACCAGACTGTATTGGACGACGTAATTTCAATGGATACTGTTGTAAAGGAAGCTATGAAGAAGGTATCCTACCTTGCTAAAAAGAAACATATTGCAATTAATCACACAGGAGATTCATTTACTTTGAAGGGAAATCGGGATTCGATCGTCGATCTTGTAGTTATCATTTTGGATAATGCTATTAAGTACAGTTCTGAAAAATCTGTGATTGATATCAAAACCAAAAATGCATCTTCGGCCGGAATGATTGAGATTCAGGATTACGGGATGGGTATTGATAAAATAGATCTCCAGCATATTTTTGAACGATTTTACCGGTCCGATTGGGCACGTACAAAATCAAACGGAAACGGTTACGGACTCGGATTATCTATTGCCAAAAAAATTGTCGAGATGCACAAAGGACAAATTTCCGCTTCTTCTGAGCCGAAAAAAGGTACAGTCATTTCCATTCGATTCCCTATCATAAATGTCTAATCTTCTTTAAGCCCTTTTTCAGATTGACTTCGTATAGTAAAGATATGAAAGGAGGTGAAACATACATGAACAAAAAAATAATACTTCCGGCAGCAGTACTACTCATTACGGGAGCAGCTTTCTTTGGTACAGCAGCTTATGCTCAGGGAATACAAAATGGTCAGGGTACTATGACTCAAGAACTTGCTCAAAAGCTGGGAATTGATGAAGCAAAGGTGCAAACTGCATTTGATGAAATCAGAGCAGAACACCGGCAGGAAATGCAGGATCAATTTACTGAACGTCTCAATCAGGCTGTAGCTGACGGCAAGCTGACTGAAGATCAGAAAAATCTGATACTTAAAAAGCATGAAGGAATGCAGGCTCAGCGTGAAACAGAACGGGAACAGGTACAAAATATGTCCCCCGAAGAACGAAAAGAATTCATGGAGACAAGACGTGAAGAAATGCAGGCATGGGGAGAAGCAAACGGTGTCGACCTACAATACTTGATGGGCCCTCAGGGCGGTCAAGGAAAGGGAATGGGAATGCACGGCGGATGGAATAAATAAAGGAATTCCCAAAACTTGAATAACTCCTTAAGGACGCTTAAGGAGTTATTTTATTGTAAATACTTCTTTTCCCTGCTTCGTTTCAAGTAGTCCAAAAGCTCAGAAATACGGACTGATGCTCCACAAACCACTTTGTCAGCCCCTCCGTAATACAAATGTATCATATCTCCTTTTACGATCTGACCGCAAGGGAATACAACATTGTTGACAATCCCTTCACGTTCATAGACATACTCAGGCTCAAGAATCGGATATGGTGCCCTGCCAAGCACTTTTGTGACATCATGTAAATCAAGCAATATCACACCCAGGCGATAATGCCGGTCGATTGCACTTATGCCGTGGTAGAAAATAATCCAGCCTTCTTCTGTCTTGACCGGAGGGCCGTTTACCCCAATTTTTACGGCATCCCATGTCCCCTGTTGGGGAGTTATCTTCCCTATTGAGCCAAGAAATGCTCCGTTCTCAAAATCAAGGTTTTCCATTTCAGCGATAATGATATCTGGTTCAATACGGTGAATAAAGATGTATCTGCCATCTACTTTATCGGGAAATAAAATACCGTCTTTATCACGCACCTCAGGTGGAGATATTATTTTGGGATATGCCCAGGCATCCCAGTTGCGAGCAAGGAATTCCGCAACAGGAATTGAGGTCATTGCAAGCCGCGGCAGCAAACCGTCAAACGCCGTGTACAGCATATAGAGCGTATCATCGATTTGTGTGATTCGGGGATCCTCAGCTCCTGCCATCATCCCTTTTTCTCTCGGAAGTTCAAACTCTGATCTCAAAGGATAAATTTGCCCAGTCAAACGCTCATCGATGTGATATCCGTCCGCACTGACAGCCAGACCGATATATGACTGGTTGTCCTCTGACATTGTTCTGTAGACTATATAAACAATATCATCTATTTCAATTGCCGCCGGATTGTATACGGCTTTGCTCTCCCACGGATGCTCCGGGATGGCCTTCAATATTGGATTGTAGATAAATTTATCACATTTGAGTGTGGCCGGAGCATTGATCTCAAACCGGGACATGAACTCCTGCAGATTACCTGTTGCGACTGCGCAGTAGCTGTCAGCTGCACCATAATAAACTCGTATTTCATCATCAACAATAAGAGCACCCTCCGGAAAAACGACATCCTGTATCTGCCCTGTTTTTTCATACCCTTCCTGCGGAGTAAGCAGTGATTTCTCGATTCGACCTACCAAATGCTTCGGGTTTTCTAGATCAAGAAGTGCGGCTTCAATGCGGAATTCTTTTTCAACATTCTGGCTCAGATAATGTTTGATATACGAGTAAACCAGAACCCATCCTTTATCTGTTTTCAAAGGCGTTGCTCCGATTTCAACCTGATCGCTGTTAATCCTTCTCAGATTGACAACATGATCATGCAGATTGTCATACCATTTTTTCCAGAAGGTCTGATCCCAAAGAGTTGAAAGTTCTTCGAACTGAGCTATTCCAATCTGTGAAGGCGGCAAGTCGCTGTTTGCCGTGACAAGCACTGTGTATTTACCGTTAATCTTTTCCGGAAACATTACCATAGCTTTCGCGTTAAACGGGGTTACCAGATGTTTCTCAGTAATCGTCTCAAGATCTTCAGAGATTGCAACCGCAACGTGAATTCCCTGTGCATTGGGTGGCCAGTTACCCAAAGCCGTATAAAAAATCAGATATTTCCCGTCTATCTTCACTACCCGGGGATCTTCACAACCAAACATCTCCCACTGATGATACGGCTGGATAAACAATTCCCGCTTGTCAAAATGAATGCCGTCACGGCTTACTGCTTTTCCGATTACGGAGAGTCTCAATTTTTTCCCTTTATGAATTTGCTCCTCCCCCATTGCACGATAAAACATCACATACTCATCTCCTTGACGGATCACACTCCCGTTAAAAGCGGCATATGACTCCCAGGGGTTCTCTGGATTTGGCTTAAGAATAGGATTATCTTTATGTCTTGTTAGCATTATTGATAAAGTACCTCATGAATTTCAAAGGAGTGAAGCTGAGGGGTTTCATTTGATTTCAGTTGATTCAGGAACTCATCTACAACGGCAGTTGCGACACATACATGGGAATCCGCACCTCCGTAGTACACGAAAAGAGTATCTTTGATGATGACTGCACCGCATGGATACACAATGCCCGGTTTAAAACCTACATTTTCATAGTGTTCCATCGGCTCGACAATCGGATGATCGGTCCTATACAATACTTTTGTCGGATCATCAAGATCCAGAAGCATTGCTCCGATGAGGTATTTACTGTCATCGCGGTCATCAACGCCGTAATAAATCAGCAGCCAGCCGTCTTTTGTCTTCAAAGGCGGAGCCCCTGAACCGATCTTCCTGCTGTCCCATTTATCCGGCCTGACCTTTATTTCATGTTCACCTTTCAGGAAATTTGTTTGTCCGTCAAAGTTCAAGTCATCGACAAAATCAATCTGTATGTTCGGAAAAATACGATGGAAGATCACATATTTCCCGTTTATCTTTTCAGGCAAAAGACATCCGCTTTTATCTACAACTCCCGGTTTCGAAATAAGGACCGGTTTCTCCCAGTTCCATCTTTCATTCAAAAAATCATTGATATGTATGGATGTCAGAGCAAGACGCGGAGGAGACCAGCCGTCAAAAGCCACATACGTCATATACACACGTTCCCCAATCTGGGTGACCCGGGGATCCTCACAACCGCCGTAGCTTCCTCCCGACATGAAATCGTAATTTGCATCCCCTGTTTCATTTTTTTCAAAATCTTCCTGAGGTGCAAAGACGGGGACAGGAGATCTCCGGTCAATCGCTACCCCGTCTGCAGAAGATGCATATCCGACGGCAGAAACATAGTCATATCCCTGAGCTCTGTACAGGATGTGGACTTTCCCGCCAGCATACAAGGCTGCGGGATTGAATGTCGTAAACGATTCCCACGAATTGTCTTCATTCGGAGCAATAATCGGGTTTGCGATATGCTTGTTCAGTTTATATTTCCGGATTTTCTGAGGATCGTAAAGAAATCCCGTGTGAGATACGGCGTAAATAACTTCGTTGTTTACAAACCAGTAGCTGACGATTTTGTCATCAAGAATAACTGACCCCAATGGGATAACAAGCTTTCCTTTCCAGATTTTTTTCTGTTCCCAGATCGGCTCTTCAAGTTCCCAGATAAGCTCTTCAGGATTATCTTTGTCAAAAAGAGCAAGATATGCTTCATAATGCTGATGTCCGTCCTGTATTTGCTTACTGAAAAACAAAACAAGGTTGCCGTCAGGCCTCTCAAATACATTGGAAAGTTCGAGGGGTTTCGCCGAAATAATAAGAGGCTTTTCCTGCGGTTGCCACCCTTTTTTATCATCAAAATACGCGATACCAATACTTCTGTCACCGAAATATACTGCCTTCTTTTTGCTTTTTTTCCTTCCGGGTATGGCGACAGCAAGAGGTAAATTCTCATCACGTTCTTCTTTTTCAGCATGTCCGGTCAAGTTGAAGTTGAAACCGTCTTCACTTGAGGAAGCCCAGATTTCCCCGGTTTTCTTCTTCTTGTATTGATAAATCAGTTTTTTATCTTTTTGAAATATACGAAGCGGAATGTCGTCGGGAGAAACAAGAGATGTAACAAAAAATTTTCGTAATTTAAGTTTTATTGCATCAAGAGAAGTCATGGCCGTGTGAAAATACAAGGTATACCTTCATCATACAATGATAAAAATTCTTTTACAACCCGAAGATTTGGATTACAGAGAAAATGAGAATTTCAACTATTGAAGTGGAATTTTTATGATCCGGTCATCTGTCTCTGTAGGGTTCCCCCGACCGTCCTGATTACTTGTCGCAATGTATAAATAATTATCGGGGCCTACTGCAGCAACACGAAGTCTTCCGTATTCGTCATTCAGAAGCTGACTTAGCTCTCCTAGAGACTCGCCCTGAATGGATACTTCGTAGAGAGATCTGCCGCGGAGACCGACAAAATATAGCGTATCCTGAGCAATTGCGGCACCGGCGGGGGCCCACGTATCGGTTGAGCCTGAGTTAATGACAGATGCAATCATCTCATCTCTCGTTTCCGTGCCTTGTATATCGGGCCAACCGTAATTTCCGCCTGACCGGATCAGGTTGACTTCATCAAACCCGGACTGAATACCCGATCGTCCGTGCTCTGTCGACCATAGCTGACCTCGTGCGTCCCATGCCAAACCCTGAGGGTTGCGGTGACCGTACGAATATACCAAATTCCCGAATGGGTTCCCTGGCGCAGGAGCTCCTGTCTCAGTGACCCGAAGGATTTTTCCTGCTAAAGAATCAGTATTCTGGGCAAGTGAAGGATTTTGAGCATCACCGGTCGTAACATACAAATACCCGTCAGGTCCGAATGCAATCCGACCTCCGTTGTGATTTTGCGCTCCGGGAATATTATCAATAATGGTTTCTTCATCTGAAAATGCGGTATTGTCATACGTCATTCTGACTACTCTGTTTTTTGTACCGTTCTCATCTTCGGAATAGGTATAGTAAAAATAAATATATCCGTTTCGCTCAAAGTCCGGATGGAGAGCCATCCCCATAAGGCCGCCTTCACCGATCTCCCGTGCATCGGTCATTTCCGCGACCGGCTCCTGTGATGATTGTCCTGAAGGAGCTATGTATCGTACCGTCCCTTTTCTTTCAGTGACAAGCATGCTATTGTCAGGAAGAAAAACAATTTCCCAGGGAGTGTCCAGCTTTTCGGCTATCACGATCGATCCCGATGTATTGGAGCTTGACGTACGAGATATTGATGACTTACCTGTATTTGACGCCACATTTGGAAATTTCGGATTCCTTTTAATAAAAGAATACACCGCACCAACAATAACAATCAATAATACGATAACGAAAATCTTCTTCATAAAATTAGTATAGATAATAAATGTAAATAATTCGTAATTCTAAGCAGGAAAATCATACATAATCCTTATCCTTTTTTTTCCGTAAGTTTATTCTTTTCAATTATCCTATGCCAATAGCCTATCAATTTCTTCTTTCACATGAATAAAATAATTATACTGACAGGTTCAGTCAGACCCGGAAGGTTCAATATTCAACCTGCACAATGGATATATGAAATTGCGCACAAACGGAATGATGTAGAAACGGAACTAGCTGATCTCCAAAAAATTGACCTTCCGTTTCTTGACGAACCTGTCCCGCCATCACAACATACGTATTCTAAAAGCCATACAAAAGCATGGTCAAAAAAGATTAATGAAGCTGATGGGTTTATTTTTGTTACTCCTGAATACAATCATTCACTTTCACCTGTTCTGAAAAATGCAATCGATTTTTTATTTTATGAATGGCATTATAAACCGGTTACATTCATTAGTTATGGCTCGGTTGCCGGAGGAACCCGGGCTGTTGAACACCTAAGATCAGTTGCTGCTGAAATCAGAATGTATGACTTAAGAGAACAAATAATGCTTCCTAATTATTGGGACAATCTCGATAATAAGGGGATATACCGATTCACTGAAGAACATGAAAAACTTGCCAATCAAATGCTTGACAGTCTGATTTTTTGGTCTAAAGTAATGAACGAGGCACGGGCCAAATTGAATACTCAACACGAGTAAAAAGCTATGAAGGCAGTCACTTTTTAACTGCTGTGATAGGAAGTTCTACAATGAAAGTGGAACCTTTACCCGGTTTGCTTTTCAGGTGAATCTTCCCTTCATGAGCGGCAATGATCTGGTGCGTAATATACAGTCCGACACCCAGTCCTTTGATGTTTCCGTGACCGTTTCCGCGTTCAAATCGGCCGAAAATTTTACTTTGCATATTTTTGGGAATACCCAAACCCCGATCCTGCACAATGATATGATACCGATCTGACTTTTTCTCAATCTTTACATCAATCGGTTTGTTGTCTCCGTATTTGATCGCATTTGTGAGCAGATTGGTAATCACCTGCTCTATACGGACTTTATCATAAATCTCGACGCATGACCCTTTTATGTCGGTGGTGATCGGATGGTCAGGTTTACGCATCGAAATTTTGACATGCTCGACCGCTTCTTTGACAATCACGGCAAGATCAATCTCTGTCGGCTCCAATTTCATTCTTCCTGTCGTAATCAAAGAAACATTTGATAAATCAGAAATCATTTTTGAAAGCCGGTCAGTCTGCTGTTCTACACTTTCAAGCATGTCCATGAGCTTTTGAACGGAAAAATTGGCGAGTGACACGTTTCTGATATTATGAAGGGCTCTTTGAATCTGCAGAAGTGACAGAGTCAAAGGAGTCTTTAATTCATGACTGGCAATTGATAAAAACTCATCGCGTGCTTTGATTTCAGCCTTCGCAAGCTGATTTCTCTCTTTCTCATCGCGGATAAGATCAAGAAATATATTATGTCTTTTTTTGTATTCTGATACTTCATCTGTACGCTTTGCCTTGTTCAGGAGAAAGATAACTAAATAATTGACCCACATGAATAAGGCAACATTGACTGCCGTCCCTATATACTGCTGAAACGGAAGCTGAAATGACGGAAGAAAGAAATAGACATATCCGGTGGTACAAACGGCAAGAGATACCAAACCGATTCTTGTAGTCCCGAACCAGCCGCTCAATATGACTGGGATACTCAAAAGCAGAAACGGATCAATGTCCATATATCGTCTGACGAAAAGAGTTACTGCAATTATGAAAAGACTGCCGGATACGGTCCCTCCGAACTGCAAGATTTTCTCTTTTACATACTTCCCGTCTGCCGTCGAGAAGTAGTTTCGTAAGGTTGTGAGGTAATGTGAAGCCATCATAATATTAGAGCGTATCAATTATATAGGAGGCTTTCAGAGAAAACAATTTTATATCATTAACCGATGTGTATTATCTTTATCCTGCCGAAAAATAAGGTACACTATTGAAATACCATGAACAGTCAGTCACTTTCCCGTTTTATCTGGTTGTCTATTGCAGCCGCCGTAGTTACTATCAGTCTGAAATCTTTCGCGTACTTTGTCACGGGTTCCGTCGGACTGCTTTCTGATGCGCTCGAATCAATTATCAATCTGGTCGCTGCCGTGTTTGCGCTTTTTATGCTCAAACTGGCGGAAAAACCGGCGGATAAAGATCATCTTTACGGACACACAAAAGCCGAGTATTTTTCCAGCATTTTTGAAGGGACCCTCATTGTGATAGCGGCTGTTACCATAGGGTACAGCGCAGTAGAACGCCTTTATAATCCTCAACCTATTCAGCAGGCAACAATCGGGATCGGAATTTCGGCAATATCTACCATAATCAATCTTGCCGTGGCTCTCACACTGTTACGGGTAGGGAACAAATACAAATCCATTACACTCGTTGCCGACGGACATCATCTCATGACCGATGTCTGGACGTCAATCGGAGTTGTTGCCGGTGTTGCGTTGGTCTGGGTGACTGACATCCAAATTATTGATCCGATTGTCGCACTTGTTGTCGCGGCAAACATTATCATGACGGGATATGATATCCTGAGACAGTCGATGATGGGTCTTCTTGACGTATCACTCCCTGAGGAAGAAATGCGGAAAATTAAACAGATTTTGAAAAAATATCAGGAAAGAAACGGGATATCATTTCACGGACTCCGGAGCCGCCAATCGGCAACACGGAAATTCATGTCCGTGCATATCCTCGTCCCCGGCACCTGGTCAGTCCAGAAAGGTCATGATCTGCTTGAAGAAATTGAAAAAGATCTGCGGAACTCCCTTCCGGGAATTACGGCATTTACTCATCTGGAGCCGATTGAAGATCCGAAATCACACGAAGATATTTCTCTTGATAGAGTACAGTAACACCTGGTCTTTTATAACTCACATTCAGTTTATCTATTCTCTCGATTTTTGAAAAGAAGCCAGTACAATCCGATAGTCGGGATGCGGACAAGATGCAAAACCAAAAGTGCATGTGCCGGTGAAAAGACATCGGCAAAAGCACCGAGAAGATATGCAATTATTCCGAAAAAAATGCTGCCAACAAATGAGTTCAAAGATCCCATCGTTGCCCGCTGTTTTTGGGTAAATTCTTTTTGCATGAGTGAGTTTTCGGATACCGATGCCACACCGTACGTAAGTGATGTCGAAGACATGAGTACGGGAGAAAAAACGGACGGAAATGCCGCTGCGACAATATTGACAATGCGCGAATAAAGATCTGTCACAAACAGGAGTTTCGGTGCTCCGAATTTTTTAATAATCTTCCCGCTATACCAGAAACTGGCCGTAGCTCCGATATTTGAAAAAGTTTTTGCTATCCCGATCGCCCATACCGGCCAAAGCGTATTGTAAAATGCGGCCTGAAATAAGTACGAAGCTTCTCCGAATCCGAATGAAAGAACTGAAGTAATGCTCAGCAACCTGAGTTTATAATTTTTTACAAATATACGGGCCGCTTCTCCGATATGCTCATAGATATTCCCGGTTTCTTCCGTTCGCACCCGAGGATCGATAATACGGAACGCTATCAAAAGACATGCTAACTGTGAAAGGACAGAAAGCCACATTACCAGCGGAAATGACCAAACGGCAATAATACCTCCTACTACGGCTGATATTCCGAGGGCAATCTGAAACATTGAATCCAGCTGCCCTACATACTGATCATATTCATCCTCTCTGCCCTCCTGCGACAATGTATCATGCAAAAGTGCATCGTTGTTCCCGCTGTAAAACGACCGTGACAATCCTTCAAGAACCGCGCCGATCACAAGTATCCAGAATGATTGGCCGATAGCATAGAAGACTGAGTACAGTACCGCGGCTGCCGCTCCGAAAATAATCGTTCTCCTCCTGCCGACAAAATCGGAGAGTACACCGGTCGGCACTTCAAAAAGAGCCGATGATACCATTGTGACTGAAAAAATACTCATTCCGAGAGCATACGAACCCGTGACCTGAGCAAAATAAATGATAGCAATCGGAGCATACAACCTGAGGTCGGTAAAAAAATTGAACCACTTTAATAGTTTTATATTGTTCTGAAGAGACATACGCTTATTATATCAGCATCACCTGGAAGGATTTATCAACCGTGCGATGAGGTTTGCTTATTCAAAGTTGCCTGTTGACGAAACCACCCGGCAAGTACGATTCCCGACACAATCAGGATCAGCCAGTTAATTGAAATTGCAGCTACCTCAAAACGGTATTCCCGATGTATCCCATACACGAAAGAATATATTACAAAAGCTGTCACCGTCAGAATAAATGATGAAATAAAAAGCCCTCGGATTACCTTTTCCCGCTTGCTTTTAAGAGGAAAAACCATTGCCATAAAAAGCATAGATAAGCTCATCATAAAAAAACCGATCTCTTCAAGTGCTATAAAAACACCATGGGCATTGAATTGCGAGAGTAGTGCAATCCCGTCCGTTTCTCCCAGCAGCAGACTCGGCTGTATAACGGAAACCTGCAGAAAGTAGTCAGTAACAAATGTTGCAGTTGAAATAAGAGCAAATGACAAACCGATATGGCTAAAAACTCTCTTTTCTTTTTGAGCTGAATAATGAATAGCTGACATCAGTACATAGAATACCAGCGAAAGAAGTATTGCCGGATACATCCAGTAGTAATCTCTTGGGAAACGGGAAGCAACATCAGAGTATGGATAACTGTAACAGCCGCCCGTACAATACGGACCACCCAACGGAGGAGTTGCGACGGCAATACCGAAGGTTATAATTGTTAAGGCCGTAGTAAGAATTGCGGACCAGAAACCTAATCGTGAAACAGATGGTGTCATTAGGTATATGATAGTATCAGTTTTCTTACAAGGCAAGGGGCTGTAATAGCAAAAATTAATATATCGCTTGACAATATATCGATTGTCGATATATAATACTTTTATGATTCAGTCCCTATCACAATCTGAGTTTTATATACTGCTTTCTCTTGCCATAAAAAACAGGCACGGATACGAAATTATGAAGCAGGTGGAAAAGGATTCAGGAAAAAAAGTTCTTCTCGGTCCGGGAACGCTATACGGATCAATCAAGCGGATGATTGAATCCGAACTTATTCACGAAGTTCCGGGTGACAATGCAAGACGCAAATATTATGCATTAACCGAAAAAGGCAGACAGTCATTGTCTTTTGAGCTGCAACGATACAACGATGCCGTGGAACTTGCAAAAAGGAAAGATATATTCAAAAATCTCGGACTTGTTCAGTTGGCCATTTAATGTATGGATTCTAACACAATACTGAGATCGGAGCGTATTTATAAGTTCATTCTCAAACTGTATCCGCGACAATACCGCGAAGAATTCGGAGAGGAAATGCAGTTTGTATTTTCAGAAACTCTGAAAGATTCATACGAACAAAACGGCACTCAGGGAATTATCAGTTTTTGGACACTTACGATGAGTGATGCAGTTATCAGTTTGATTACTCAGCATTTACAAAAACAGAAAGGAAAAAAATCTATGAAAACAAAATCAACAAGCATTCTTATGCAAAACAAAATTTTCGGCTGGATTGCACTCGGCACATTAGGAATATTGCTTATTCCATTGATCGGGATGCAGTACAGTTCTGAAGTCGACTGGGGATTATTCGACTTCATTGTCATCGGAGCCCTTCTCATGGGAATGGGAAGTCTGTTTGTGATGACTGCAAGAAAAATCAGAAGTACTAAGAACCGGATCATAGCAGGAATTGTGTTTATACTAGCTGTTCTCTATATGTGGGCGGAGCTTGCAGTAGGGATATTTACGACTTTAGGTAGTTAATCTTACTTGAATTTGAATGTCGCTGGAGCGGTAAGGATTACCGCTCCAGCTTGGGACGCACACTGCGGAGAGGGCGATCTCCGACGTGTCTACTGAGCATCTCCTTCAATATGGTAGATGCTCTGTTCAACTTGCTGGGATTCGATCCTCCGGGTCGTACCGTTCTCTGAAAACGTATGCACCCTGACCCAAGGCAGCGGGATACCCCAAAGGGTTCCCATAGCCGTCCCGGTGTAGGTGACTTGCACAGTATGGCCGAAGCCATGTGAGAGCAGATAAGCAGTGCCTACCTGCAACTCTTCCGCTCGTACTTTTCGTCCGCGTGCCATCTTGTATTCCTTTCATACGATAGATACTGCACGACTTTGCTTTCGCCCTCTCGACGTGGAGATGAGAACAATGCCGTTGCTCTCAAAGCAAAGATAAAGCCGGATCAATAGATATAAATATCCACTAGTCTGACTTTATCTTCACCTGAACGAAAGTGTAGAATCCAGCAGGTTTAAAATGTGCGTCGCTGTTTTCATGTGGAATAAATCTATAAGTTTTTATTACCGCATTAAAACATTGATGAACAGAAATACACAAATCTGTAGAAAGCTTTTTCCTACAATATGTATTTCGGTAGGACATTGTAACAGAAACAACCTAAAATAACAATATTATGGGTTCTTTTTATCTCCGGGATGAGTTGCACCTACAATATCCGGAACAATAGCTTTACAAGAAAAACAAGTAGTAGTATTACCTATTCTAACAATTCAAGCTTGTATGTCTGACGTTAGTGTTATCCTTTAGCCTTTGTTGTGAGCTAAGGGTAGAGTAAAGGAAAATGTAGACCCTTTTCCCTCTTCGCTTTCTACCCGAATTGCACCTTTATGGCGTTTGATAATTTCTCGAGTGATAAAAAGTCCGAGACCGAACCCTTTTTTTCCTTCCTCTCCCTTTTCCGTGACCTGATAATATTTTTCAAAAATACTCTCCTGTTTACTTTTCGGAATTCCCTGACCCGAATCTTCTACACTAACCGTAACGCTATCCTTATTTTTACGGGAACGGACAATGATTTTTTCCCCTTTTGGTGAATATTTTACGGCGTTTGAAAGCAAATTAATCAATACCTGGCCGATACGGTCTTCATCTCCGAATACAAACAGCTTGGATTTTCCGATTTTTTTGATCGTATGGGTATCTGTCATGTGCTGAAAATCTAAAACTATTTTATTGACCAACTCACCTAAATCAAACTCTGTTCTATTAAATATGAGTTTTCCTGCTTCAATCTTACTTACATTCAGAAAATCTTCAATTAATGCATTTAGTTTATTCGTTTGGTTCTCAATTTTGTTTATATAGTATTTCTTTTTGACGTCTCCATCCTTCTTTAGCTGTCTTGCCAATATCTGTGCGTATGCTTTAATAGTTGTTACAGGCGTTTTGAGTTCATGGCTTGCCATACTTAAAAACTCATCTTTTCTTCTGTCCTGTTCTTTACGGGTCGTAATATCACGCATTATCTTAGTAAACCCTTGTAGATTTCCGTCATCACGTCGTAGTGGTGTTACCGTTCCGCTTCCCCAAAAGTATGTTTTATCTTTCCCCATGTGCCATCGTTCATTCATTGACTTTCCTTTTTTTTCAGCAATCTGCATTTCTTTTATGGGAATATTATTTTCCCGGTCTTCGGGAGTATACAGGAAGCCGTGGAACTTACCGATAACTTCACGTCTCTTATACCCGGTAATATGTTCAGCCGCTTTATTCCAATCTGTTATGCATCCTTGGCGATCCATGGTATAAATAATATGCTCTTTCACCTGTTCTACTATCAAGCGATAGTGCTGTTCGCTTTCACGCAGCTTGTTTTCGAATTCCTTTCGCTCAGTGATATCCTCTATAGCAAGCAGGATAAGTTCCGTTTTATGCCCTTCCAAAACGATACGCCTGGCATTTAACACCATGGTTCTGGTACCGATTTTATTAAATGTATGGGTAACTTCAAAATCATTAAAAACCGAATCCTTAGGCAAAATATTTTTCAATAATTTTTTTAATTTCGGTATATTCCACTGTCCGTTGCCGATTTTAAAAATGGATTTATTATACGTTTCCTTTTTATTAACTTTAAAATCATCAAAAAAAGCTTTATTTGCTGTCTTTACATGAAGATCGCTGTCTAGTATGATCAGCGGCTCCCTTACCGTCTCGACGATCGCCTCGGCATAGGCGTATAAAACTATGACATCTTCAACCGTTAATTTTTTGATATTACTGAGAAGTTTCAGAGAATCTGAGTCTTTTGCGAGGATCTTGTGTATTGGAGATTGTTTTTCTTTATTTCTCATAGTAATAAAGATTTTGAACAGTATACCAAATGCAGATTGAGATTACTGTAAAAACTAGATGAAGAGTACAACGGAGATGTGTAGTTTTCAGCTGAGCGGGACGGTCACGGACCTTCTTATCCCTATAACTCATTGTCTCACATCAAGGCTAAATGAGACAAATGAGACACTATTAGAAGGGGTGTCTATTTATAATCTAATCTAGTTTCCCTATTGACAAAAATACTTTTAATATTTATGCTATACATAAATTACATAAGAAGGTGATGAACATGGAAAACAACGATAACAAGAAAGGAAAAAACGAGATTAAAGGGATTGTTGTTAAGGGATACCTTAGACCAGACGGTTCCTATTACACCACTGTTCCCAAAAAAATTGTGGAATTATTTAAACTTAAAGGAGAGGAATTATTTTTAATAAAAGCTAAGCTTGATAAAAAGGAGCTCAAGGTAAGAATTATTGATCTTCCCGAAGAATAATATGAAACAAAATCGGTTTGCGATGGAGGGTCTATCCACAATTGATGCAAATAAACGACTGGGAAAATACGGGTTAAACCGGATGGCAAAGCCCCAGCCTCTCAACTTTATTGGCATCTTCAAAGAGGAAGTGACGGAACCCATGATTCTTCTTCTCATTGGTGTGGGTGTAATTTATAGTTTCTGGGGAAAGCTGGAAGATGCCTTAACCATTTTTACAATCATCACAGTCCTGGCGCTCGTTGAAGTTTGGAACGAATACCGGGCTAAAAAGGCCATCGCCTCTCTTTCAAAAATGGCCGCTCCGAAAACAAAGGTCGTAAGGGACGGTAGGGCGGTCAATATTGAAACTGAGCAAATTGTCCCCGGAGATATCTTAATCATTAATGCCGGAACTCGCATCTCTGCCGACGCCAAGCTCTTAACTGCCCTTAGCTTACAGGTTGATGAGTCTTCGCTTACTGGAGAATCACTGTCTGTTTCTAAAGAAGTTGGAGATGAGATTTATGCCGGAACGTTAATAGTCTCCGGTGAAGCCAAAGCGGAAGTAACATCAACCGGTTTATCAACAAAATTTGGCAAGATCTCAACGCTCGCTCAAACCATCAAGCAACCAAAAACACCTCTGCAACTGGCCATGAAAAAGCTGGCTACCAATTTAGTCTGGGTTGCTTTGTTTTTCAGCGTCTCTATTCCCATTTTGGGTGTGCTGCGTGGAGAGGACCTTAAAGACATGGTGTTAACGGGGCTAGCTTTAGCTTTCGCCACTATTCCAGAGGAAGGACCGATTATTATCACGATGATTTTGGGATTGGGAGCCTATCAACTTTCAAAGAATAACTTCCTGGTAAAAAAGATTAAAGCGGCTGAGGTGTTAGGGGATGCCACCGTTATTTTAACCGATAAAACGGGCACCCTCACGGAAAATAATATGCATGTGGTTTCGGTCTTCCCCAAGGCTTCAGAAGCTCAAATCATTCGTACTGCCTCATCTTTGCTTACGGAAATGTCCCTTTTTGCAACCGACAAAGCCATCAGAGATAAAGCCCAAGAGCTGAAATTGCAAGAGATGACAGGAGAACTTATCCGGGAACGTGGTTTTGGTGACGGACGAAAAACCAAAACAGTTCTCCACAAGGTTGATGGAAAACTTGAGCTGTTTATGAGTGGCGCACCAGAAGAGGTGTTTACATTTGTGAAAGGTGATGTGTCGAAATTTCAACGGGAATTGGAAGTAGAAACAGCAAAGGGCAGAAGGGTGATTGCTGTTGCGACACGGACAATCTCCTTAACTGAGAAGGACAAAGACTTTACCGCATTGGAAAGAGGCTTGACCTTGGTAGGTTTAATTTCCATTGAGGATCCTGCCCGAGCAGGCATTAAGGAGACACTAGAGATGGCAAAGAAAGCTGGGATTCGGACTATTATGGTAACTGGTGACCATCCTCAGACCGCTTTGTCCATTGCTCATAGCGTCGGTATAACTTCTACCAGGGCAGTCGTTGGAAGTGAGATTGATAAGCTATCTGACGAAGATTTAAGGAAAACGGTCAACGAAGTGTCTGTTTTTGCCAGAAGCACACCAGAACATAAATACCGACTGTTAAAAGCCTTGCAGGCAAATGGAGAAATTGTTGCCGTTACCGGCGATGGCGTCAATGATACACTCGCGCTAAAGGGAGCCAATATCGGGATCGCTATGGGAATTAAGGGGACAGACGCCGCTAAAGAAGCGGCCGATGTGGTACTAGCTGATGACAATTACAGCACCATTGCTAAGGCAATTTTTGAGGGAAGAAAATTCTTTGATAATTTACGTAAAGGCTTTGGATACTATCTATCTGCGAAAACCGCACTCATTTTGGCTTTTGCTATGCCGGTGGTAGTTGGTATTCCCTTTCCGTTTGCGCCTGTTCAGATCATTCTTTTAGAGCTTTTTATGGATCTCGCTGCCTCCTCTGGATTTGTGGCTGAACCAGCGGAATCAACCATCTATCATCGTTCACCTCGTAGTCCCAAAGAAAAGTTTTTGGATACCAAGATGCTAAAAAATATTGGGATATCAGGGGTCAGTTTATTCGTTGCAGTAATGGCCTCATATAGTATTGCGCTTTCTCAACACTTACCACTTGCTCAAGCACAGACAGTTGCTTTCTCCGCATGGATTATCGGTCACATTTTTATGGCCTTTGTTTCCCGTTCCGAGAAAGAGCCGCTATACGCGTTGGGTATTTTTTCCAACAAAGCAATAAATATTTGGGCAACGACTGCGATAACTTTGCTTTTGACAGTGACTCAAATTCCAGTTCTCGGTAGCTACTTAAAACTTCAATCGATCAGCTTATCACAGCTAGGATTAGTTGCGATTATTGCGTTTATAGCCATTTTTTGGCGAGAGATTGTCAAGGTGGCTTTATATAAAAATTCAGCAATAACATATAATTAACCTGCATAAGTTAATGTATTTATTTAGCTACAGGTTCTTTGAACCTGTAGTCATTTGGCAGGATAGCAAAAATGATAAAATTGTTCTCACATAGACTCATACTTTTAAGTTTCTTAGTCTTGATCGTGGTATTTGGGACTGCTCTTTGGTATAAGAACTGGCAAGGTAAGTTTGAAGCCCCCAGGCAAAATGCTCCATCAATTGAATTTACAATTAGTAAAGACAAAACCTTAATGGCAGTTAGTGGTGACCTTCATTACTATGGATTTATTAAAGATGAGGGTGCCTTTCAATACGCGTTAGAGCACACAAAGGATACTAAACTCGGAAATGAAACTTCTATCAAGATTGGTAACAATACAATTGATCGAGAAGCTCGATATACAATCTCTCAAAGCATGACTGCTTGGCAAATTGCAGATGTATTACTTAATCAAGGCATCTCAAATCCTTGTAACAATGGCTGTCCGGAAAGTAATTTTAATCCGGAACTTCTTCCTGGAGGTGACTTAGCACCAACATTGAAAGAAAAATATTCTTGGGTTAAAACTTACGAAGATTGCACTAAAGCAATCGGGCATGATGGCGGCCAACTTTCATCAGAACAATACTATCAAAGGACCGGGATAAGAAGATGTGTAGCTCCAGATGGTAGAGAGTTCACTCAAGGTAAAGAAGGTTGGTCAGATGTTCCTACACCGTAGTTGGACTTTCATTAACGTCTACTGCTGAGATTGCTGTTCTAAAATCGTTACCAATAACCTTGACTAGCTGTTTTATGGAGTCATCTAGCTTCAATATATAACCATCTTCCTTTGTCTCCCAAAATTTGGGATCACTCTCAAACCCATAGAATATAAGTTCTGCACCTTTCCAAAGAGTAAGTAATAAATAGTTCAATAATGAGAAATTAAAAAGAACCCTATGGGAGAGGTGCTCTGTGTAACCGCCACCAATGATCATTGAGCCCGATTTTTCATTATAGTTATTTCCAGTTGTTTTCCTGTTTGGGTGAGTAACTTCACTTAATAATCCATAAATTTGACCAATTTCTTTTAGTGCTTTCTTTGCCGTGCCAATACAATCTTTTCCAGATAATTTCTCATTTTTATATTTTACATAAGAGTCTTTATCCAAATGGAAGCTTAAAGCCAAAGCAAAACTTTCGATTGCAACCCTCATCAAAAATTGAGGTTCTAGTGGATAGCCTTGCCTAATTAATTGGATAGCGGAAAGTATGCTATTACACGCTTGCCATATTAATATTTGTGAATCAAAAGCTTCGTCTGTCACTTCATTTTGCTTGGGATGATCGGCAACGGATTTTAGCAAGACGTAAATGTGGGTAAGTATGTAAATACTGTGCGCTAATTGGACTTTGAATTTTTCATCAACTTCCCCTTCAGCATTTAGTGAGTATGTCTTAATTACGTTAGTAATTATAGTAGCAACTTCTTTATGTTTATCAGTTAAAGCCATATAAATTATTACTTAACCAATGAAAAAACAGAACTTTTGAAATGCGATCCTCCAAAGGTTTTACTCCACGCTTCTTTATCATCGATATGAAACTTTGAAATATTTTTACCTCGCAATTTTTTCTTGTAATACAATAGGGTGCTCGCTCTTATATTGTTCAATAGTGAGCATGCAAATAGGCATTTAACAAAAATTCTCCCTATCTTAAAACTTAAAGAGTGTTCAAAGACAATTGGAGTGCCATTAACAGTCTCCTTAGAAAAATAGACAATTGTGCTATCAGATTCATTCAATTTAAAATGCTGTCCACTATCCGTAACAATCGAGAGAATTGATTGATCGTGTTTAGCTTTAATTCGATAACCATGTTTGTATGCATTTAGTAAATCAAAGTCATCCAAGTAATCTTTAGCAACTTCTTTTAAAAGGTTTGAGTATAAGGAGTATCTTTCTTTAAAATCGCTGTCACCCTTTGTTGGAGTAAAAACAGGATTTAATAGAAACCAAGTAGAAAATTGTGTCGTGGATTTAAAATTATCGTCAATAAATTTTCTCAGGTTTGCCGAATTAATAAAAAGTGCCGAAGGAAATCGATTTACACTAACTGATAATGCGTGTGAGTTTATGAAAAGTATTTCAGTGATTTGTAGATACAAAGTATAAAGATCGAGTACTGCACTATTTTGTTTTTTCTTATCTTTAAGTCTTTCAAATCTTTTATACAGGCTAATTGTTTTCTTGGTTAGACTATCAAAGTCAGCGTTCTCATAGAACGATAACTTAAACTTGTTAAGTTCATCTTCTAAACCAGTTGATGCTTTGTTAGCCATAATTATTTTTTCTGTTCCTCTTTTTCTTTAATTTGCTTACGTTTTTTGTCCATCCATTCCACCATTTTGTCAATTCGCTTTTTGGTTTCGAGCTCTACTAAGCCATAAACGCCACCTTCTGTTAGATTAAGATTTAGGGTACATAGATTGATAGATAGATCTTCTAGAGTCACTGCATATTTATTTTTTAAAGAATCAAAACGGTCAAATAGATCATAAGGATCTAGATCTAATCTAGTAAAAGGCAACACATAATAGCCCTGCTTCATAATTCGTTTAAAAAGAGCTATTTCTTTATCACTGAACTTATCCTTTAGTGTTGTGAACGCGATAAATGGTTTATTTTTAAACATCTTTGCTATAGCTAAAGTTTTCTTGACATCCTTTGGTTTAAAATCTATATAATTTCTTGCTTCTCCCAAGACAACCTCAATATTCTGTGAATAGCTGTCAACAGTAAAGAAAAAATAATCTAACTCTTTGTCAAAGTTGGCAACAGTTTTATTCCCCAACTCAAAGCTTGTTACGAAATGATTATTTCCCATTCGACTCTGATGACTTAGTCTCCACAAAGATAAAATTACTGGTAAACTCCCTCGCCCTTCATCGGAAATAGCGACAAGACCTTCAGTTTGATAAAACCAGTTAGCATCATCTATTCGTGGAATATCTTGGGTGAACCCACAATGAACACATCTAAAAGTTTCGGAAAAAGAGCCGATCTTATACCATTCTTCGCAAGAGCAACTTTTACACTTAAACTTTCTTCCTGGACTTATAAGCTTTTTATTAACCAGATAGTCAAAAACTATTTCTGGTGTAAGCGGCTTTGCTTGTCCAGTGTAAAGAACTAAATCCTTATACAGATCTGGTATCCAGTTTTTTGATCCAAAACTGTCTTCAGAAGTATTTTTAATGATATCGCGAATAGCCAAACCTAACATTGGTCGAGCCTTCGAAACTTCTCCTCGAAGTTTTTTCCCATCAACAACAACTTCGCCCTCATCTTTATTCATTGATGAAAGAGCCTCACGAACCCCTTTAATTTTAAAAACACGACATGATTCCAGTCCACCCATCATTTGAAGTATCTTGTTTGAAAATATGCCTGGAGTACTCACCTTTCTTTTTTGACCAATCTTATCGAAGATAGCATCAACAACACTCTCAACAGGAACTGGACTGATTGTAATAGTGTCATCTTTTGAATCAGGGTAAAAGATAAGTCCCTGATCAGATATCCTGACATGATCCCAACCCCCGAAAATTAATTCCCTTTTTGCTAGGTCTTGCATTCCCTCCTGATTTGGCAAATCGATAGTATAGTCATTCTCATAAAATCCAATAAAGGATAGGCCAATTGCCCACGCATTGTCTTTGTGAAAGAAGTCGTCAACAAATTTTGGCGAGCTTGCTGTAAACGGTGTAACTTCGTCTTTAGAATAAGAAATGGCAAGTTTTTCTCTAGAATATATAGGTGTAATACAGTTAATATCAGGGGACACTCGCTTACTTCTTCTACCCCAATTTGCTAACCACATTCTTCTTGGTGGGTTTGTATCTAAGTCTGTTTTGATCCAGTCAGCTATAGATTCAAATTTTTTTGTATCCCTCGTCAAGGAGGGAGAAATCTGCAAATCTAAATCTATTCTATTAAACCTTTCATTGACATGAGAACCATCAATAAAATCTTTTAATGAATCTTTAAATGATTCATGACTTTGATCGGGCAAGAAGTAAACATCTCGACCTGAAGCTCTTAAATTCCAATATTCAATTAAGTCGTCTTTATTTTTACAGTTACCAACATATATCAGGCTACTTGAAAAGCCGCCGCCCCCACCAAATGGTCTTAACTGGCTGGTTGTTATTGCTATCGGCCCAACGAGGCTGGAATCTGTAGTTTTTGAGTACTCGTCAAAATTAAGAGTAGTTTTTTTCAGTTGTAACTTGTTCTTGGTAAACTCTACTAAATCAGGGCTAATAGTCTTATCTAAAAGTCCGAATCTAACAGCATAAAATAGATCAAATTCTCCCTTTGGCGACCTAACCGAACGAAGTCTGTTTTTTGTCTCGTCAGTTAATTCTGGTTCGGGAATTTCATCCAAAAAAGCAGCATATGCTCTTAATCCAATCCTATATCCCTTATTAATATCCGCCGCATCACTAAAGAAGAAGTCTTCCTGTTTTAGAATCGAATGCGATATATCATTTTTAATTTCATTGGGTATACCTTCAGATAAATCGAGGATGTAATCGGGGTCAAATTCTTTTATTAATCCAAGATTTCTCCTAATATTCAAACTGTCTGTCTTCTTGAAGTTAATAATTGGGTTGTAGATACCACCCCAAAGAGTAGTATTGATCGCAATTGCTTTGAGAAAAGATTTTTTGCTTCTACCAACCACAAAACACAACCTTAACGGCCTTAGCTCTTGAGTAACATACAAAGTATTCATATTTTTTTATTTTTGATTTAATAACGCGATAACGTCTTCCTTTTTATATCTTCTATCTCTTCTCGCACCAAACCGAACTGCTTTTAAAATTCCATTCTTATCCCATTGCCGGAGGGTGTTGGCGTGAACCTTAAGAAGATCGCACGTCTCCTTCATCGTCAACAGTTCTGGTATTTTCTCGTCGGTTTTCATTGTTTGGTAACTTACTATTTGTTACCATTACCTTACTAAATTTAGACTGAAAATACAATGTATATAAGAAAACGAGGATTTAAATCAGTACGATTCGCGTTATTCGCCAGATCGTATGCGGGTTATTATTTTACGCAGCAAGTTAAGGTCTCAAGTGATCCAAATTCACTAGTGCGGAAACTAGCAAAGACTCTCTTGTTTGACGAGTATATTCTTGGTTTTTATTTATCACCTAAATTTTCTAAATCAGATGTCGACCGAATTATTAAAAACGTCGAATGTGATAAAGAAAAAATTGAAATTTATCTAAAGATCGAGAAAGAACTGATTTTACTGATGCAGGATCGAGGAGAAAAAGAAAGTTATGTTTTAGATGAATACGAATTTGCCTTGCTTTCCCCCGCAATTGAGCGAGTTGCTGGTGATTCAGTCTCAAACGTACAAAATGACTCCCTATTTGAAAAGAAATTAATTGAACGTAAACGAATTTATACTCTTTGGTATTACTCAGTTGTTCGTAATTATCGGCTGCCGACGTTGAGGATTGTTCCATTCTTAGCAAGACTCATAAAAATTGAAGACGGAAAGAACTATAATACGAAGTAAATTTAGATTCGTTCAATTATGAAAAGTGAATATATTAAAAAAGCCAGTTCAAGATTAAAGCAAACAATAAAAGTACTTGTTAGTAAACCCAGCTTTATTGGTGCTGTTTCAGTTCTTCGTAAAAAGTGGAACATCCCGAATGAAGGGTTTAAGTCTCAAACGGATCTGGATAAATGGTATCAAAAACTTAATGAGAATACCGAGGAGTACTTTAACCAGCTATGGCCGTCTAAAAGATATGAATTAACTGAGATACAAAGCAAAGGTAATCTAACTGAACATAAGAGACATCAAAATGAATTTAATAATGCTGCTCCTCGAAATGCCTTTTTAATTGATATAAAGAGATTAACTCACGAACAGAAACTTTCACCTCGATGGGTTGATGGAATTAAGCGATTCCTCCTTTTTAATAATCCAGACAATATGGGAATGTTTGTGGGACCAGTTATTTGCACCAAATTTGATTTGGAGTTTGGAACAGAAACTATTTCTCTGGACATTGAAGCAAATACAACTCTGGAAGATGTAAAAGCAATTTGGCCAGAGATAAAAGAAATGCAATCCAGGTTACCGTATACGAAGCAAAAGAAATTCCAACCTCTTCGTAAATTCGATAGGAACAAAATGGCATATGAATTACATCTGGCTGGTAAAAAATTTCGAGAGATAGCAGATGAGTTTTCTAGAAACGGTAAGACTATTGGTGAAGAAGATGTTGCCAAGATGATTGAGAGATTCAAAAAGAAGATTGACATTAATTGAGCTTAATTAATGTCTTACTAATTATCTTCACATCCATGTAATTTGAATACATGGATAAACAATCACTAAAGATTCAAACAGTCGAGGTTCCAGTAAACGAGCTTATACCGGCTGACTACAATCCTAGAAAACATGATGAGGTGGCCACCGAACAACTAAAGCAAAGCATGTTACGCTTCGGTCTTGTCGATCCAGTCATAGCGAATTCGTCCCCAAACCGCAAAAACATTATCATCGGAGGCCACTTTAGGTGGGAAGTTGCGAAGGAACTAAAATACGAGACTATCCCTGTAGTTTATGTCGATATTCCAGATCTAGAGAAGGAAAAAGAACTTAACCTGCGTTTGAACAAAAATACCGGAGAATTTGATTGGAATTTGCTTGCCAAGTTTGATGAATCGTTTCTTGCCGATATTGGCTTTTCAAGTAGCGAGCTTGACGGAATATTCGATGTTGATGTTCCGGAAGAATTTGATCTCAAAAAGGAACTCCAAAAACTTAATATCCAGCAGATAAATACAAAGAAGGGTGATATCTATGCCCTCGGTGAAAGTCGATTGATGTGCGGGGACTCAACTATTGAGGAAGACATGTTAAAGCTTATGGGAGATGAAAAAGCTGATATGTGTTTTACTGACCCGCCTTATATTCTGGACTACCTTAATGGTAAGAAAAAGCACGGTAAACCGATAACTGGTTTTGGTGCAAAACGAGATAGACGATATTTGGAAACAGATGTGCTTCCACCCGACTTCACCGAAAAGTGGATGGCCAACATAGCCAAAGTCCAAAAAGAAGATTTCAGTATTATTGTTTACGAAAATTGGAAGAATATTCGCACCATTTGGGGTGAAATGGAAAAATATTGGCGCGTAAAGAACATGTTGGTATGGCACTTGCCAAATCGACACCAAGGTTTTTCGGCTAAATATAAATTCTTCTCAAAGCATGACATTGCTATGGTTGGGGCCTCTCCCACAAAAGACGTTGAGTTTAATTGGGAGAGCGAAAAAGATGGTTTGCAGGAAGAATATGAAACAGCACTTTATGCTATTGCAGGTAAACCTCATTGGGAAAGCTACCAGAAGGGTCAAAAGAATCAGCCAACAGACTTTATTGAATATGTTGCATCTGACGAAAAACATTCCGGACAAGGAGTGGTATTTGGTACCAAACCAATCGAAATATTAATTCCCTACATCAAAGTTTTAACTAAACGAGGAGATCTTATCGTAGAACCGTTCTCCGGAAGTGGAAGCACACTAATTGCCGCCACCAAGATGAAACGCCGTTGTTACGGAATGGAAAAATCACCTGTTTATGCCGAAGTCATTATCAAACGTTGGGAAAAGTTGACTGGTCTTAAAGCCAAGAAAATATATGGATAAAACAATTGCCAAAAGACAATCAAAGAATAAGGAGTTGTTACTCGAATTATTGAGAAAAACTCCAATTGTCCAAATTGCCTGCGAAAAAGTTGGGATCGGTAGAGCAACTTACTACCGATGGCGCAAAGAAGATTCTGAATTTACCAAGCAAAGCGATCAAGCATTGCTTGACGGAAGTTTGCTGGTAAACGACATGGCTGAATCTCAACTCATGAGTGCTATTAAAGATAAAAACATGACCGGGATAATGTTCTGGTTAAAACACCACCATCCTGCATATGCTACTAAAGTTGAAGTTACCACTAATAACAAAAACCAAGATATCGAGTTAACCGATGAGCAAAAGGAATTATTAAACAAAGCATTAGAAATGGTGGCATTAACCCCACCGGAAAAAGAAGATCATGAATGACCATCGAGAAATAATTAAGTTAATTCAAATTGACCCTAACTTTAGGAGAGCCTTAACTCGAGAAAGTTTCTCCTGGTTTTTCGTTACCTATTTTACTCACTACATAACTTGTCCCACAGCTCCTTTTCAAAAAGAGATATTTAACCTTCTCCAAAATGACGGATTATTAAAAGTCGTAATAACTGCCTTTAGGGGTTCAGCTAAATCTACCATCGCCACTCTGGCTTACCCTATTTGGGCAATGCTTGGCAGGCCTGCCAAAAAATATACACTGGTTGTGAGTCAGACTCAGGATCTTTCAAAACAAATCCTAACTAACATTAAACAAGAACTATCTTCTAACGAATTGCTCATACGAGATTTCGGGCCATTTACCGAAGTTGCTGATGAATGGCGATCCAATTCATTTGTCATTCCACAACACAACGCTAGAATTTCGGCCATCTCTCAAAGCGAAAGTATCCGAGGTCTCAGACATTATCAGTACAGGCCAGACTTAATCGTCATTGACGATGTTGAGGACTTGGAATCGGTTAAAACCAGAGAAGGTAGAGATAAGTTGTGGAACTGGTTTACCGGAGAAGCTATGCCTATTGGCGATATGAATACAAAAATAGTTATTGTGGGTAACCTCCTACATGAAGATTCTCTGATGATGCGACTTAAGGAAAGTATTAATTCTGGGAAAATGGATGGGGTTTATCGAGAATATCCTCTTTTAGACAAAGACGACAATATTGCGTGGCCTGGAAAATATCCCTCCATGATGCACATAGACATAAAAAGACGGCAGGTAGCAGACGAAACAGCATGGTATCGTGAGTACTTATTGAAATTTATTTCTGATGCCAACCGAATCGTTCAAAGAGACTGGCCAAAATATTACGATGAGTTGCCGGATTTACGAAATTATTGGCTACTTGGGATAGGGGTAGACTTAGCAATTTCTGAAAAAACTACTGCCGATTTCACCGCTCTTATACCTTTTATTGTTACTGGGTATGGCGATGATCTAAAAATATATATCCTGCCGTATATTCTTAACAAAAGGTTAAACTTTACCGATACGATTGTAGAAATTAAACGCGTTTGTAATTTACTAAATCAAGATTTCAAAAGAATCCCTACGGCTTATGTTGAGAACGTAAATTATCAGATTTCTTTAGTTCAACAGCTCACTCTCGAAAAAGTTATGGCTGAGGCAGTACCTATTTCTGGAATGAATAAGCAAACAAGATTGGAAATGGCTACTCCGTATATTCGACAAGGAAAAGTATTATTCCCCAGACAAGGAGCAGAAAGTCTTATCAGTCAAATCGTCAATTTTGGCATAGAAAAACATGATGACTTAGTTGACGCATTCACAATTATCATTTTGAAAATTCTAGAGTCGGATAGACCAACATACAAATCAACTGAACCACCCAAACCACCGACATCACATTGGGGAGTCGACTTTACTGGAGAATACCGCGATCTTTCAGCCCCGATTACTGCGGGGATGTGGAACAAGAGATTTTAACTCAAATTCCAAGAAGTTGCTTTTTCTTCTGGCTAAATTCAGCTTCGGTTATAACTCCCTTCTTTCTCAGCTCATCCAGTTTTTCCAGATCGCCAATTCCGGAATTATTACTCTGTTTATCTCCACCTCCTAAGGCTTCATTCATGATAAATTCCTGAGCTTTCTCTGCCCACTGTTTTGGCATTTCCAACTGAGCTAAAGTCGTACCCCTGCCGTTAACCTTAATAAGGTTCTTCCCCATACCTCCCTTATCAAGACTTACGCTTTCGATATCTTTTCTAGCAACTCTGAAGAATTTGCCGTAAATACTTTTATATGACACATATTGATCATCAGCCGTAAAAGTATAACCACCAAGGGCAAAAGAGAGTTTTCTCTCGTCTTTTTTATTTCCGAATAATCCCATTTTGTTCACCTCCTTTCATAAATTAATTGCTTAGCCTAACTTAGCATAATATATGGCCATATTCAAGGCTATCTGCTAAGTGTGACTAAGTGGTGTATTGCTTCGGCATTTTAGACAATTAGTTTATGCGAAAGAATGCAAAGCTTCCAAAGGTGTTGGGGAAGAAAATCCAAAAACGTAGAAACGACGTGGGTTACACCCAAGAAGAATTAGGCGATAAAGTCGGTATCAGTCGTGCCTATATGGGTTATATCGAGCAAGGTAGATATGCTCCTTCGCTCGAAGTCCTAGAAAAGATTGCTAAAGTGTTAAAGACTTCACTCAACAAATTCTTCTAGTTATTTAGAACAACAGTTTTACCCACATTCAGTACGAATAGCTTCAATTCTGCTTGTATTTTCTACGAGAATATGCACTCTGTTTGACAGAAAGATGGCATGTGTTATAATACTTAACATTGTTAATTATTATCTAAGTTAATTATGAATATACTTACTCAACAAACGAAACAAATTGCCGGACTTTTACCTAAAATTGCCAGAAATTTGCAAATTGCTCCTCTAATAGATGAGGTCAAGCCAGGATTAACTACATCTCAATTGATCGTTCTTTTAATTTTAAAGGACATGAATGGAGTAGCAATCCCCGTCGGGAAATTATCCCAAGAATTAGCAATATCTTTTCCTGCAGTAAGTGGCATTATTGATCGGTTACACAGAGATAAACTTATAGAAAGAAGCCATAGTAGACAAGATCGTCGCATAGTACTTGTCAAATTATCCGATACGGGAAAAGACATCGTCGAAAAACTGCTAAATACATTCGAAAACCTCATATTTAATGTTTTGGGTAAGATACCCGAAACAGACCGGCAAGTAATAACAAAAGCGATTGTAAGAGTTTTTAATTTTTCAATTGCTTTGTCTAAAAACGATCATGGCGAAAATGTCCACCTATCAAAAGCTGTTCTAGCCTAAAAGGTTCCAGATTCCTGGGATGATTATCCGGTCATCCCATATTTTTTACTGAAATTTAACTATCAATATGAATATAAATAAAAGAAAATTTGGAGAAATTATTGCAGACTTTATTATAAAAAGACCAAAGGCAATTGAAAAAACATTTCTGGCCTTATTTGTTGTCTCTATTGTCTGTTCTCTTTTTGTGGGAACTAATTACGATTTAACAGAGTATTTACCCCTCTCTGCCCCAACAAAACAAGGAATTAAAATAATGGAAAATGAGTTTGGCTACCCCGGGACAGCTCGAGTCATGATTGACAATGTAACAATCTTTGAAACCCAAAATTATGTCGACCAGATTGAAAAAATTGATGGTGTGGATTCGGTTACTTGGGCGGGAAGTGTTGGGCAAATTAATGTTGCCGATGATTATCTAAAAATGCAGAATTTGGGCGACTATTACAAAGACAACCATGCCTTATTAAATATAACTTTTGATAAAGGCGATTCTGACCCAAAAACATATAAAGCTTTAGATCAAATAGAAAAGATTATCGGTAATAAAGGCCATTACACCGGACCTTCAGTTGACAATAAAACCTTAGGCGATACTTTGAATGCCCAGATTCCAAAAATCATGGTGGGGGCAATTATTTTAATCTTTGCAGTTCTCACCCTCACAACCAATTCCTGGTTCGAGCCGATAATGTTTCTTCTCACTATGGGAGTTGCAATAGTTCTCAATATGGGCAGCAATATTATTTTTGGAGAAATTTCCTTTCTGTCTGTCAGTGTTTCGTCTATCTTGCAACTGGCAGTAGCTATGGACTATTCCGTCTTTCTTCTTCATGCATTATCAAATGAAAAAGCAAGAGGTCTAGAAGTTGAAAAGGCTCTGTCTAATGTCCTCAAAAAGATTTTACCGTCAATTATATCCGCTGCGATGACAGCTACAATTGGCTTTTTGGCACTCGCACTCATGAAGTTTTCTATTGGTAAAGATATGGGGTTGGTACTGGCCAAGGGAATGTTTTGGAGTCTACTATCAGTCATTTTCTTAATGCCCGTATTAATACTCCGTTGGAATAAATTAATTGAAAAAACAAAACATAAATCATTCATCCCCAATCTGGATAAATTGATAAATAAGATTTTTTCTGCAAGAAAAGTTGTCGCAATACTTGTAATTATTTTAATAATTCCCGCCTACTTTGCCCAAAGTATGAATAATTTTATGTACGGAACAGCTTCTGTCGGAGGTGGTAAGGGTACAAAAGCGTATGAAGACCAACAAACAATTAATAATGTTTTTGGTGAAAGTAATACGCTACTAATAATTATTCCAAATGAAAACATAGTCAAAGAACGGGAGCTGGGAAATGAATTGGATAATTTACCTTTTGTCAAAAGTGTAACTTCCTTATCTGGTACTTTACCCACTGGCGTTCCCGAAAGCATTTTGCCTGAAGACTTAACAAGTAAACTGCATACAGCAAAGTATGCCCGTCTGATTGTTGATTTGAACTTTGGTTCAGAAAGTGACTACGCTTTTAAAAGTGTAGATGAAGTTAAAACTATAGTTAAAAAGTATTATCAGGAAAATACATACTTTGTAGGAACAACACCGGCAACGGAAGATATAAAAACAATAATCTCTTCTGATTACGGTACGGTAGATAAAATTGCCCTTCTCGGAGTAGCCTTGGTACTTTTAATTTCATTCCGTTCCATAATTTTAACAATCGCGGTTCTTATTCCTATCAAATCAGCAGTTTATATGAATATGGCTTTACCTTTTCTTTACGGTAACACAATGATTTTCTTGGGTTACTTAATGGTTAGTAGTATCCAATTGGGGGCTACCGTAGATTACGCGATTCTTTTAACTAATTACTATTTAATAGAAAGAAAAGACAGAAAAACTCCGACAAAAGCGGCAATAGCAGCCATCAAAAACAGTATTGTATCAATTATGACTTCCGGAACTGTGCTAACGATTGTTGGTTATGGTCTTTATTTTATTATGTCCATTCCCGCAATTGGGGACATGGGTAGACTAATTGGCCGGGGAGCTCTAATCAGCATGTTTCTTGTGATTTGTCTCCTCCCATTTCTACTAATGATTTCCGACTCTCTTTATAAAAGGGAACGAGCCCTATCTGGAAAGATAGTCTCCTATGTCAAAAAGACATTGGGACGAATGAAAAAAATTAATTTTAATAAAGTAAGACGGTTTGCGGTTAGTTTAACCTGTTTGTTTTTAATTATAATTATTAACGTCAGCCCTGTATTGGCAAAGGCTCCTACTCCTGTCACGGACGAAACATCTTATTTTACCCTAGACTATTATGGCAATGTTCAAAAGATGAGTGTGGTTAAAGGGGTGGATCTGAATAGCAATACTCAAATTGTTGACTATGGAAAGTATTCTCAAGTAACCAATATGTCTACTCTGGATCAGCCCGAGATTGACAGTGGAAAGTTGGTTTGGAACTTAGATGAGAAAACCGCTCCCAAAAGATTCTACTACGAAGTAACTTCGGAAAACGGTTTGGAAATTCCATGGAACATTGATGTCAATTACAAACTAAACGGAGTTCCTACCAAAGCGGAGAAATTAGCAGGTGCGCCTGGCCTTGTAGCAGTCGACGTTACAGTTACACCCAATAGCAAAGTAAACATTTATTATAGAAACAATTTTGTTCTTATGGTGGGAATGCTTATTGATGGTGACAAGGATTACAGCTTTAGTGCTCCGGGGTCACAACAAGTGTCACTTGGCTCGGAACAGGCAGCTTTTTATGTAGCTTTACCTAAACAGACAGAAACTTTTCATTTTGAAATTGGAACAGATAGTTTTGAGACTGATGGTGTAATAATGGCAATGACTCCAATAACACTAAAACAGTTGGAGGCCGTCAAAGAGATTAAAGCACACAAAGATAATATTGAAAACGCAGGGAAAGCAATTGATTCAACACTAAACGATATATTTAACAACATGACAAGTATGCAAAGCGGAATACAAACTACGGTAAACGGTCTTAATGATCTGAACGATGCACGCCAAAGCATAAGCAATGACGGCAGTGCGAATGTGGACAATTTAAATCAAACGAAAGACAACTTGAGTGCCTTACAAGCAAGGTTGAATAGCTTCAACTATATAATTGGTCTTTCACCATACTCAGCTACTGCGAGTGCAATGGGAATTAACGATGGCCTAACCGAAAGTTCAAATCTATTAGGCAATCTTAGTAATACTGTCGGTTCGGTCAGTAGTACCATAAATGATAGTGGAGACAAACTTAATAGCGGCTTGAATCAGACTCTCAACGGTATGTCTTCACTAATGAGTGATATGAATAGCACTCTTAGTGAGACCAATGACCTAAAAACAAATAAAAATATTATTTCTGGCATTATTAAGGATGAATGGAATAGGTTTGATAATGATTTGGGTATTTTGGATATCGATATTGATGCTACCAAAATTTCGTTTACCTCTCCTCAGAACCCTGCTCCGCGAAGCTTGCAGATTATTTTGAGAACTCAGGAGATTAAGGTAGACAAAAAGGAAAAGGAAGCTGAAATAGAAGAAGAAAAAGATAAATTAGGCTTTTGGGGCCGGGTCAAACTTGTGTTTACCACAATGTACGAAACAATTGAAACCAACTTTTAATTCGAAGAAATTTACTCAATAATTTGTTCCTCTTTTTTTACGGATAAGAATTTAAACCAGTCGTCTACAAAACTCAAAATCAGTTTAAATGGAGCTTCCAATATAAAATCAAAAGCAAATGCTAAAAAATTTAGTTTTGAAAGGCCAGTGCTCAGACGACTACCGACTGCCAAAATCGGGAGGGAAACAATACTCACAAAAGATGATCTTTCTCTGCCAACATCTTTCCAAGAATACACTTTTGCGATTTGGCTAATACGATAGGCAAAAAATGAGATTACCGTTAAGAAAAAGACAAATATTAATTTGCTAAAAAACGAATAGCCGATTTTCCCAAGAACAAAAAATATTAAAGCAAAAATTCCTATAAAAATTACTCCATAAAGTACTGAAAATATCCAATAAGCTAAATTATGTCTTTCCTCTACAACATCTTTCAATACGTCTTCTTCCTGCTTTAATTGGTCAAAACTTTGAAGAATGTACCATGTTCTTTCAACCAAAGACGCCTCCTCCTTTTTATTCGGTAGGTGTATTTGCTTAATTATTATCCACATAAGGAATGGGGAAAATATCGAATTAAGCAGCAAGGGAAGTTTATTTAAGTGGCCAAAGAAAAATATCTCAAAAGGAACCTCAACTCCGATAGCTAAGATCATTTTTGTTAAAAATACATAAATAACGCTTCTGACACCTGCCGTTGCAATCTTTCCCGATATTTGTTCAAGTTGAACTTTTAATACTTCCTCTGCCTTTACCTTGAATTTTTCACCGTTTGCCAGAATATCTTTGAACTTGTCAGGTTCGTAAAAATAGATATCACGAAGTAAAATCAGCGGAGGCATCTGGCGCCTGACAAATTTAGTTATTCGGGACAGATCTTTATGGTGTATGGCTAGGTTAAAAAGTTTCCAGGCTTCGACAAAAGTTTCTTGTGTGATCGGCTCTTTGGCAAGTTTTAAAATATGATAAGCAACTTGTTCATCGTCACTGCCTGCATAAACTTTATCAACGGCAAAGTAAATAATAAGATCAAGGTTGTCATCGTTGAGTGCTATTTTCTGTTTAATTGTCTGAAAGGCAAAAAGAGTAAATTGTTTATAATCGGTATTAAGATTAATAAGTTCCTCAATCTCTGCGGATGCTATCTTGACAACCCATTCCTGAGGCACACCTCTATTCAAATAAGAAATATACTTAGCTAATATTCTTTCCAAATCGTCCCTCTTTACCTTTTTGATCTCTTCAATAGATAAATATTTGGCCCACTTAAGTTCTATCAAAAGGTTTTCTGAAAGGGATTTTGGATTTTTATTGAGAAGAATCTTTCTTCTTAAAATTCTTTCAATTGCCGCCCGGCGTATCAAGTTGTCTGCACGATATTCCAACGCATTCCTTGCTTTCTCATAAACCCTGGCTAATGTTTCCACAAATCCGCCAGAAGTTTCCTCCGTTCTTGTGTAGCTATTCCTTCCACACGATAGACTAGACAAGAGAGCTGTAGATGGATTATTCATTTTAATTTGACTTCAATTTGATATAATGCTTAATATAGTTAATAATTAGCTTAGTATAATATGGATGATCTAAAACAGCAAACAAAACATACACTTGAACTCCTGCCGAAGATCGCAAGAAATTTGCGAATTGCACCCTTGATTGATGAAGTAAAACCTGGTTTAACCACATCCCAGTTAATAATCCTTTTAATTTTGAATGACACAAAAGGTGTTCCACTTCCTGTGGGAAAATTAGCTCAGGAACTAGCTGTTTCTTTTCCGGCAGTCAGTGGAATTGTTGATAGGTTACATAAAGAGAAACTTATTGAAAGAAGCCATAGCAAACAGGATCGTCGCTTAGTGCTTGTGAAATTAACGGGTACAGGAGAAGAAATGGTAGAAAAATTACTGAAAACTTTTGAAGATCTCTTATCTAATGTCCTTAAAAAAATGTCCAAGTCAGAACGACAAACAATTGCAAAAGCGGTTGAAAGAGTTTCTGAGTTTTCTATTACCTTATCCAAAAATGCTCATAATGATAAAAATACTTCCCTGTCGGAAACTGTTACAGTTTTAAAAAAAGTTTAATTTATATTGGTCGCATGGTACGAAAAGCATAAAGTGCGCGCGACACCTTAATAAAATGAGTAAGTCTCCTTCCAATCAAAAAGATCTACCTTACCACATTTGTTTCATTGTTGACGGCAATCGCCGTTGGGCAAAAGAAAAAGGCTTACCCACCTTTATGGGCCATAAAAAAGGCGCAGAGCGAATAGAGGAAATTGTCAAATATGCCCAAGGCCTGGGTATAAAAATTGTTACCATTTATGCCTTCTCTACTGAAAATTGGAAGAGGTCCGAAAAAGAAGTTTCTTATTTAATGAAACTTTTTGAAGATTTTGCTATCAACAAAACGAAAGATGCGGACAAATTAGGAATGAAAATAAGAATTTTAGGCAATCTTCAGGAGCTTCCCCCATCTTTACAAAAAGTTTTGAAAAAAGGAATGGAACTGACTGAGAACAATAAAAAAATGATTGTTAATGCCGCTTTAAGCTATGGAGGCAGAGACGAAATTACCAGAACCTTCCGTAAACTGACAGTTTTAGGAGTTAAACCTGAAGAAATTACCGAAGAGTTAATAAATAAAAACCTAGACACAGCAGGTTTACCTGACCCAGATTTTGTTATCAGAACGTCAGGTGAGCAACGGCTTTCTAACTTTCTTCCCTGGCAGACTACTTATTCGGAACTTTATTTTCCTAAAGTCTATTGGCCAGACTTTGATAAAAGGCAGCTTGATATTGCCATTTTAGAATTTCAAATGCGCCAAAGGAGGTTAGGAAAATAAATGAGAACAAGAAGTATTTTTTATAAATATCCCCAGCTTTACATAAATGGTCTTAAGTGGATTCATAAAAGCAATTTTGCTAAACGTTATCGATATATGGCCAGTTTCACTCAAAAAGGAGATACTGTTCTTGAGCCAGCTTGTGGACCAGCAATTCAGGCTGATTTTCTTCCAAAAGATGTCTTCTACTACGGCTTCGACACCAATAAAGAATTTATTGATTATGCCCACAATAAGAATTTGAATGTTTTTCTAGGCAATGTTCTTGATGCTAAAAGTTATTTCCTAGCAGATGTCATTATTGCTTGCGACATTCTTCACCATTTGAATCCAGCTGATAGACAAAAGTTTATTAGAAACTGTTTTACTTCTTCCAGAAAGGTATTTATTATTTGTGAACCAGGAAAGAGTGAAGGAAATGGAGATAGTGCTTTTTACTCTATTAAAAAACGCTTAGCAGAGTGGAGCGAAAAAGATGGTACTGGGAATTTTAAGACCGAATATTTTTCAACCCGCACTCAACTCCTTAGTCAAATTAAGTATGGCTTCGGTATTATTCCCTCATCGGTCGAGAGAAAAACTAAAGACTTCGGGGAAGATGTTGTAGCTGTCTTTTTTAAAGATGATAATTATTATCAAGAATTAAAAACGCAAAAAAATATTTCTGCTATTGTTCCTGTTTTTAATGAAGAAAAAACCGTTGCGGGAGTAATTGAAGTCTTATTAAAAAGCCCTTTAATAGATGAGGTTATTTGTATAAATGACGGTTCTACTGATAAAAGTTTGATAATTTTGGAAGATTATAAAGATAAAATTCAACTGATTAACTTTAATAAAAACAAAGGGAAAAGTTACGCTTTAGTTGAAGGTATAAAGAAAGCTAAAGGAGAAATTGTCACCTTTTTTGACGCCGATTTAACCAATCTTTCTGATAGTCATATAAAAACCCTCCTCGAACCAATTTTAGAAAACAAATTTAGGGCTGTCTTAGGACATCCGTCAAATGGATGGGTGCCTGACGTTTTCTCAAACCTGACTGGCGAACGGGTATATTACAGAAAAGACTTAGTTCCTCATCTTGAAAAAATGACTAAAACTAGGTTTGGAGTGGAAATTTTTTTGAATAACCTTTTTTCTGAAGAGGAAACTAAAAAGATTCCTCTTAAAAAGTTAAGAGGTCTTTATAAATATGAGAAACGTAATTCAGCAAATGCCTTTAAAGAATATCTTGGCGAGGCGGTAGAAATCGCTCAAGAAATTGGTAAAAGAGAAGGTTTACTCCCAAGAGATTATCAAATAATTGCCCAAATTCCCAAAGTAACTAGCCTTGACGAGTTAAAAGCTAAGATAAAAGCTATTTCAAATAGACATATTAGACAATTCTTAGAGAAATACGTCTTAAGATATATAAAAGTTGCTCAACATTGGTGGAATAGTTTTTGATTTTTATTTTTAAGATATGAGATTAGCGTTATAGTATTCTCCGACTAGACTTTCAGAACCTTTGCGGTACCTTGTACCCTTGATATGGGTACCACCCCTACAAATAGTGAGGCTCCAAAGATCGAGTATTGTCTTTATGCGCGTAAATCATCCGAAGATGATGAACGACAAGCTATGTCGATTGACTCCCAAATAAAGGAAATGACTGACTTGGCAACAAAAGATGGGATTGTAGTAAAAGAAGTTCGGAAAGAAAGCCATTCTGCCAAGATATCCGGCAAACGACCGGTATTTATGGGCTTACTCAATGATCTTCGTGAGGGTAGGTTTACTGGAATATTAGCATGGGCACCAGACCGATTGAGCCGTAACGCTGGAGATTTAGGAATGCTTGTAGATCTAATGGACCAAGGTAAGCTTGTGCAGATCAGGACTTATTCCCAGGTATTTTCAAATAATCCCAACGAGAAATTTTTGCTAATGATTTTATGCAGTCAAGCAAAACTCGAGAATGATCAAAAAGGATTAAACGTAAAACGAGGTATTCGGGCAAAATGCGAAATGGGCTTTCGTCCAGGAATGGCACCACTCGGATACTTTAATCGAGCCTTCAATGGCATAAAGGACGTTATTGTTGATCCAGAACGAGGGCCAATAGTCACTGAAGCATTCCAAAAAGTAGCGGATAGTGGAACTTCAGGAAGAACACTAAAGAAATGGCTAGTTGAGAAAGGGTTTACAAACAGATCCGGTTCGGCAGTAAGTTTAAGCCAAATCTATCTAATGTTAAAAAATCCTTTCTATTATGGAGAATTTGAGTACCCAATCGGTGGTGGGAATTGGTACAAGGGATCGTATCAGCCGTTAATCACAAAAGAAGTCTTCGATAAAGTTCAAAAACAACTCTATGTTCCTCCCAAATCCAAATGGGGCAGTAAAACCTTCATTTTCAAAGGATTATTCAAATGTGCGTCTTGCGGATCAAACTTAGTCGGAGAAGATAAATATAGACAAAGAAAATTTAGAGATCCGGTATATCACGTCTATTATCACTGTAGTCGGCAAGTAGATTATGACTGCCCAGAAGATTACATTAGTGAGGAAGGGCTAGCGAAGGCATTCTTCAGATTTATTAACTTTACCTACATGGCTCACCCCCAGATCATTAATTTAACACCCGAGATTCGAGAAGGAATAAACGAGTACAAGAAGGTCAGAGATGATGTGCTTCTAAGGCAAGATATCAACCCAGATGAAAAGACAATGGACGTGAGGGATTACGCAAGGCATGTCTTAAGCAACGGAGATGTAGAGAGAAAACGACAATTAATCCAGCTTTTTAGTGAACAGTTGTATCTTCACGACCGAAAGGTCGTATCTTCGAGGGTAAAAAAGACCACTGAATAACAAGGGTACGGTCCGAGACTTCCTAAAATAAAATGACACTTAGCGAGCAGAATCGGGCTTTTTTAGAGCTTACGGTCGCTTGGTGTCCAATCTTGCTGGGGGACATGGATTCGAACCATGATAAACAGATCCAAAGTCTGTTGTCCTA
>CAZDDM010000004.1:0-45040 GCA_964504235.1 uncultured Gammaproteobacteria bacterium
ACCAGCATCACGGAAACCGTCTTTCAGCCAGGCTATCCCGGATGCTGGAGGATTTGCATACGGTGCTGTGATCCATCCGGTTATGATTCCTGAAAGGCTATTTCTGACGTTCATATTTGCATCTTCGGGATTGTCGGTACAAGCTTCTCCTATGATGTTACACATCCATCCTTGATATACAAACAGTTTTGCTTTACCTTCCGATGAAGTATCTTTTTTCATAGCTTCGATATTCATATATATTCTTTCTCGTTGAACAGACATATATGAAGCGTTATCCTGAATTTTTTTATCTTGCCTAAAGAAGAAAAATAAAGAAATAACTGAGGTAAAAACCAGTAAAACAATCATTATTCGTTTCACGACACGGAAAGCATACTTGGAGAATCCAAAACCCAATGAAAGTAGATACTTAAACATACAATTCATTCTACTGTAAAACGGAAAAGAAAGTCAACGACGGATTTATTCCGAAAGCCATTTGGCAGATCGATCTCCTATGATTGCTCTGTCGCCCCATTGGATGATTATTTCCGAAGGATTGATATCCTGTTCTTCGAGAAAAAGCATAACTTCACTTACTCCGGCCAAAAATGCTTGCTTTTGAGCTTCATAATCTGACGAATCTTCCGGAATCTGATAGTCGGGTCCGAAAATGTGGACGAGTAAAGTCCAGTCATTTGAAACGGTTGAAGTAGGCGGGATTGAAACTTCGACTTCAATTCCGTCCTCGGTTGTGAATGTTTTATAGTACGGAAGAGAGGATTGAAGTTTTTGCAATGATTGAATGGAGGTCTTTACTTCCGGAGAATCAGCATCAATCCCTCCTCCCTTTTCATCTGAAATTCGGGGAATTTCTGTAATTTCAATTACCTTTTGTACTTCCTTCTTTATCACTTCGGGATTTGTCTCAGGGGTTGCCGTTGGCTTTCGTCTTGTTATCATATTCATTATTACTATTATCAGAATGAGTACCCCGACAAGAGCAGCAATTAAGATAACAATTTGTCTGTTAGTAAGTCTCATAAGTTAGTTAGAATTCTTGCAACACTTAAAGCTCCAATTCTTTGAAAGATTCTCGGCGGATTGCATGTTGTATAGTCAGCGCAGTACACGAGATACATTGTTTCGTGTTTCTTATCGAATTGGCTCATCGGGTAGATATGATCATCATTGTCAAATGAGGGAGGGCAGTGCGCATAGGGAGTCTTGCCACAGTTTCTGTTTCCGAGACCGTTGTATCTCCCGAGTGCGTAAGCAAACTCTTGCACGGTTGTGGGAACTCTTCCCTGAATTTTTCCTTTGAGATGATTCCCTCCATAGATACAGCTGTCAACCAGATTCCTGAAACCGCATCCTCCTCCAGCAAGTGGCACCGGCCGGCCTTCCCCGCCTCCTCCAGAACAATTACCGTACAGATCGGGTTCATTGACACCGAGCTGTCTGCCGCTGACGCAGGATTTATTGCTCCCGCAGTTCCCTTCCATATAGTGAATTCCTGCGATGATTTTCCATGATACTCCTGTCCGCTGCTCTGCAATTTTATATACATTCGCATTCGTCATACAGTTCCTTACGCTTGCAATAATTGCGGGTGAATAGGTAACTTCACTTCCCTGAAGGATATTATCGATCGGGCTTGAAGCGTCGATTGGTGTGGTACTTACCCCGGGCGTTAGACCCGGTGTGATGCCCGCTTCGGAAGTTGGTATAGGAGTGGGTTGGTTATTCCCAGAGGTCCCCGAACTATCAAACAAATCAAAAAGAGATTTCGGTACTTCTTTAATTTTGTCTATTGTGGATTTTGATTGGCCGGGATAAACGGCATATCCGTCTCCCCGGTCGATCATAGGCACCTCTGCAAATATTACAGAGGTTACGACCAGAAATACAAAAGTAATTACTATTCCGGTAACAAATTTACTCATCATGTTCATGATAGCAGAAACTTAAGGGTAATATTTCACCGCTGTGTTCATTGTTGACGGTGTTGGGCACATATTCATTCACGAAAAGTCTGCAGGCATTCGCACGATCTATCTCCAGGTTTACGAGGAAAGCATTTTCGGCTGCGATTCTGGATTTTTCAAAATCTGTGCCTGTCAGGCTGATGGTAAACTCCTGTGTCTTTTCATAAAACACTATTTGGTAAGTACTGGTTTCAGCAACGACGGTATCGCCGTCAACAGTAGTTCGTTCTGCATTTTCCTTAAAATCGTTTACTGCGATGCCGTCTAGTATGATATCTCCTTCTTGAGGAACAGGTGTTGGTGGTGCCGTCGGCACATTTTCATCTGATAGAGGAGTAGGTAATACATAATAGTTAGCAGGAATTTCAGTCGGGGAGACCTGCGCTGTTTGTGTTCCTGTTGGGTTGACGGGTGTACCTGATACTGTTCCCGATGTAGTGCTACGGTTTCTGACCAGCATTCCCGAAATCATAAGAATAAGTATAAGCACGACAGAAGATACTACAATGATGATTGTGTATTTTCTTTCCTGTAAATCAATGAAACTTAACATTGCTCGTTTACTTTTTGCTTAAAAAATTGTAAATATGATACTCCCGGATCGGATTTGCCTGACTGAAGTTGATAATGGCCATAAATCGCAGTTTTCGGAATACTATACATTCGTATCATGCGGCAGGCGATATCAACTGTCTTATCCGTCATGATCATAAGCTGTCTGTTTTTTTCCGAACCTGACTGCAGCAGTACTTCATCAAACCATGCACCGGTGATCTCGAAGTTTATTGATCCCGTATTGGCATCTCCACCTGCGCACCATCCCCGTTCGACGGCATTAGGATAGAGGTTCAGCATTTGTATCACCTCATGATCATCGACTGCAAACTGACACGATCTGTCACGATTATTCAGTACATCAAATGTGGCCTGTGCAGATGACCAACCCGCAGACCAATGGATTACGATCATCCGGGGTCGGTCGCAGGGAAGGTATCTATTGAGATGCCTATAACGAGTGCCTGCTATATGTATTCGGGTATTTGCATCAGGACAACCGGCTGTAGTTTGTGCAGGAGGAAGCGTCGGATTCGCCTGAGCTGCCGTCGGAACAGGAGAAGGTACGGGGCTCTCAGGCAAGTTCGATGGAGATTGACTTGGATCAGGTTGTCCTTCTTCCGGACTAATATTCTCATTCAACCCCCAAAAATTGTATAAATCACGGGGTACTTCTTTGATTTTTTCAACACTAGTATCGTTGGAGGAATTCGGGTAAACAGCATATCCATCACCACGGTCAATCATCGGTATTTCGGCATGTACAGACTGCACGATAAAAAGCAGGGAAAGCAAGAAGATAATAATTTTTTTCATATGTTACTGATAACGGATATCCAGGCCGTTAATTTGTTCTTCGGTAAGTCCTTGAAGCTGCAGCCAAGCATTTACTGCCTGTCCAACGGTATTAGGGTCGTTGATTTTTGAAGTGATGTTAAAGTAGTAGTGGGCAGGGGTTTTTGGTTCAAAATCAGATGTGATTGAAAAAGTACTGTCTTCATAAGGTGTTCTGTTAGTAATATATATGTCGGGATGTTTAACCCGTTCTTTTTCTTCAATTTCTTTTATGAGATCAGTAGATCTTGTATCAGGAAGAACTTCGCTCTGTGTTCCTTCCGTGACAAACCGATACAAACGGATTTTTTGGTTATCATTTTCGAAATTTACACTGTATGTGTATAGTGTCCCTTCTGCAAGAGGTTCCCACGGTGTAATAATCAATACATTGTCTTTAATTTCCTGTGAATAGATCGCATCGGGACCCATAGAAAAATCAATTTCGTCCTCTTTGGGATTTCTCGAAAATGTTATGCGTATTGAAGTATTGATATTGACAGCTTGTGCGCCGTCTTTTGGTGTGACTGATACGACATCCAGTTCATTGTTTTGAAGAGAATTTGTAGGAGCAATAATTCCCGTCGGAAGTGTCTCAATTTCTTCTGTGATGTCTGTAGTTCCGGCATTCCTGCTCACATTAAGGATAACAATAGAAATAAGAAGTATAAAAACGGCAACTGCAAGAATGATAATTAATTTTTTTTGTTTCATATTAGTTTGGTACCTGAAAGCCGGCTATCTGATCAAATGCCCAGGTTTTTTCATGGCTGACATATCCGTTCGCCTGATAATTGCATTCAAAACCTCTGAATGAATGAGGTTTATTATTCTCATCGTAAATTATTTCTGATACCATCCCGATATGTCCGTACGTTCCGCCGGTCAGAATAAACAAAGATCCGGGTTTTACTGAATATGCTGAAGAAGCTGATGTGTACGGTACATACGTGTATCCCAAAACCATTTGATCCGCATGCTGTTTTGCATTGCCCCATCCGAAATATGGTTTCCCGTTTGCTTTTGCCATAGCGACGGCACAACCTACACATTGCAGATAGTAGTAATTATCGGCAGAGTATTTCATATCGTTGACAACAGATTGACCGTTTTGGATCCCTGAGACATTCGCAATAGGCTGGACGCAATCACTGTTTTGTGTCGCTACAATACCTGTTCCGAACATAGTACAGTTGCTGTGAGCCTTCTGCTTGATCGCTTCCATCAGGTTAGCAAGTTGTGTATCATAAATCGGGGCGGGAGGAGGGCCATAAGTAGGCGCAGGTGAAGCATCTGGTGGTATGGTTGGATCAGGGGCACCTGTATCCGGGGAAGAGTTGTTACCGATGTCGTTAAAAAAGTAAAAAAGATTCCGTGCAGGCTTTTTTACCTTTTCTGCAGAGCTTTCCTCATTTGAGGCTCTCGAATAAGTCGCCGAGCTCACAAAAAACAAAAAAAGTAAGAATAATAGTATTGAGATTTTCTTCATATATCTGATGTTGACATTTGGAAAATGCTTGCTCATAATGAATATATGGCCGGTATATTTGATTTTATAAAGAAACAAACCCCAAATGCAAATACAAGTGACACGACGTCAGTTACTGACGCGAATTCTCCTATGAATACATCCAATCAACCGAAGGTTATTGCCCAACAAACTGATGCGCCGATGCCAAGCGGCCAGCAATCATACAATGGTATCGGTAATCCCTCAAACGGACAGTCTTATAACGGTATCGGAAACCCTGCACACGGCGATTCCTACAATGGAATAGGTAACCCTTCCCACGGTCAATCATATAACGGAATCGGTAATCCTCCTAACGGTCAGTCTTATAACGGTATCGGAACCCCTCCACCGAAAGCGGTGAATCAGGCAGAACCGGCCACAGTACCAGCCGCAGCTGAAATGAAAAAAGCGGAGATGGCAGATGTAAAAGCCGCTGATATGCCGCCGGCGCCGCCGAAAATGGATGATAAAGCCGGAGAGCCGGTTTCTACAACTGAGGCAAAAATGAATGCTGAAATGCAGAAAGAACAGGACTCTGCACAACCGAAAGCTGATGATATGACAAAGGTAAAGACTGATGTACCCTCTGGAACTACTCCTGCAACCGGTAATCAACCGACTGAAGCCGCGGCAGATGCCACGGCGAAGCAGGATACGCAGAAAACAGTTGATGGGTCGGTACAGCCGTCCGTCGCCAACAAGGTTCTGAACTCACAAATGGATGGTAAACAACGGAAAGACCTCGATATCATGACACATCTGACACAGCGCTCAAATGCCGTATTTGTCGAAGCAAACAGGAAAGCAAAAGAGCTGAAGAATATTTACATGGATAGTGAACATCTCCTCCATGGGCTTTTGACAGACGGTGAGATCTATAAAATCCTTATTGATTTGAAAATTCAGCCGCAAATTGTAGAACAGGAGCTCGTGAAAATATATAAAAAAGAAGAAAGTCAAAATCCTCCGCAGCTGTCTCCGCGTGTGAAGCAGATAGTTGAAAAATCCCTTGTTGTCGCGCGTAAACTCGGATACGAATTTATTTCTCCTGAACATTTACTGCTTGCTTTGTATGATGAGGGTGAAGGTGTAGGAGCCCGTATTCTAGTCAAACTCGGTGTCACGAAAGAAGATATCAACAAAAGAATAACCGGAAAGAAAGGCGGAGTTTTCTCAGCAGAAACAACAAAAGACGATAAAAAGCAAAAGCAAAAATCGGCACTGCAGATGTATTGCATCGATCTGACACAAAAGGCGGCAGACGGTGAGCTTGATCCTGTTGTCGAAAGAGCGCCTGTCATTGAGAGAGTTGTACACATTCTTTCGCGCAGAATCAAAAACAATCCGGCACTTATTGGTGAACCGGGAGTAGGAAAAACTGCAGTCGTGGAAGGACTTGCACAACGGATAGTTGAAAAGCAGGTTCCTGAAAGCCTTCTCAATAAAAAGATCCTCCAGCTTGACTTAGCGAGTGTGGTCGCCGGAGCATCTCATCGGGGAGAATTTGAAGAACGTATGAAAAGCGTTGTTGACGAACTGAAAGCGAGTAAAGGTGAAGCTATCATGTTCATTGATGAAATGCATACAATGATGGGAGCTGGAAGCGGTGAGGGTGCCTTGGATGCATCCAATTTCATAAAACCTGCGCTGGCCAGAGGTGAGGTGCAGTTTATCGGAGCAACAACAATTACCGAATATAGAAAATATATAGAAAAGGATCCGGCACTTGAAAGAAGGTTCCAGACTGTTCTTGTTCCTGAACCGACAGAAGAGGCTGCTATCAAGATGCTCAAGGCTACAAAAAGTAAATATGAAGCATTCCACAAGGTAAAAATTTCAGACGAAGTTATCGAACTGGCGGTAAAACTTTCAAAAAGGTACATCGGTGACCGATTCCTTCCGGATAAAGCATTTGATTTAATGGATGAAGCCTCTGCTGCAGTACGCCTGCCGCTTATCTCTCTTCCTGAAGAAATCCATTCAATAGAAACCCGTGTGGCTCAACTGAATCAGGAGCTAGCGGAAGATGAAAGGAGAGGCGAAAAGGTCAAAGCCCGTATTCTCCGCTCAAAAATTGACGATGTACAGGCAAAGCTGAAAGTCAAACAGGATGAATACAATATGAAGAAAGCGCAGACCACCACGGCGGTTTCTCCTGAAATAATTAAAGATATTGTTGCCACAAGGACCGGTATCCCGATATCCAAGATCGGTACTTCTGAGAAGGACAAATTATCAAACCTTGAAGACATCATTCACAAAAGAATGATTGATCAGGAACGTGCGGTGGCATCAGTCGCGCAAGCTGTGAGACGCGGCCGTGCGGGATTGAAATCAAACAATAGACCGATCGGTAGTTTTGTATTCCTTGGCCCGACCGGTGTGGGAAAAACGGAACTTGCTAAGACACTGGCGGAAGTACTTTTTGATGAAGAGGAAGCAGTCACACGTTTTGACATGACGGAGTATATGGAAAGACATGAAGTGGCAAAACTTCTCGGGCCGCCTCCCGGTTATGTCGGATTTGAAGACGGAGGAAAACTGACAGAGGCCGTTCGCCGAAAACCGTATTCACTCGTTCTTTTTGACGAAATTGAAAAGGCACATCCTGACATTTTCAACATTCTGCTGCAGATTCTTGATGATGCCCGTTTGACAGACAACAAAGGACGAACTATTTCGTTCAAGAATACCGTCGTGATCTGTACGTCAAACATCGGAACTCCTCTCATTCAAAAGGAACTGTTGAAAAGCGGAAAGTCGGAAGTTGCAGAACCGACCCTCATTTCGACGTATGCTTTTACGCCGAGAGGTCGTGAACTTATGACGATCGGGAATAAGTATTTTGAAAGAGACAACGGCACAACCGCAAACAGTCTTGATATGACAAACGGCCAGCAACAGAAGCCTGAAGCTAAGAAAGAAGATCAGAAGGCAGAAATGTCTTGGGCCGATCATAAATTGACAGAATATTTTGCCGGACAGAAAATTGACGGCAAATTGCCGATTCAAAAACCTGAGGCATTACAACAGCAGGAACCGGAAAAGCCTGAAGATCAAAACAATGCGGAAGGCAAAGATCAGCCTGCAAAAGAACAGGCAAAACCGTCAGAAGAAAAACCGAAAATCACATCATTCCCGACATTCGGTTATGACACTCATGCTATCTCACCAAAAGGAGTAGAGATGATCTCAACAGGCGATATAATCTATTCGCGGACAGCAACTACTTCAAAAGTATGGAATGTCACAAACCTGATCGATTACTTTAATGATAATGTGGTCATCAATGCATTACCTGATGCTCCGGATGAACAGTTGCCGACAGTACGCCTTAAGACGCATGCGTTTAGTCTCGATGAGATGGAAATTGTGTCTTACAAGGATCGGTTCTGGAGAAGAAAAGCCGGGAGTACAGATTGGCAGACCGGACTTTTGAAAGAGTACTTTGAAGGACAGACGGTAAAAGACGACAATTTTCCGGTAACCCACTGGGATATTCATACATTTACTCCGACCGGTAAAGAGATTGTTATTGTGGGAAATGATATTTGGCACCGTGATCAAAAAGCAACGGAGTGGAAAATGCAGCCGCTGGAGGAATATTTCGGCAAGAACTTCCCGCTTGAGAAGGAAGCACAGGAGAAAGAAAAGGTTGAAGAACAGACGGATGTGAAGAAATATCAGGTGATTAAAGACAAGGTTATGAACGAACTCCTGAAGTTCTTCCGACCTGAACTTGTAAACCGTTTCGACGAAGTCATCGTATTTGAGCCATTGAAGTATAAACACATGCTTCTGATCGTTGACCTCCAGCTGAAAGCTCTGGCAAAACTTTTGGAAGAACAGGAAATCGGTTTCTCAGTCACTGATGCAGCGAAGAAGGCAATCGTACGTGAAGGATTTGACCCGGTATACGGTGCACGACCTCTGCGACGCGCCATCCAGAAACTGGTCGAAAATCCGATCTCAGAGCTTATCATTGCCCAAAAGGTGAAAGCCGGTGATACTTTGATTGTAGATTTTGACGGCGATGAGTTTATTTTCAATGTTGAAAAAATCGAACTTAAAGAGCTCACTGAAGATAACGCTCAAAACGGACAGCAGATGAGGCATGCCAAGTTTTTCTGTGAAAAATGTGCCAACAAATTTGAAACTGATGTAATCCCGACAGCAACAACAGTATGTTCAAAATGTGCATCAAAAGAGGTCCAGGAAGTAAAAGAGGAAAAACCTGAAGCGGTTGCTGAACATAAATCGGAAAACAAGGCTATGGATGTACCTCCCGCACCGCCCAATAAAGAGCAGACAAACGGGAAAATGAACGGACTTGAACCGATCAAACCACAAATTGTTGACAGTGCGCCAGGAGCTGAGGTACCGCCGCAGCAGAGTTCCGCTTCCGATCAGACAGCTGATGGTACTATAAAACAGCAGACGGCATAACCGATTACCGTATGACTGCTAACTATACACCTCTCAATGTCGATGAGTTTGAACGTCGATTTGAGACGAAAGGACTGAGTAATATGCTGTTTATTGTAATCGGTATTTTAACCGTTATTGTTTTGAGCCTCATTGCGTATTTACTTGCACGGCAGATTCTTTAAGTCATGGAACTTATCTTAGTCGGGTTATTTATTCTTCAACTCATTGCTCTCTTTTTTGTCTCCAGACTTAGCATAACCCGATTGTTTCAGGTGTTGCGGTTGATTTTTCATCATGAAAATATTGTCTACAGTCTGATCGCTTTCATATTCTTTCCCGGAACTGTCATCCATGAACTTTCACATTTCGTGATGGCCGTAATTCTATTTTTAAAAGTCCGCGATATACACGTATTCCCGCAGTGGGAAGGGCGGTATCTCAAACTCGGCAGTGTTTATTATGAAAAAAAGGATGTGTTGCGAAGTGTTATCGTGGGAATAGCTCCCGTTATTGTCGGATTGCTTCTGTTTTGGTGGCTTTTTAGTCTGCAAATATTCGAATCTTCCAATATCTTTTTGAAAATAACCGTCGGATGGCTGGTATTTATTCTTTCTACCACTATGTTTTCCTCGAAACAGGATTTGATTGATATTGTATATCTCATTCCTGTAGCTATTGTCGCTGCAGGAATTGTATACATCTTTCAGATTGACCTTTCACAAGTTGTCCAATGGGACATGCTCCTTGAAGCTACCTCCGCTTTTGTGTATGCTATTAATATCTATCTGCTGATATCATTGGGGATACATGCCCTCATAATATTTTTGTTGCAGACAGTGTTAATGATTTCCAAGAAAATATGACAAATACTTTGGCCCAGGGATTGGTTATACAGCCTGAAAACGGTAAACCCATAACCATTATTGGTCCGATTGAGGGAATTACGTCTCTCACTGATTTGGTGACTGTTATGACGAACTTCCTCTATCCTTTTGCGGCTGTTATTCTTCTTTTGGTTTTGATCTGGGGAGGGTATGATTTTTTGATGTCGAGGGGAGATGCAGACAAAGTAAATAGCGGGAAAGCCAAGATGACTGCAGGGATAATCGGGTTTGTCCTTCTGATGTTGTCGTATCTTATCGCCCGAGTTCTCGGATTTATTTTCGGTGTCGGAGACGGAATACTGTAAAGAGGGATTACTTTCTTTTATACTCTTTTATTGCCTTTTCGTAGTTTTCGGGATTGCCTACATCGTACCAGCTGCCCTCAAATACGAATCCGCTGACTTCCTGCTGATTGATAAGACCCGTAATTACGTCTTCAAGAGCGAATTTTTCTTTCTTCGGAAACTCATTGAAGATTGACGGTTCAAACGCATATATTCCGGTATTGATAAGGTGGCTTTGCATTCCGGGCTGCTCAGTATGTGAATAAAAATTGGTGAGATGAGTTCCGTGAAGTTTAATTTGACCGAAGTCTGTCGGTTCAGAACTGGTAGTAAGGGCAACAGTTGCAACCGTATTTTGTCTTTTGTGGAACTGAATGAAGTCAGAAAAAGAAAAATCAGTCAGGATATCGCCGTGTATGACCAGAAACGTATCCTGTCCTACCAGGTCTTTGAGTTTGTTCAAAGCGCCTCCAGTCAATAAATTTTCTTCTTCTTCCGAATATGAAATGGAAACACCGAATTTTTCTCCTGTTCCGAAGTATTTCTTTATTTGATCACCGAGATACGAGATGGCAATAACAATGTCCGTGATACCGTTCTCTCGTAATTGATTGATAAGATGCTCTAAAATGGGTTTTCCGGAAACGGGAAGCATTGGTTTAGGAATTTCGTATGTATAGGGTCTGAGTTGTGTACCGCGACCTCCGGCCAATATGATTGCTTTATGAACCGTGGATTGAGTATACTGTGTAATAATATATTCAATAGCGTGTGAACGATTCCGGATTTGTTTCTTGTCAATGAGCCGATCGATTTTTTTAAGAAGATTTGTATCAAGGGTTATGGTTATGCGGGAGCGTCTCATGTGCTCTCATTGTAGCCAAAAGGTTGATTTTTGTCAAAGCTAATTTATAATAGGTATTACATATTCTATGAATAATAAACGAATTCAAATTTCCATTTACTAAGTAGTTATTTATATCCGCTTATTTATAAGCGGTTTTTTTTAGCGAAAAATATGCTTTTTGAGACCCAGGAACCGCCAATTGTTATCTCTATAGGAGGATCCCTTCTTGTTACTGGGGACGGTATTGATACGAAATTCCTTTCACAACTCAATGCCTTTATTCGAAAATATATTAAGCGCGGTAAGCGCTTTTTTTTGGTCGCGGGAGGCGGACGTACGGCCCGTCACTATCGTGATGCAGGCAAGACAGTTATCGGAACGATGTCTGATGAAGACTTGGACTGGATCGGTATTCATGCTACGAGATTAAACGCTCATTTACTTCGTACTATTTTTGAAGATATTGCTCATCCTCGTATTATCGAAAACTATGATAAAAAGCTGAACAATTGGAAGGAGCCTGTTGTTGTGGGTGCGGGATGGAAACCTGGATGGTCTACTGATTATGATGCTGTCGTTCTGGCACGTGATTACGGCGCCAACCTCATTATCAATTTATCAAATATTGACTGGGTATACGACAAGGATCCCCGCACTCATAAAGACGCAAAGGCGATTGAAAAACTGACTTGGGGAGAATTGGAGAAAATCGTCGGCACGGAGTGGTCTCCCGGTATCAACGCCCCTTTTGATCCAATTGCTGCCCAACTTGCCAGAAAACTGCGTCTCACCGTGATCGTGGCCAACGGTGAGAACTTCAGAAATCTGGAACGCATTATTGAAGGAGATTCCTTTAAAGGGACTGTTATTATGCCCTATAAAATCAATGCCAGCTTTTATGATCGTGAATACTATATGGGAGACAAAGCGAAGTATAAATTCGCACAAAAATCATCGGCTATCGGCAAATTTATGATATGGGCAGCTAATTATTATCGGGCCCTCCTCATCCGAATGTTCCTTAAACCGAAAAATTGCCTGGATGTAGGGTGCGGAACGGGTAATCTTGTAAAAACCCTTCGCACCTTCGGCATCGATGCATACGGTGTCGAAATTTCCGAGCATGCGCTCGCTTTGGCGGACAAATCAGTCCGCCCTTTTTTAAAGGAAGCGGATATTGTGAAGTTGCCGTTTGATAAGGAAGAGTTTGACCTAGTCCTGACCTTTGACGTGCTTGAACATGTAGAGAGGGGTAAAATCAAAAAAGCTATAGATGAGACGATACGTGTTTCCAGAAAATACATCATGCACAAAATCTATACAAAAGAAAACCTTTGGATACGCTGGCTGTACAGCAAGGATTATTCACACTTATCCATTTTTACTGCAAAATTTTGGCGAAGAAAATTTTTAGAGCATCCTGACGCTATGCTCCAGCGAAACTCTATATTCCGACTGCCTTCATTTATGGAGTCGATCTTCCTCTTAAAGAAAAAATAATATATTTGTTACAATGTCTGCTGGACAATGAGCCAAAGGCTCATCGTCCTCTGGCCGAGATTCAGCATCCGGTTTTTTTCCTGGATTCCGGATCAAGTCCGGAATGACAGAACCTAATAAGAATTATTGTTTGGATCATGATTTTGAAACAAATACATTTGACCAACTTCCGCAATTTCGGAAAGGCTGATTTTCAATTCAGCCCGTATCTGACCCTTATTATCGGAGAAAACGCAAGAGGGAAAACCAGTCTTTTGGAAGCGGTCTTTTCTTCAGTTTACGGCACCGGCTTTCGCGAAACGAGAGAAATTGAACTGGTACGATGGGAATACGACGATAATTTGATTGAGTCCGTTTATTCGGAGAAGGATCAGAAAACTTTTTTTCAGGTACGGATGCAGAAATCTTCTGAGACGACCGTACGAAAAACCTATTATGTCAACAAAACAGGAAAGTCCTCCAATCAATACCGCAGCATGCAAACTCAGGCAGTCCTGTTTGCTCCGGAACAAATACAGATTATCACGGGTTCTCCGAGCCGCCGGAGAAGATATTTTGATGAAGTAATATCAGCAGTCGATCGGGAATACAGAAAGAAATTGAGATATTTCGAAAACGCTTTGCGAAAAAGGAATAAAATCCTTGAGCGTTATGAAGACGAGTTACGACTTTTTGATGAACTTCGATTTTGGGATAATTATCTTCTGGAACACGGGGAGTATATCTCAAAAAAAAGGGCCTCTTATATTGAGTACTTGAATAATCATCCTTCTGTAAACGGGAAAAAATTTTCAATCACGTATTCACAGGATCTTTTTTCTCAGAAGCGCCTTAATGAAGTAAAGAATCGAGAATATCGTCTCAGAAGGACATTAATCGGTCCGCAAAAGGATGATTTTATATTTAATTTGTACTCACCTTCTGAGAAGAACGTCAGTCTGTACGGTTCGCGGAGTGAGCAGAGGATGGCTGTCTTTTGGCTCAAGCTCAACGAACTATCATATTTTGAAGAGCACACTTCTACCAAGCCGCTTCTTTTGTTGGATGATATCTTTTCAGAACTTGATGAACACAACCGGGAGCTGGTGATGGCTATGATCAAGGAACATCAGACTATTGCAACAACAACGGAAGAAGAAGTCAAGGATCTGGCGGAGATGCCCGAAGAAATTATCAGGTTATGATCCGATTTCGTTTTGAAGGATGTACGGGAATATTGAGGCCAAATCCTGCAAAACATCGACCTTGCCTTTCATTTTTGCCCATTCAGCACGAAGCATCCACATGTGAATTGTAGATCCGGGAGTGATCCAAGGGAGCCTTGCTGCAGTAAAAGCCCGGAGTTGCTCTTCATACGGAGGAAGCGGCTCTTCATTGTTGTGATATACATACCGATCCATAAGGCGCGCAGCTACCGCCAGTTCGACATTCTGGTAATCGTGGACACCGTTCAGTTTCATTGATCCTCCGTCAAGTCCCCCGCCGCCGACAATCCAAACATTGTCAACAGTTCTTGTTGTTGTGACTTTTGTCCGGGGAAGTTTTGCCCGTGCAGTTTCTATCTTTCCGACCTTGCTGAGCGGAGCGTGAAGTTCAAAATGAGTTTCGGGATAAGCTTTTTCAATAATCTCGCCGGTTCCGCCATCATCAATGATATCTTCAATTACAAATGCCAGTTCACCAGGATCTTCTTCAGTAAGAATGACACATTCGGCTGTTTCCCCGACTTTGCGGGTGTTCACCAGGTGTACCTGATGGGCAATATCCTCAACACATCCTCCTGCCCGCTGCCATTCGCGACAGACGGCATAAAGAGGCATAACAGATCCGTTGAGAGGAGCGATGATCGTGGGGATAGTCCCTGTTCTTTGTGCGACGTCATACAGTCGCTGTGAGACCTGTTGCCCGAACTCTTCTAAAACTACAGGTACCGGCTCGACTTGAGGGACTTCGTATATTCCTGGCGGATAAAGCCGTTCTTCGGCTCTTATATGTTCTGACATACAATATTATAAGTTACCGGCCGCATATGTCCACTACAAATGAAGGTTTGAGGTAATATTGATATAATACATATCACAAGGAGAGGTGACAGAGCGGCCGAATGTACCGGTTTCGAAAACCGGCGTGGGGCAACCCACCGGGGGTTCGAATCCCCCCCTCTCCGCCAGATGGGATACCCTCAATCTCAAAGTGACGAATAGATTGATACAATGGGCTTATAGAGGTGTTCGAAAAGCCCGGATAGCTCCACAGCATTCCTGAAGGGAATATCGAACACAACAGGACTCTAATCTGGCTTAAGTTAGACATTTGGTATGTTCTACCAAGACTCTCGAACTTCTCCTGCATAAACTTCACTATAGATTCAAGGTTATACTTTGAAAGTAATTCATCATCCTTCGCCATTCGAACCATTACTATTTGCTCCTCAATAAGTTTATTTTGCTCTTTGAATATTTCATCAGAATATACTCCACTTAAATTTTTCTGAATTAATGATTGTCTTAATGTTTGAAGTCTTTTTAACTCAACATCTGCTTCATCTTTTCTTTTTTGCAGTTGCTTAACTCGTTTGTAATATGTTCCTCTCAACAGAGCCATAAAAGCGTTCAGACAATCTTTCGTAGGAGTGATTGTAGATAAATAATTTACTAAGGAATAATCTAATGTATCCACAGGGATTGACTTCATTCCACATCGCTTACGACAAAAGTAATAAGCATATTTTGACTTTTTTCCTTTACTCCATCCACCTGTTAATGGCGTACCACAGTTGTCGCACTGAACCAGTCGTCTTAAAGGAAATTCGCTATTATCTCTATTTTTTCTCACAATAGGGACATGTATGTTGGTATTTCTGCCATTAATAGCTGCCTGTACACGATAAAAGACTGCTTCGGAAACCATAGGAAGATGTTGTCCTTTGACTTCTTCGGGGTATCTATTTGAAGTGAGGATTCCCATATAAAACTTATTCTTGAATATTCTGCTTAGGTTTTGAGGACGTAAAGGATATTCTTTTTCTTTAAATACCTGTCGTAAACCCCATTCGTTCATAATTTCTGCCAATTCAGATAAAGTCTTAGTACCAGTTGCCATAAGTTCCCATGATTTTTTAAGTGTGTCCCATGTTTTAGGATCTTTTACTGCGTAGCCGTTTTCATTGAGATAACCAATTGGTGGAGTACCACTTGGAAGCCCTGCTAAAAAGCGTGCTCGTAATCCGTTTCGTGCCCTTTCTCCTCGCACATCATTATCAAGTTGGGCAAATCCAGCTAAGATTGTTTCAACAAGTTTTTCAGTTGGACTATTGCCAGTGGGCTCTGTAACAGAGATCAAAGCAATATTAGATTCTGCCAGTTTTTTACGGATTGCTAAATAATCAGCGGTTTGTCTCGATATTCGGTCTAACCGATATGCGATCACCGCATCGAGTATCTTTTTATTTTTTCGACAGAATTCCAGCATCTCAATTAATACTGGTCTGCCAGCAATAGTTTTTGCAGATCTACCTTCTTCCCGAAATATTTTGATAATTTCAATACCTCGTCTTTGTGCTTCTTTTTTACAAATATCCTCTTGGGTATCAAGAGAAAAATTGTCAACCTGCTCTTCGGTAGATACCCTTAGATAAATAACGGCTTGTTTTATATCATTGGTTTGATCTGCAAGTTTCATAATCTCCGTTCATTTAATACTTCTTTTAACGTTAACCCTTTGAAAACCTCCCGTTCATATTCATCGAGCCAAGATTCAATTAAGAACTGAAATTCGGTAGTAATAGTCTCAATTTGTTCATTTGAGAGAGATTGAGCTGTTTCTCCTAAAGCCTGACGAGTTTTTGCAAATTTGTTTTCTTCACTTTGTTTGGGAAGTATTTTCTCAATAACGTTTTGGATTGAGATTTGAGGCAATGAGGGTTGTTGAATTGATGGAGAATTTGAAGGAGGAATTACTGAAGTTATTTCTTGTTCTAATGCTAATTCTCGTGTACCTATCAGTGTTTCCATAATATTAATAACTATCGTTATTTAGATAGTATATATCAAAATATAGATAGTTGTCAAGTCATTTTATAGACAAAATACATATCATATTGACAATAGATTTTATTTCTTTAAATATATCCCTATTAGGGGGATATACCTCGAATATTTAACACCTATGGCATATAGACCAAAAGACACACACGAACGTATCACTCACCGACTCAAAATAGCTCGTGGACACTTAGATAAAGTTATCAAAATGATGGATAATAACGCTTATTGTATTGATGTCATGCACCAAATGCAGGCGATAGAAAGTGGGCTCAAAGAAACCGGAAATCTTCTGTTGGAGAATCATCTTAAATCCTGTGTCGCAGATGCAATTAGTAAAGGTAAAGCCAACGAATCTATTGCAGAAATAATGGAAGTTTTTAAGAAAAAAAGTTAACCATCATATGTCAGAAATAAAGAAAACATTTTCGGTGAAGGGAATGCATTGTACAGCTTGTGCCATGAATATTGATGGTGAACTTGAGGATACAGAAGGAGTAATAAGTTCAACCACAAATTATGCAAAACAAAAAACAGAAGTTGAATTTGATCAAGAAAAAATTAATGTTTATAAAATTCTTGAAATTATTAAACAAGTTGGGTATACAGCAACTATCATAGCTATTTAGATAATTTATTGTATAACCATCCTGCCGTAGCACCCAGTAACCAGAAAACAACAGCTTCAATAATCCAAAAAATAAAGAATGTTGGTGTAAACTTTTCATCTATGGTCAAATTGAGACCAATAACAAATTCATGCATTGATTGTTCATATGAACGAGGAAAGTTCCATCCCCAAATATGGAACTAGGGATGCAATACTAGATCTATAATTGCAAAAGTATTCGCTAAAGCTAAAACATCAAATTTTTTCATGAAATCACCTCCTTATATATATCAATAAATAATGATATATTTATACTATACATATGAATTCCACACAATTGCAACTAGAAGCAAAACTATTTAAAGGCTTTGGTGACTCTTCACGTCTTGCAATTCTTGAATCTATTGCAGAAAAACCAATCACTGTTTCGGAGATTGTTGAGAAAACAGAACTGTCACAACCAAATGTTTCAATGCATCTCTCCTGTCTGTTAGATTGTGGATTGGTTCAAAATAAAAAAGATGGCAGAAATTCGTACTATGAACTGTCAGGAGAAGAAGTAAAAGAAGTACTAAAAACAGCAAGAAAAATTGTAAGTCAGCACTCTAAAGAAATTTTTGAGTGCACAAGGATTATATGAAATATAAAGATGCATCAAATAGAAAAGAGCTCATAAAGAAAGCCATGATTTTAGTTTGGATTGGAGAATTATGGAACATAGTCGAAGCAGTTTTAGCTTTAAATGCTGGAGTTCAAGCTAGTAGCGTTTCTCTTCTTGCATTTGGATTAAAGAGTATTATTGAACTCTTTTTAGGAGCCATTTTAATCTGGCAATTACGGCGTGAGCTTAAAGCAATAGAAGGTGAATCTGTTAATGAAAAACGAACTTTAAAGTTATTAGGATATTCATTTTTTGGTTTAGCTTTCTATGTTTTGATTCAATCAAGTGCTACATTTCTTGGTTTGATACAGAAGCCGCAAGTAAGTACAACTGGCATTTTCGTAGTATTGGCAAGTGCTGTAATTATGTTTCTTCTGTATTTGGGAAAAACCAATCTAGCTAAAAAGTTAGGTTCCCGATCACTTCAAAAGGAAGCCCGCGCAACTCTGGCATGTGATTTACAAGACATGACAGTAATTATTGGCTTGGTATTTAACGCACTATTTGGCTGGTGGTGGGCAGACCCCCTATCAGCCTTACTATTGATTCCTTTTCTTATTAAGGAAGGTAAAGAAGCATTAGAAGAGTCTCATTAATAATTTTTACTCTTTATGTAATTGGCCTTACTCCTATTTTAATTTCTCCTTTATAATAAGATACATGTCTCATGATCATGAAAGCACAAAGAATATAAAAGTAGCTTTCTTTCTTAATTTAAGTTTTACTATACTGGAGCTTGTAGGTGGTATTCTTACGAACAGTCTAGCTATACTGTCCGATGCAGTACATGACTTAGGTGATACCTTTGCATTAGGAGCAGCTTGGTATCTAGATAAAGTTTCAAAAAAACCACGAACACAAAATTTTTCATACGGACTTGGTAGATTTTCTCTTCTTTCAGCATTAATTAGTAGTTTAGTCTTGCTGTTTGGATCACTTTATATACTTTCGGAGGCTGTCCCAAGACTACTCAAACCTGAGCATTCAAATGCGCCGGGTATGATCGGCTTTGCTATTTTGGGGATTATAGTCAACGGTTTTGCAGTACTCCGACTTAAAAAGGGTCAGTCGATGAATGAGAAAGTGGTATTTTGGCATTTATTTGAAGATGTTCTCGGTTGGTTTGCTGTTCTTATAACGGGAATTATTATCTATATTAAGGATATTCATATTCTTGATCCTATTCTTTCAATTTTATTGGTTATATATGTTCTGTGGAATGTATTAAGAAATCTAAAAAAGACTGTCATGTTATTTTTACAAGGTGTACCAGAGGGTATTTCTATGGAAGCCATAGAAGAAGAAATCAAATCGCTAGAGCATGTCAAGGCTATTCATGATACTCATATTTGGACTTTAGATGGACAAAATAATATTCTTACGACCCATATTGTTATTGATAAAAATATGTCAGAAAAAGACATTATTAATATAAAATGTCGAGCAAAAGAGCTACTTCATAAACTCAATATTAACCATGCAACTATTGAGATGGAAAAAGAAAATGAAGAATGTGTGTTAGATAATCATTAATAATCTTATCTTCTTAAATGTACTGATTTAAGCTTAACCTTCCTTTTTGTTATAGGCTCTGTTATACTTCAGCTCAAATTTAATTGAGCAATATGGCAGACAAAATCAATCTAAATGACGTTCTACCTTCATATCTATCTCCATTATTCTCACTCGATTTAAAAGGAATTTCAATTTTAAGCATCTTAGTAACAACTGCTGTTGTGATTATCCTTCTTGTCGGCGCCTATATTTACTTACTTTATCTTGGTTTCAAGAAACAACTCTCCCAAAAGTCAATTATCCTTGAAATAAAACCACCGTCAATCTCGTTACAATCAGCTTTCTCAACAAAGCAACTATTTAAGATCTTACATTCAATAGATCATGAAGCATCGTTTATTGAGAAACTGCTTCAAGTAAAAAAACGTATAAGCTATGAGATTGTTTCTACAAAAGAAGAGGGAATCAGGTATCTGCTTTCAGTTCCTGAGGAAGACGTTTCAGTAATCAGAAAAAACCTCATGGCGTACTTGCCTGGTGTTGAAATCCATAAGGTTTCAGATTATCTTCCACAAACTATTGAACATATAAATGATAAGAATTATTTAATTAATGAGTTTAAACTTGAAAAATCATATGTCTTGCCACTTCAAGATCAAGATGTGTTAAGTGAACATGACCCGATTGCCTATATTACTGGTCAGATGACCAAACTTGATCCCGAAGAATTAGTCAGTTTGCAGTTGATAACAACTCCCATAACTTCAGCTTTTCATAGCAGCATTACTGACCGTCTCTACACTCTACAAAAACGAATTTATGACGGAAAAGAGATTGTTTCGTACATTCAAGGCGATAGGCTAAACAGCGTACTGAAAATTACCAAGAATATACTTTTCTTCTTATTTGATTTTTTGGTTATGCTTCTGAAAGATATTGGTACATGGATTATGGATTTTGTAATGGCTTCGCCAAACCAACGCTCTCAACGAATGGTCATGTATGAAAAACCTGAAAAGGGTGAAATTAAGGAGTTGACACCAAGGCAGAAAGAAATGCAAGAAGTTGTGGAAGGTAAAATAAATCAAAACCTCTTTGAAGTTTCCCTTAGATTGTATATTTCCAGCTCTTCACAGAAAAATATACACCAGCGCAATAAAGGTATTATTAGCTCATTTTCCACCTTCACCAATCCTGGATATCAATCACTGAAGGTTAAATCTCCCGTACTTGTCTTTGAAAAATTCTTAGCAAAACTCAATTATCTGAAACTTAAATATCGCTTATTTTCTTTTATTGCAAACCCAGTTCTCTCTGTTTCTGAGCTTTCAACCATATATCATTTTCCATATACCAAAACAACGCAAACTGAGGATTTACAGTCTATACGGTCAATACAGCTTCCAGCTCCTATAACGCTCAAAAAGAAAAATAGTAATTTGGATTTGGTTTTTGCACAGAATATTCACGGTGAATCAGTTACTCCCGTTGGATTGACACTCGAAGAGAGAAGACGACATATGTATGTGATCGGTGCAACAGGTATGGGGAAAACAACACTGCTTCTCAATATGATTTACCAAGATATTAAAGATGGTAAAGGAGTTGCAGTCCTTGATCCTCATGGTGATCTGGCAGAGCATTTACTAGGGATTATTCCAAAATCTAGAGTAAAAGATGTAATTTATTTCAATCCCTATGATCTTGAATATCCCGTTGGCTTAAATATATTGGAGATGACACAAGGATTATCTAACACTGAAAAAGAGCGTGAAAAAGATTTAATTGCATCAAGCATGGTGTCTATTTTCTTTAAGCTATATCCATCTCCAAACGCACGTCCACGAATGGAACACATTTTACGAAACACTATTCTTGCAGCATTATCTACCGAGAACCCAACATTGTTAACTGCGTATAAGCTGCTTGTTGATAAAAAATACCGAGATATAGTTGTGGCGAAACTTGAGGATCCGATATTAAAAGATTTCTGGGAAAAAGAATTCAAAGGATACGGTAGTTATCAAAGAGCTGAACTTATTTCTCCCATTACCAATAAATTGGGAAGATTTTTAACAACGAAAACAACTCGAAACATTTTGAGTCAGGAGAAAAACAAACTCAATTTTACAGAGATTATGAATAATAGGAAAATCCTTATTTGTGATCTATCAAAAGGAAAGATTGGTGAGGATATCTCTTCATTTTTAGGAAGCCTTCTTATTGTGAAACTACAACTTGCAGCTCTCAACCGAGTCCATATACCACAGGACAACCGCACTGATTTTTTCCTCTATATAGATGAGTTCCAAAACTTTGCGACAATGACATTTGCGCAAATTCTTTCTGAAGCACGGAAATACCGATTAAATACTATACTTGCTCATCAAACAATATCCCAAATAGAGGATAAAGATCTATTACAAGTGATTCTAGCAAACGTTGGAACGGTTATTTCTTTCAGAACCAGCAATCCGACCGATGAGAGAACTATCTTACCTTTGTTTACCCCGCAAGTTAATAAGAATGAGATATCCAATCTTCCTTCATACAGTTTTTACATTAAGATAAATGCTTTGTATCCTCAAAATGCATTCACAGGAACGACAACTGATTTCCTCATCGAAGACAATAAGGCGATACGGCGAGAGGTCATTACATATTCTCAACAAACGTTTGGCATGAAAAAAGAACAAATAGTTAAACAAAAAAAGATACCATCCAAAATGCAGCCTCCAAAGAAAAATGAATCACCAAAAACTTCTCCAAAAGATCAACCGGTGGTATGAAAACTGTCATAGCTGCTATGACAGTTTATATATAAAATATGTTGGTATAATAAGCAAATTAGTTTTAATTTGTTATCCTTTATTCCTTATAAATAAGGAAAAGAAAAAATTTCTTCTCAAACTATGAGAATGAAATAACATTATATTATGCTATTACCTCACATAACAAAAAAACAACAAGAAATACTCTTACTTTTATATAAATTCAGGTTCCTTACGAGACCACAGATACAAACATTACTTCATCATAAAAACCCCAGAAGAGTGAATGATTGGTTACCGGATTTAATGACGAAAAAATATGTCGAAAGAATATTGGATAACAAACATAAAATAAACAATGTACCTGCAATTTACTTTATTGCTGAAAATGGTATTCGTTTTTTAAAGACACTCCCACAGTGTGAAATACACTATATAAACCGACTATATACAGATACTAAGAAATCAGAGGGATTTGCTACTCAGTGTATTCTTATTGGTAATATCTATATAGCACTTTTAGAAAAATATGGTGTAAATCAGGGCTTTGCTTTTTATACACGTTCGGACTATTCATGGAACGGGATTATCAAGGAAATTTTTCCTTACTTCGTCTTTCGGAGAGACGAAGGAGAACCGTTGTATGTCGCTGAAATTTTCCATGAAAAAGCACCACGCAGAAGAGCACTCCTGCCACGTATACAACAATATATTGAATTTTTCACTCAAGAAAAATGGCTCCAGCATGAACAGTTGCCAAATCTACTATTTATTTGCCCAAATGATAAAAAGTACCGGACTATATGCAAAACAACTCAACAAATTCTCAATGAAGAAGAAATTACAGATCTTCGCATTTTCACTACCATACAGAATCAAATTCAAGAGCTAGGGATTACAGCCGACATTTGGAACCAGATAACTAGAGAATAATTACTCTGATTCCTTCAATATCTCGTGTCCTTTTTGCATAATCTTATTTACAAGTACCGTTACTATGCCTTGTAAATCACTCCTTGTATAATCATCTTGATTATCAATCAAGTCCAAGATCTCACTTTCATATGGTTCAGTTACCAGTGGATTAATCATAAAACCTCCTTTCAATTTTTCTCAAGTAAAATTTGTAATACACTCTCAACTGTCTTCATGGCTTTAGTGATGGCAATTAAAGGATTTTTTGCATACTGGCTTATATAGCGCCATGCATTGCCGGTGTGATCTGGATACCCGTATAGATCCATCAGTACCGCTGCGGTAAACTCCGCGATGGTTTCCTGTTCTGTATGTTGACCACCTTGTAATCCGCCGTTTATTCGGGCATGTATAGCATGGGCAAGTTCGTGAAAAAAAACAGCCGGATTGTGAGAACCTAGCCGTATCTGCGAGCCATCTTTGTTACAATCACCGAGTCGATCGGGAGAAATGGGGATATATGAAACGTTAATATTGTACTTTTTGGCGGTGTCTATTAATTTTGGTAATTCTATCGGTTGATAACTGGGTAATGTTTGATCTCCTATAGTACATGAGGCAGCAAACACCGGCACACTGGCAAAACCAACACATGCGTATTCTTCTACCTTCTCACCGTTTTCTTCTTTGATAGTCTTTATCGTAATGGGTCGAAGAATATATACAGCCTCACTACCCTTTTTAATTTTTCGCCCTACTTTTTCCCATTGTTTAAAGCCTCGACAGTCTAGTTCTTCTGATTGAATAAAACTGATTACTTTATTTGATAAACTCCAGTTTCTCGCAGGTGCTGAAGGATCAAGCTTAATTCGTGCAACTTTAGTAACTGGTGATAGATCTCCAGTTTTGAACTTTTCTATCACTTTAGTAATACTTGCTTGTGCTTTCTCTGAAAGTTTCATACATATTCAGCAGCTTGCTATAAATAATAATTTTTTGGGAAGCAAGGCTCGCCTGCTTCCCATACCTGGGAAATAAACAAGCAGGGTGAAATTTTGCATAGGGCAAACGTAGTGCAGTTTATTGGAGCGAAGCGGAAACCCTTGCAAAATGAGGGGTAAGACCCCTAATTAGTACGTATAACTTAAGTATTTTCTTCAAATTGTAAGAAAAATGGGTTACAGTTAACAGATGGCTATTGATAAACTGATCCTGTTTCAAAAAGCCTATGATTTCCTGCTTTGGCTATTTCCACTAGTAAACAGACTTCCCAAACATCATAGGCCAGTTCTTGGCAAACAGATTGAAGAGTTAGGGATATGTATTCTTCTTAATATTATTGCGGCTAATAGCCTGAGAGGTACGAGGCGCAAAGAGTGCCAACAGGACATTTCTTCAGAAATTGATAAATTGCGCATTTTACTTCGTCTCACCAAAGATTTGCGTTTTATGAGTATCAAGCAATATGCCTATGCGTCTGAAAAAGTAAATGAACTGGGGAGCGTACTATCAGGCTGGATGCGTTCGGGACAAACGCAAAAGGTTGCAAAAAAGGATGTAAATATGACATTATTTTAAGATGGGGAGGATATCAAACGCTTTCCAACGGGGCGGTAATTGGAATAATACATCAAATGCGGGAGTCTTTGCTCTCAATTTGAATAATACTCCAACCAATCAGAATAACAATATTGGCTTTCGTTGCGCCAGCGATCGAGTATTTATGCGCCGGATGAGTTGATGCCCGTTTATGGATTGGCATCCAGGATCCTTTTCGATCACCGATATTCTTTCCAGTTTCCTGAATGCATGCGCAGGAGACAAACAAAGAGCCTGTATTTTCCACCCTCTATTTTTTACAGAGTGGGAGTAAATGGGTAAGCCAGGGGCCGGATATCCTCCGGCCTGGCTTTTATTTTGTGCTTGCCAAGGTTAATGAATGTATCAGGAAATTAGTAGCTTTCATAATCTGCTTCAGGCGTACTACCAATCCCGAAAGTGTAAGCGATACACCGGAGGAATCTTGCAGTTTGGGTTTTATCTTGAGAGTAACCTCTGGAAATTACACAGAGAACTTGAGACAGAACAGTATCTGCCTTCACCTTATATTTATTTTATGGTACATGATCCCAAAGAACGTAATGTAGCGGCTCCTGCCTTTCGTGATCGTGTTGTTCAACATTCTCTCATTGACTATATTGAACCGATGTTTGATAAGCAGTTCATCTTTGATTCTTATGCTTGCCGGAAAGACAAAGGCACCCACTTAGGCTTAGCTCGTATAAAAAAATTTTTACAAGCGGCTCGATCAATCTACGGCCCACAGACACCACTCTATTGCTTGCGTATGGATATTTCCAAATATTTTGCCAATATCTCTTGGAATGTACTCTTACCAATAATTTTTAGAAAAATCACCTGTCCAAAAACGCAAAACCTGATAGAGAAAATCGTCACCTTTCATCGTTTTTTAAATGGAGGACAACTGATTACAGATTTGGTTAACCCACAAGCGCGTAAAGGTCTCCCCATCGGAAACTTAACCAGCCAGCTGTTTGCCAATATGTACCTCAATGAACTTGACCAATTTGTGAAACGCGAGCTACGGGTACGCTGGTATGCCCGCTATATGGATGATTTTCTCATCATCCATCCCGACAAAACGTATTTACACACTTTAGAAAAAGAAATCAGATTTTTTCTCGAAAAAACATTACATCTCAATCTTTCAGAGAAAAAAGTAGTATTATCCGACGTTAAAAATGGCGTTCCTTTTGTCGGGTATCGTATTTTCTATGATCATGTCCAGGTTCGGGGCGACACCCTTACCCATATCCAACGGAAACTGAAGAAGAGGAAAAAGGCGTACAAACATGGCTCACTCTCAGCTACTAAATTACGCTCCAGCAAAGCTTCAGTTTATGGCCATCTTCACCATGCAAATGGTTTTTATTTAAGGCAAAGCATGAAGATATGGAAACCCTAGTTTTCAGACCAATCATTAGACTAATTCTTTGACTAGAAATCTTATTTTATTTCGACTTTAACTGCTCTATAAACTGATTGAGGTCGTTTTTATCTATGCGAATAAATTTTCCTCCCAATCTTAGCGCTCTCAATTGACCGCTTCTTACATATCTCCTGACACTTTCAGGATCTACTTGTAACAATTTTGCTACTTCTTCGGTAGTATAAAAGCGCTGGTCGGTATCTGGAATTGTTTGCGGCAATCGTTCCGGTTCAACAGTTTCTAAGTAAATGTCAAGAGAGCGATCAACGGCTTCAAAAATAACTGAATAATAATCATCAAGTGATCCACCTGTTTGTCCTTTTTCAAGTGAATTAATGTAAACACTTCGATCTTCTTTACGAATAATGGCAGAAGGGTACCCTGCTTGCATGAGTAACAAGTTCATGAGTAGTCTGGCTGTTCTGCCATTCCCATCAACAAAGGGGTGTATAGTCACCAGTTTATAATGGGCATCAGCAGCAATTTTGACAGGGTGATCAGTACTCTCTCCCTGTAGCCACCGGAAAAACTCATCCATCAGCGCAGGAACTTTAAGGGGATTAGGTAGAATTGTTTGTGATCCTCGTAACCGCACCGGAACACTTCTATATCGTCCTGCATTGGTATCATCAATTTTATGGAGGATGACCCGGTGAATATCTAAAATGTCTTGTTGGGTGATATCAACTCTTCTTTTCTGTATTAGTTCTTTTTGGATAAAATCGAAAGCTTTAGCATGATTAATTGCTTCCAGATGTTCTTGGACACTTTTGCCTTGGACAGTAATCCCTTCTTCAACCACCAGAGCTGTTTCCTGTCTGGTGAGAGTATTACCTTCAATGGCATTAGAAGTATAGGTCAGTTCAATGCGAAACCATTCATCAAGGTTTTTGACAACCTCCACGGGAAGTGGTTTATAAGCGTCAAGACGCTGTTTTTTAGTAGTCAATTTGGTTAGGACATCTTCCATATAAGACTATTTTATACTACACAAGCCAATTTGTCAATATTTAATGTAGTGTTGTGTAGTGTTAAATAGTATCGATCACCCAGCTTAATGTACAATCTTTAACTATTAAATACCATTATCGTACTGAAAATCGTCTATTTATAGTCTATCATTCGTCTATTTTATCTACACAACTTTTTTTAACCTGTCTTTTATTTTAGAATTACCCATCATTTAGTAGTAATTCCCAAACAAAAGACATTCTTATTTAATGCATCATCTCCAATTTCCCCCACCTCCTTACATGCCTTGTAATTCCTCTCCACTTTTATTATTATGGTAGTTAAGCGGTCTTTTTCGTGTGGAAGAGCCGTGTTTATACAGAAGTAATTGTGGAAAAAAATAATTTAAACCAATCATCACTGTGGCAGTACTTTTTTGAACCTCGCTATCACTACTCACGATTCCAGTTCAATCTGGCGATGATCATTTTTGTCCTGATTGGTTTCTTCGGGGCGACATACCTGACCGTTGCCAACCTTCCTGATGTCTTTGCCGCCAACGATATCATTCAAACCTGGACATTCAATACTGCCAATTCCTCTCAATTTACCAAAGATGATGCTCTTATCGATATTGACACCAACGCTCATCCGGTAACTGGCGTTAATAAACTCAGCAATCCGGCATTTACCAGTGATAACAGCTCATGGAGTACCGCCGCCGTCCCTGCTTCCGGCTGGGTAGAAGTGCCAGGCAACGGAACGTATTCTACCGAAAACTTTCTAGCTATGCAGTATGAAGCCAAGTACGACTGTACGGGTGATGACGACGGTGATACTGCTGCTGCCTGTTCTGCTCCGGCAGATTCCGGAGCTGGCTCGGATTACCGTGATATTGGCTCTTTTGACAAAGATAACGTCGTTTCTACCGCCAATGGCGCGCCAATAGTCCATATTAACCAAACACAAGCCATTAATGCCTGTCCCACCGGTTACCACCTCATCACCAATAATGAATGGATGACGATAGCCCGCAACACCGAGGCACAAAGCGCCAACTGGGCAAATGGGACTGTTGGTTCAACGGTTGCCTCAGGCGGTGGCTTAAAACGTGGTAACGTAGGAGAAACCACCAGTGTTGGCTATAACGGTGCAGATCCTGAACAAGGAACTGGCCGTGACACCAAAGCAAAACTGGTGCTTTCCAATGGTGCTGAGTTGTGGGATTTATCCGGTAATGTCTGGGAGTGGAATAACAACACCATTACTGGAGCAGATCAACCAGATGTCAGTGGACAAAGTGGTTTTAACTGGCGAGAGTATACTGCCCTTACCGGTTACGGTTCGCTATCCTATGATTTACTTCGACCATCTGATTCATCCTATAATGCAGACTATGGGGTAGGACGAATTTATCACGACAGTAACTCTGTTTCTTCAACTGTTTACGCTTTCGTACGGGGCGGTAATTGGTTTAATACTTCAAATGCGGGAGTCTTTGCTCTCTCTTTGTATAATACTCCTACCGCTCAGAATTACAATATTGGCTTTCGTTGCGCCAGTGATCCCGTAGCAATCTCAGGGATCTGGTCCTCTAGTCTAGGCCGCGAAGCGGCCGGCGGCACTACCGTAGCAGTGGGTACCGTTTCAGACGCGAAAATCTACCAATCAGTTAATGTCGGAGACACTTCAACCTACGATTTTTCAGTCTATGTCTATGACAACACCAGCGGAAGTGAAGGAGGAACCGTCAACTCATCCATTGCTTCTTTGTATTACAACGGTGCAGCCATCGCTACCACCTACAGCAACGCTGGTTCTGGCTGGTGGAAACTTTCAGGCACACTGACCGGTGCCAATGAATCACGGGAATATGGGGTACTGGTAGAAACAGGGAAAACAGTGGTTGTAGACGACTTCACCCTGTCAAAATCGGGCACGTACAGCATTTATACTACAACTGCCTACTCAAACGCCCAAGTCGTCACCTGGGACTCATTTGATGCCACAGCAACTGCAACAGGTAATGCTTCTATTGTGTATCAACTCTGTACTAATGATGGTTCAACCTGTGAATCCGGCGGTACATGGCAATACTGGAATGGTTCTGCCTGGACAACCGCGTCCAATACCACTAGTCATGTCAACACTGAAGCGCAATTGACTGAATCGGTGATGCAGGCATTATCGGTCGTCAATCAAAAGATCTCAGTCAAGGCAATACTGAATTTTGGCGGCGCAGATACGCCGACATTAAGCACTGTAAGTATCGGACTCACCACCGACACGACACCACCAACCACCAATGCAACGAGCATCGGCATGACCAAAACCAATGGCGGTGTTGCTATCGCTTCAAACGGCTGGACGAATAATGTCGCCCCGTATTTCTCATGGACAGCTGGAGCAGATAACCCTGATGGCTCCGGCCTGAAAGGGTACTGTCTGTATTTAGGCACTGACCCGGACGGTAATCCGGCAACCAGTAAAGGGCTGTTGGGCACCAGTCCTGTTTCAACAGCGGGTACTACCTGCCAGTTTATCGCTTCCTCAACCAGTATTGATTTTGCAACCGGCAGCTTGCGGGGTGATCCCTGGCTTACCTCAAGTTCAGATCCCTATTATTTGAACATTAAAGCAGTGGATAATGGTGGGCAGGTTTATACGGGCTCTGCCGCTTCGTTTCACTTTCGTTTTGATTCAACGACGCCGACTAATGTGTCATATATTTCCTGTGCTTCGGGCAGCTTTGCTAATGTGGCTGACATGAACTTTTCCTGGCCGACATCAGGTGGAGTTGCTTCATCTGATAGTAATTCCGGCATTTTGGGCTGGCAGTATCAGATTAACTCAACCGCTGGCACCTGGCTGGGTACGACCACTGACGCTGATCTTGGACTAGATTATATCCCGTCCGGTGATACCTCACGCACCCTGACGCAAGACCAGGATGGTGACTCGATTGTTTCCGGTAATAACATTGTGTACTTTAGAACTGTTGATGTGGCTGGCAATATTTCATCTGAGGCAACCATGCGCACCTGTAATCTGGCTTTTGGCGGTGCTGCCCCTGCTTTTGATCAACTCGATAGTGTAACGGTGACCCCCTCAACCTCTACTGCCAACTCATTTGCTCTTTCCTGGCCTGAGGCAGAAGCAACCGTTGGGCAAACCGTCACTAACTATTACTACATGATCAATGTGGCGCCGCCTTCAACCCTGGCAACGCTCGAAGGCAATGCGGCAACTTATGTTGACAATGGTACCTCACGCACGGTTGCTGCAACGGCACTTCCCAATGTGAACAAAGGAAGTAATACGATCTATGTGATCGCTGTTGATGACGCTGATAATTATTCGCCGTCAAACTATATTACCGGTACGTTTACCTTGAACTCCACTGATCCCGATAATGTGGGAGGACTCGTTGCCTCAGACTCGTCAATCAAATCACTGTCTCAATGGAATGTCACCCTTACCTGGGCAGCGCCGAGTTATAAAGGAGCAGGGAACTTAACCTATCTTATTTATCGTTCAACCAATGGTACTGATTTTTCACAAGTCGGCAGCACCTCAGGTCTGTCGTATGTTGATACAACACCTTCATCCGCCAAATATTATTACAAAGTGTATTCAAAAGACGGCGCGAATGCGCAAAGCTCAGGCACCAATGCGGTTTCGATCACGCCAACTGGTAAATGGACGAGTTCACCTTCTCTCAATTCCGGGCCGGACGTCTCGTCCATTACCACGCGGAAAGCGACTATTACCTGGAGTACCAGTCGTAGTGCTGATTCAAAAATTCAATATGGCACTAAGTCGGATGATTATGGTGATGTCGAACCATCCAACTCATCACAGGTAACATCACATTCTATTCAGTTGACTGGTCTTACTCCTGGCACTAAGTACTACTACAAAGCCAAGTGGACTGATGAAGACGGTAATACCGGAACGAGCGAAGAAAAGAGCTTTAGCACTGAACCTGCGCCATCGGTGAAGGATGTCTCGGCTAAAAATATCGGGTTGACCTCGGGCATTGTCCAGTTTACCTCAACCGGTGCTTCAAAAGTAAAAATCTACTATGGTACCAGCACAAGTTTCGGCGGCGCCAAGGAAATCTCGACCTCCACTTCTGAAACTACCTATACCGCCGAATTGACCGGACTTTTGGATGGAACCAAATACTATTACAAAATAAACACGTTTGACAGTGATGGCACAGAATATGAAGGAACAGTACTTGATTTCACCACCTATCCTCGCCCACGAATTGCCACTGTCCGTATTCAGGAAGTAAGGGGCACGGCTCAACCAACGGTACTGGTTAGTTGGGTGTCAAATACCGAAATCTCATCTATTGTTACCTATTACCCGCAGGGTGAGCCTGAAAAAGTCCGTGATGAAGTCAACATCGCACTCACCAAAGGAGAGCATAAACTACTTATCAAAGGACTGCTGCCGGAAACAAATTATCTACTCATTGCCAAAGGCCGTGACGCCATCGGCAACGAGGCAGTTTCAGACAGCCAGCGGTTTACGACTGCCACCGACACCCGCCCGCCACAAATCTTGAATTTGAAGGTAGAAGGTACCAACGTACCACCGGTTTCCGGTGCCGGACAGGAATCTACCGCCCAGCTCATTGTTTCATGGGATACAGATGAACCCGCCAGCTCACAGATCGAGTTTGGTGAAGGTACCGGCAGCACGTATTCGCAGAAAACGCAGGAAGATATGAATTTGACCACGAATCACTTAGTCATTATTTCTGACCTCACGCCATCGAAGGTGTACCATTTACGGGCACTGGCAAAAGATAAAGCAGGGAATGAAGGAAAATCGGTAGATACGGTGACGATTGCGCCAAAATCTACGCAGTCAGCACTTGATCTGGTGGTTGGTAATTTGTCTGATATTTTCGGATTTTTAAAGAACATACAATAACATGAACAGAGCCATTATTTACTTAAACAACATTGTCAAATCTTTCAAGGTCAAAAACCAGGAAGTGACGGTACTCCATACTGTTAATCTGGAGATTGCTGAAGGTGATTTTTCGATTATCTTTGGCCCCTCTGGATGTGGTAAATCAACGCTTCTTCATGTCATTCTTGGCCTTGAAGAACCTACAGCCGGACAAGCACGGTTATTTGATCGAAATATGTACGGCTACTCGGAAGATGAGCGTTCTGAGTTTCGCAAAACCCATGTCGGAATGGTGTATCAGCAACCCAACTGGATCAAATCGCTCTCAGTGGTGGAAAATGTGGCGTTTGCGCTCTCGCTTCTCGGGATAGAAAAACAACAGGCACTTTTAAAAGCCCACACTGTCCTTAAAACTGTCGGCATGGAAGACTGGGCAGACTATCATCCAACCGAACTATCCTCTGGACAGCAGCAGAAAGTAGCGTTGGCACGGGCATTGGTTTCAGACCCACAAGTGATCATTGCCGATGAGCCAACAGGAAACCTTGACTATCAGAGTGGTATTGAGCTGATGGAACTGTTCCGCCGCCTCAATGAACAGGGGAAAACCGTGATTATGGTGACCCATAACATCGACAACCTTGATTATGCCAGAAGTGTGATTCAGATGTTTAATGGACGGGTCATCAAGGTATTTGATACCACTGCACAATCAGTACAAGAAATTAAAAAAGCGCTGCTTGATCGGATTGTATTTAAAAATCCACAAGCCCAAGCGTTTCAGACCCCGTTGCGAACAAAGCCGAAACAAGTGAATCAAAGAACCCACTGGTTCTCATGGCTCGCACCATCAAGACTCAAACAAGCTATCCCTACACTTTTTGCACACATGATTCAGGTCTTTCGCTTTGTAGGGTTACTGGCGGTGTATCTGATTAAAAAAGGCACCAATACGCTCTTAACGTGGTGGTTTGTACCGGTAAGCATTCGTAATTCTCTTCAGCCCAGACTTATTAATGCCTATAATCGGATGATTGCGGCACTGGAAGTACATTCCGAAAAAACCATTTCGCGGGTAGATCTCATTGACCTCTCCATCAAAAATATGGTTTCCAAAAGAACCCGTACCCTGATTACCGTGGGAGGTATGACGATTGGTATTGCCACGATTGTCTTTTTAGTGTCGGTTGGCTATGGTCTGGAAAAGATGGTCATCTCACGGGTGGCACGGCTTGAAGAGATGCGCCAGATTGATGCTACACCGGCGGTTGCCAGTAACATTAAACTCACCGATGCTTCCCTTGCCAAGTTTAAAGATATTACCGGTATCGAGAAAATTCTGCCGCTTATTGGTGTCGTTGGTACGATAAACTATCAAAACTCCAGCACTGATGTAGCGGTGTACGGCGTACTTTCCGACTATTTGAAGGAATCGGCTATTCAACCATCTGAAGGCACGATTTTTAAAAGTGATACGCTGACGATGGAATACCCAAGTGAAGATGCTTCGCCGGGTCAAGTTGCCGGTGTTTCAGTGAGCAAAGAGGAAGTAGCAGTACAACCAGCGATGAACACGCCGATTGGTACGGCACAGTTTTCGATTCTACCGAATGAGCACATTCGAGTCCGCGAACAGCCCACCGCTGCCGCATCTCTTCTGGGGTATACCCGCCGTGTTGAGGGAACAAGCCAAGCGACTGAGTATTGGGGTGGTGCGTATGTCAGCGAAAGCGATGTCGGAAGTGCCGCCACTGATAAAAACGGTAAAGAACTCGGGCGCTGGCTGAAAGTCAAAGTACTGTTATGGGAGGAAACAACCGCAGAAGATGGGAGTAGTACTTATTCTGAAAAACTGGATGAAGACGGTAAACAGCTATCGGTAGAAGGCTATGTAGCTGAACTGAATATGACCGTTGAGCGTGAAGTAGATGGTGTATCTCTTGCAGTAGCACTTGATGAAGTTCGACCACAAGTTCTTGGCGAAGCAACAGAATCTGCTGAAACAACTGACTCTACCTTTATTGATATCTCAGAAGTTGATGAAACAGCCACTGCCGCCGCTGAAACGAAACGCAATACCATTACCCTTCCCGATGAAGGCAAACGTGAGGCAGTTGTCAATAAGGCACTCCTCAGTGTACTGGGGATAGAAGGCAACGCGGTGGGTAAAACCTTTACCATTGCCCTGACTGCGACAGGTGAGCTTGTTGAGGATGGAGCAAAAATTGAGTCGGCACCTGTCGAGTATACGATTGTGGGAGTGACACCTGAGAGCAAAACACCTATTCTCTATGTTCCGCTTCGTGACCTCAAACAGCTTGGTATTCAGGCATACTCTCAAACAAAACTGGTTGTTAACTCGCAGGACGACTTGGCAAAAGCGCGCAAACAGGTTGAGGTTTTAGGGTTTAAAACGACCTCTGTCGTAGACACCGTTTCTCAGATCGAAAATCTGTTTGCCTCACTCCGTTTGCTCTTGGGAATCTTAGGTATCGTTGCGCTGGCTGTTGCTGCTCTCGGTATGCTCAATACACTTACTGTATCTTTACTTGAACGAACCCGTGAGGTTGGCATGATGAAGGCGATTGGTATGAAATCGGGAGAAGTACAGAACCTGTATTTGACTGAATCCATGATTATGGGCGTGCTGGGCGGCATAGGCGGTCTGACGCTTGGGTTTCTCGCCGGCAAACTACTGTCTGTTGTACTCTCAGCCTTTGCAGTGACCAGAGGATACGGTGTGCTGGATATCGCCTTCATTCCGTTTTCATTTGTGGCACTTATTTTGGTGATTTCAGTGCTGGTGGGACTGTTGACCGGTATTTATCCGGCCAAACGGGCTACGAAAATTTCGGCGCTTGATGCGCTCCGGTATGAGTAATTTGTATTATTATTTTTGAGAATTTGTATGAACAAACACATATTGATCGTGGAAGATGAAGCTTACATTCGTGACCCCTATACTGAGGTGCTCAAAGGAGCGGGATATCAGGTGTCAGTGGCAGAGGACGGCGAAGAAGCGTTGGATAAGATGAGCAATGGTAGTTATGATCTGATTCTTCTTGACGTGATGTTGCCTAAATTAGATGCTTTGCAAGTGCTCAAAAACCTCGATCAGAAACATGCCATTCCTAAAGCGCCGATTATCATCTTGACCAACCTTGCAAACGATCCGGTTATCAAGGAACTTATGAAATTTGGCGTTTCTTCGTATCTGTTGAAAGTGGATACCAACCCTGGTCAACTTGTAGAAAAAGCAAAAGAGATATTGAAATAACATCTCAAAACGACTATACAATTTTGTTATAGGCAGATATTTACATATCTTATACGCAAGAATCTTACATTTCTTCTTTTTTAAACGGAATGAATCGAGTAATTAGGTTGACTTTACCGCTTCTCTCTCTTATAATTCGATCACTTTATAGTTAAAAATTATAAGTTCTCCTGCTCGGAAATATTACATTTGCTATGGAAACTGGTGTCCCTGGTTACGATACTGCTCAACCGATTCAATTTACTAACCTTGATAGTTTGTTATGGGGTATTGTTAAAACGCTTCAATGGTATTCACTGCCTGTCATGGCGATAGCTATTGCAACATTAGGTATTTTTCTGGTTATGAGCGGCGATGATACAGAGCGAAAATCAAGATTACGTGGCTGGATTATCAATATTTTAATCGGTGGATTATTGGTATTTGGTGCTTCGTCACTTGCCCAGATTATTAAACAATTTGTTGGTGGTACCGTGTAACTATACTATGCATGAGAGTAACAATATTTTTTCTCTTTTTTTGTATTCTTTCCCTCTTTAATCTTTCTCCTGCTTTCGCCCAAGAGCCGGCACCAACGCCTGTTGCACCACAAGTCCAATGGACGAATAATTTTACGGTAGAAGACCAACCTTCTGTCATTATCACCTTGTTGCAAGACTTCATAGAGGGATTTGATGCATTCATGGGAGGATTTATTTTTTACACTCCTGATCCATTCGGTGAGACTATTAAACTAAAAGATGCAACAGAAATTCCTGGTATTACAAAATACCGGGATATTTTTTATCAGATAGCCATCCCAGTTGCAGCAATAGCGATAGCGGTAATTGCCATTTCCAGAGTTGGTTCTGATAATGCTCACGAATTGAAGACATTTGGATTGAGGTTCCTTACAACAATAATCTTATTTATTATCGTCCCATATCTGCTGTCATACAGTATTCAATTTAATAATTTGCTTGTTGAAAAGATTACTACCACGCAGCAATTTACCGGTTTTTTACATGACTATCTAGATAAATCTGAAGAAGAAATTAGCACGGGAGAAGAGCCTGAACAGTACGGTGTCCCAAGCTACGACATGTCAATGACTGGAGGAGTTTTTAGGTCACTCGGTAAGTTTGTTGTCCAAACATTCTTATTTATTTTAACGTTTTTGTTTTTACTCGGTGGATTTGTGTATATCGGCTTTCAGTTTGTTATCCGTTTTGCAACACTTCTCTTTTTAGGTGTTCTATATCCAATTATCTTGCCGTTTGCTCTTTCTGAACGTACCTCAAATATCGTGAATACTTTTTTCAGAACCTGGTTTACGTTCCTTATTCAGCAGCCGGCATTTGTATTGGGGTTTTCTATCGCTACCGATATTTTTTCCAGCATTTTAGAGTCACAAGGACCATCAGTAGGTATGCTCTTTTTCTACACGGGCTTTCTGTTTTTCTTAGGAGGAATAAATATGCTCGTTGGTCGGATATTCGGCGATACGTGGGGAATGCTTGCTACCAATATGCAGGCGGCCATTGCTACTCGGTCAGTTTCTGCGCCGATTAGATCACAGATAGGAGATTTTCAGCGAGGACTATTGGGAGGCAGTTTGAGTTATGCCGCTGGACGTTATATTAATAATAAATTGACACCACACAAAGCAGCAGATGACGATCCTATTGAGAATCCGTCTAATAACAGCCCTTCTGGAAATGGTGCGCCTCCTTCGAGTGCCTCATATCCTTCTTCAAAAAGAACTCGTGAGCAACCACCATTCACCCAAGTTCTATCTCATAAAGGTTTTGAGGTACAAACAGAAAATCATAAGCAAGGTATCGTTTCCGTAACTGGTGAAGCGTATAAATACGATGACAAGAAAACAGGAATGACTTCTATTTATCCGACAAGATTGGAAGCAATCCAAGACGGAGCGCCTGAACAGAAGCTAGAAACAGTCCAACTTGAACAGGACAGATTTATTGACTTATCAAGTTTTGATACTAAGCACCATAATCCACACAACTACAATGCCATGCAGGAGTCAAAGAAAAGAGGAAAAGAGATTAATTATGCCTATGTGAATGAGTCCAGCCCGCCACACAAAGTGAAGCAATTCTTAGAAGTATCTGAAAAAAGAAACAATGCTTTTGGTATTAAAGGTGTAATAGTTGAACGGCAAGGCACCCAGACATCCGACCATATTATTCGAATGTATTCAAACAAGAATTATGAAAAACGTCAGAATATATAAAGACGATATACGTCAGCACATTTTGAGAAGTCTGTTTTTCACAGACAATACCCTCTTTATTGTAGGAGGGTTGTTTCTTGCAGGCCTGCTGTATCTTCTTCTTAAATATGTGGTTCATGCCTTTAATTGGAATATTTACGTTGCTTCGCTCATTGTTTTAGAAATTGCGTTTATTGGTTTTATTACCCAGAAAGTAGATAACCAGCCAATTTATAAAGTGATTCCAAGAGGATTGTTATTTAAGAAAAGTAAAAAACAGTACCGACAGAAAGAACTTGAGTCATACTTTGTTGATTTTTCCATTCAGGATAATCTCGTAATCCGAAAAGACAGTATCGTACAACTTTTAGAAGTTGAGCCATTTGATATTTCACTTCTTAACGATCAAGATCGGGAACATTTCTTTTTAAAGATGAAGCAGATGATTCATGTATTACCTTCTCAGGTACAGTTTATTGTAAGAAAAGAAAAAGCACAGACAGAAGATTATTCAAAACATTTCTTTTCACTCTATGCCCATTCCAATACAAAACGGGAGCCATTGATTGCTGAATATACGCAAAATTTATCCACTTTAATTAGTGAAAGTAATTTCTCAACGACCCGTCACTATGCAATCTTTTCTGTTTTCTGCAATCCGTCAAAACAACATGAAAAAGTACAAGCAATAAAGAAACTCCATGACATGAGCATGCGTTTCGCTTCGGCTCTTTCCGCCTGCAATATAGCAGTCCGGCCATTACAAAATGAGGAGTTAATCAGATTTATTAAAACAACACTGCGATGAAACTACAGAATATCCCAAACACCATAAAAAGAACTGCACTGAATGTCTACAACGATATCAGGACATTTAGTCTTAGTCAGAAAATACAAAATCATCTAGAGCATGTTGCATACGAAAAAACTAAGCAAGACTATGAACTGAAGAAACTAAAACGAGCCTACAGTCTTTATCAAACAAAAAGCAAGGGCATACAGGCAATTGAAGAACACTTTTTCAATGGTGAACCCAAACTCCATCAAAATGAACTTACTCTTGCGTTACGGAATGAGATTAAACGGTTAATGAAAATCGTTGAGACACAGCAGGAGCTTATCGAAAAATCGCCATTTGTACATAGTGAATTACCACTTATTCATGAACCGTCTTTTGTTAAAACGAACCACCCAATTCGATTCATACGAAATTATTTCAAGCTCAGAGATGAAATGACCTTGTATCGTCAGGCTGTTAAGAGCGCCCGGAAAGCAGAGTTCCATCTTACCTTTGAAAAAGATGATAATGGATTGTCAGTTGAACGGGACGGCAGCAAAATCTATAAGAGCGAATATGTACAAGAACACAGTTCTTATTTACAAGTTGGTGAGAAACTTAAACGAACCTATTATTTAGCAGATATCCCCGCCTATTTAAGTCCGTATGTGTTCTTTAGATTATTGAATTCGTCATTACCATTTACTTTAAGTATTTTTGTTGAGCCATCTCCGAGTAGTGAACTTCTGAAGAAAGCTCGTCAGCGGTTATCAGTGCTGGAAATGCAGCAAAATGAACGTTTAAAACAAGGGAAAATAAGAGATCAACAGGTAGATAAAAATATTGAAGAAGTGATGAGTTTTATTGATGAGCTGGTGCATGAAGCTGAGAAAGGTGTCTTATATTCTCTGTACCTGCAACTGGAAGCTAATGACGAAAAAGAGTTAGCAAATCTTCATAAACAGTTACAAAACATTACGGGAACAATGGACATGACGTTTAATCAGTATACCTATGGACAAAAGAAAGCGTTTAAGAACTTTTTACCCTTTAATCTCGATCATGTGCAGGAAAATAGAATTTTGCAGTCGACAGCGGCCTCATATTTATTACCTTTTGTTTCAAAACAACTCAATGATCCTGAAGGAGTATTTATTGGTGTGAATGCATACAACAATAGTCTGGCTTTTGTGAACCCGTTTACTTCAAGAAACAACAATATCAATATCTTTGGTGTTTCTGGTTCTGGGAAAAGTGTGACTGCAAAAATACTGATGAACAGGCTTTATATGCGTGGTATCCAGATCATCGTTATTGACCCTGAAGGCGAATATGTTGACATTGCAAAGGCACTCGGTGGGGAAGTTATCTCATTTTCCAGAGAAAACGGGATCAATCCGTTCTATGTCTCCAGTTTGAAAGAAAATGATATCTTAGATCACATCTCAACGCTTAAAACGTTTTTTAAGTTCTTTATTCCTCCGAATCACTATGACGGCGCATTTCTGGATGAAGCACTTATTAAGCTCTACGATCAAGGCTCACCGACATTTGAGAATCTGCTAGAGCTACTCAAAAATCATCCGATGCAGAAAGATTTAAGTGTCTTATCAACGGGTAGCTTACGAGGCGTATTTAACTCAACAAGAAAGTTGGAACTCAATAATGACATTATTGTTCTTGATCTCCATGACCTGAAAAAAGATGAGAAACGGGATCCAGCAATGTATCTTTTGACATCATTAATCTGGAATTTAGTAAATAAAAATAACGATAAAAAGCGCATGCTTTTCATAGACGAAGCTCATAAACTCCTCGTTGATCCTGAAGTTGCTGTTTTCTATAGAGAACTGGTTAAACAGGCCAGAAAACGGAATGTTGGTGTAGTTTCTATCACTCAGGATGTTGAAGATTTCTTAGACAATGAATTCGGAAAAGCTATTATCACAAATTCAGAAACGAAGATATTACTCAAACAATCGTATGCCACACTTGGAGATATCGGTACTATTTACCCGATGACTGATGAAGAGAAACAACAGTTAGGACACTTAGCAATAGGTGAAGTAGTCTTGTTTAGAGAAAGCGAGCATGTACGGGTTAATATTCTTTTCCTTCCGTTTGAACAACCCTTAGTATTTACTTCTTAAAGCTATGAAGATTCTTAGTGTTGTCAAAAATCTTCGTAGTATTACCAATGATCCTTTTAGTTTTATAGTAGACACACTTATTAAAGTATTCGTTAATCTGGTTATTCCCATTCCGTTAGCCGGAGATGTTGTAGCCAAGTTTAAAGGACCAGTGCTGGGATTCTTAGCATCAATGGTGATACTGGGAATCATGCTGTTTGTGACTTTAATAACAATATTCATAGCAATATTTTTGTCTCCTACCGGATTTTTTCAGTTTGTCACTGCTTCTCTTGTTGACTCGGCACTGAGTGCTCAGAATGCAGAATTTATACAATCAGTCATTCCATCTCAAAGTCCATTTGGAGGACAGGGAATGTCATATACTGCTGTCACGGCAGGATTTATGGATTCAGGCTATTTTCTCCGGTTCGGGAAAAATCATACTGGAATTGATATTGTTCCCACTCAAACATATTATGAAAATAGTCAGGAGTATCAGCAAAATAAAAAAATTATTATCTATGCTACGCATACAGGAAAAGCCACGTATTATGTAGATGAAGAAGGTGGGGAAACAGTAGAAGTATTAAATAATGCGGGTGATTTAAAAACAATGTATATTCATTTTAAAGATGTGTATGTAAAGACCGGCGATTCAATTCAAGCAGGTACTCCGCTTGGAGAAATGGGAGATACTGGATTTGCAACAGGTAAACATCTGCATTATGAAATCAGAATGAAAGATGCTAATAATTGGTTACCAGTTAATCCGTTAACATATATAAAATAATAGTATGAAAGATATTCAGCTAAATAAATTAGACGCAAGTCAACGAAAATTACTCCAGTATGGAGTAATTTTAATTCTTGTTTTGTTTCTGGGAATTTATTTTTTCGTTAATTGGAAAGATACATCTCTTGTCGGAAATAACGAAGTCTATTTAGAAGATTCTAAGCTGCAAGTTTTTAACGACTCATATATCTTTACTGGTTATCCTGACAGGATATTAGTGCATTATCCGTATTTCCTGTTAATTCAAGCTAATAAACCATTAACTACTATCTATAATCTGGAAACCAAACAAAAAGAGAAAGAAGTAAACGATATTTTGCTGGATTATTATGATGGTCATATTGTCTATAACAGGAAAGAGACGTACTTCAATGATAAGAGTTTGGGCGAGTACTGTGATGCTGCTTTTATTAAAGAAAGTGATGAAATCTTGTGTATCACCAAACAATCCAGAAACTTTGTAGATAACAGGCTCATCAGCATTAATCCTGAAACACCCAATTTATGGAAACGTATATATCAATCAGATAATCTATTAACTACGGTATCTGTCATTAATAATGATCTGTATGTAGGAGAAATCAACTTTGAGACAAAACAGAATTATGTTGCCGTGAATGAACAAGTTACACCTGTTGAGACTACAGTGAATATGATTTATGAAATGGGAGAGAAACCATATTTCGCTTCATTTAAGAGTGAATTGAATGACAATGCGCAAAGCTACTACTTAATTGAAAATGGTCAGGTTAGAAAGCAGGAAGGGAATAGAATTTATTTCTTTAAGTGAGGTATTAGTTAATTGATTGATTTCTTTTTAGTCTTTACTTTTTTTAAGGCTCTTTCTTGCAGTACTTTTTGTGCTAGTTCTTGCATAGCATCGGCTACTACTTCAACATAATCGTCAGTAAGGTTTTCTGGTTCAAATTCTTCCACTGTTTTTTTTGCTAACTCAATTGCTCTGTCTCGATCAGTAATAAGTGTTATAAAGGTTTCATTGGTAAATTTCCTCACTTTACTGGCATAGAAGTCATTTTCCATGATTTTTTGAACGGCCTTATGAGGATCGACTGCCGATTTTTTCGTTTTCATGCCCATATTATAACTGATTAGTACCTGAAAATGGTATACTATCAATGTATATGGATAAATCGCAGACTTGGGAAAAAGTGGGCCTGAAGCTAAAAGCTGCTCGCAAAAAAAAGAAGATGACGCAAGCTGAAGTTGCCGAAAAAGCTGGTACTGGTACTAATTATTATGCTTGCATTGAACGTGGAGAGGAAAACCCTTCTGGAAAGAAGTTAGAAAGGATTCTTAAAGTACTAGGCGTTAAATCCTCAGAAGTATTGCCGTTTTAAGTATTTTTCAATTTTTAGGAAACGAAACATCTGTGTTGCCCATTTTTCACTCTCGATCCTTCTCATGATTTCGTGACTATTGCTATACGATAGCACGTTAAGACTTCCTTCCCATAGAATAGACCTATCAATAATTACAAGTTTTCGGTGGTGATTACCTCTCAATAAGACTATATTGATTCCTAGCTCATAACAAAATAGTATTTCATTTGTTGCCTGGTGCCTAATAAGTTCATCGTGTTCAATTGGATCTCTGGTAATGATATGAATTTTAACTTTTCGAGTAAGTAAGTTATTAAACAACGGGTACAATTTCTCCATTCGTGCGGAGGTAATATATGGACTTTCAATAATTACTTCCTTTTTGCAGTTCAGCAAGTCATTAGTAAACTGTTTATAGAAGTCTTTCTGGCTGAACAGTTTTGATTTAAACTCACTCTTTTTTTGAAAAAACATAGCAACTTTAAACTAATTAACTTTTTTCTTATAATAACCTTCGGAAAACCCATTATATTTTGAAGAAGGAGATTGAGTTTCCTTTTCGGAGTTGTCTGGGTAAGTAAGCATTAGTTTATGAATCCAAGGCAAAAAGTGTTCGAAACAAAACTCACTCTCCCCGCCTTCGCTCGCCGAAGCAAGCTACCACGGACAAGGTCCGCGGCTCCGGCAAGCAATGCCACCGGAAGAAATAGGATGACAGGAAAATATGTTAATAATGAAAAAAATAAGAAAAAAACACCCGAAGCAAGAAGTGAGGTTTTGAGGGGATTTGACATTGCTTATAACATAACAGGTTTTCTATGCAAATTTACTCTAACCTACAGTTGTAATTAGTCTTTGTTTTATGCTTCATACTTCCATTTTCCTAAACAATGAGGTAGACTTAAAGAGCACATTTGTACAAAAGAAACAAATATCTTCTAGATTGTGTTTCTGATGCGTTGTTGTTAGTTCTATTAAAGAGTTGAAGTTTGTTAACACACTAATACTTTATCGTGTTGCGTGCAGTATAATGATTCTTGTCCTGTTTGTGGGAGTGTTTAGTCCTCAGGATCCTGTGTATCGTTTGATCGGAGTTTCTTCTTTACTGTTATTATCACTCTATTCTCTCGGTATTATTATCGCAAGGTTTCTGTATAAAAAGAAAGCTGACAAGTCTCTTTTTTTTTACACTATTTTTATACGTCGGTCCGGTTGTTTCAATTATTACCTTGCTTTTGGAATTATGGGAAAGAGGCATGTATGTAAATTATATTTATACTCAGTTTGGGATAATTCCGGAAAAACTGACGGCTTTTTATATTTATTTCCTTTGGCTTTTAGTTCTCCATTTTGACATTTCTTTTGTGAAAGCAAATATTAAAAAAGTTGTTTTTATTTTACCCATTTATTTTTACCCGATCCTGTTACTTCATTTCTATTATCCTTCATTTGATGCTTGGCTAAAAGGGGAAAACAAACTTGAAGAAATAGTTCAATTCATCCTATTTGGAGCAAGTACTATTGTTTCATGGAAACTATTTCTTAGTTCCCAAAAGGCAGGAAGATGGTGGAAGCAAAGGACATCGCTCCTGTATTTGTTTATGACGGTAGCTTTTTTTATTATTACCTTTGAGGAAATATCATGGGGACAGAAGCTTTTTGAAATAGATATCCCAGAACGTATCGCTGAAGTGAATACTCAGCAGGAGTTTAATATTCACAACAATAAACAGATTTTTCCGTATATTTATTATGCGTATCTCGTAGTGAGCGGATTTGCAGCATTTGCATGGATAATACCAGCGCTATTCCCGAATGTCCGACATAAGTTAAAAAAAATTGATCTTTCACAGTTCATTCCTCCGTGGTACTTGATGTTTTATTTCTTGCTCAATTTTGTTTATGTACTTGTACGGAAAAATATATCACATCCGGTATTGCATTACTATGTGAATGAGAAAATTTTATCAGGAGTGAACTCAATTTGGGAATGGGAAGAACACAGTGAGCTGCTTATAGCAATCGGAATGGTTTTTTTCGTATACGGAATCCTCAAAAACCATCGAAAAGAACAGAATTCGAAATAACTGCATTCTTGTGTAATGTCAGTTGGATAATAACGATCTAAAGTTAATTGTCATCTGTTTATTTCCATTTGGATCGGGCTATGCATCCTGTTCTGCATTTACTTCTTGTCACAGTAGGTATACAATGAATTATTACCATTTCTTACAATCTATGAGTATCGAAGGGAAAGTTGTCGTCATTACCGGTGCAAGTGACGG
>CAZDDM010000005.1:0-1166 GCA_964504235.1 uncultured Gammaproteobacteria bacterium
GTTTTTTGCAACTGAGGTATTTTCGACCTGAAGATTGATGAGTTTGATATGCAGTTTTTTTACCTCAGCTTCATCGATGTTTGCTCCGCCCTGCTGGTCAACAATTGTGATTTCTACATCTGGGTGATATTTCCTGATGGTTTTAGCAGCAGTCAGCGCCAGGTTCGGCCTGTTGAAAGTCGGTATGACAACGCTTATTTTTTCTTCGAAGTCAGGAGTTGTTTTTGCATCTGCCATATGAGTTCACTTCCTATTATGCCAACAAATAAAAGAACGATCAATCCGGATATGATAGCAAATTCCGGGCCGGATGTTTTGAATAACAGTTGTGATGTCATAATGGCCGCTATGAAAGCCAGGGTGCTGATGATCCCTACCTCCATATATTTTTTCAGTGCAAAAAGCGGCTGGAAAAACACACCGCTGAGTCCCCAACCGATACCCGGGATGATAAAGAGCGGAAGAAGTGATGAGGTGATTTTGACATCTTCTGCCGTGAACTTTCCTCCTTCAAAAAGGATCTTGACGGCCAAAGGTCCGAGGATGATCAGTGAAGCGACGACAAGCACTGACAGGCCGATACTCAAAAGCTTTGCCCTGTTTACTGACTGAATGGCTTTTTCATATTTTTTCTCATTCAGGTATTCCACCAGATGAGGCAGTAGAAGTACTTGTATGCCGATGGTCATGACGCTTGTTGCAAGCGAGAAGATTTTCGAAACGAGATTCAGATAGACCATATATCCCTCAGGCAAGTATGATGCATAGGAGCGGATAATGATCGTGTCACTGCGGATCATAAACTGACCGATGACAAGAGGAGTAACAGCAATAAGAATCGGTGAAATATTCTGAAACTCATATTTAGGTATTGTTTTGAACTTCGGTATGACAAAGAGAATCTGAAAGAAGATATTCATAACAAATCCGATTACTAATGCCCAGATACCGGCGATATTAAACAGTGCAACAATTAGCAGTAAGTTTGTAATACTTCCAACAAGCTGTGCCAGCGGGAAACGGAAAAAATGCTTTTGGACGTAATAATATGCGCCGAGGGTGGTTGCTATGAATGCAAATGGGATACTCCAGAACAAAACGCGCATTTGTGCGGCGACGTTTGACGTAAACTCCGCAGTACTTCCCGGATACAGCAGTTTGCTGAG
>CAZDDM010000005.1:1266-44210 GCA_964504235.1 uncultured Gammaproteobacteria bacterium
AGGGCAATAATACCGCAGATGAGGCCGCTTTGTTTATTGAAAAGTTTCGTGCCTACCTGTGCCCAAAACGCTGCAAAGAAAACATATAGTATCGGAAACAGCGGCAGGATATATCGGATATTGTGAGACGGTTTGAAGAAAGTCCACAAAAACAACAGCACTATCCCCCATACTCCAATACCGAATGTGGTAGCAATATATTTTTTATATGAAAGTAATAACCCAAATATTGCCGGAAGGACCATGAAAAGATACTGCCTGGCAAACAGCTCCCGTAAGTAGGTAACATTATTGACTTTTGACGAACTGAGGTTCAGGAGATACTGATACGCTTGAGAGACATAAACAAAAAGCAGAATTCCCAGTATCCCCAGAGCAGTCCATATGAGATGCTTCTTTGCAAACGAAAACAGAGATTTTCGGTAATGAATGATGATAAATCCGCCGTAAATTACAAAAAACAAAGATGCAACGATATGGAAAAGCCAGGCGGCAAATGACAAAATTACTACTCCGACGTGCAGTAATATTTGCTTTTTCCTCGGTAGATCCTTTTGAGATAGTAGCTGAAGAAAGTATACGATCGCAAGAATGATAGCAGTCAAAGCTGTATAAGAACGAGCCTGTGTCGCATATGCCAGATTGAGTTCAGCAAATGAGTATAGGAAGGCGGAAAGAAGGCCGCCTGCCTTATTCGAAAAGTTCTTTCCGACAAGATATGCCAAAACTATGCCGACAGTTCCGAAGATAGCAGATGGAATCCGGGCTGCCCATTCAGAAACTCCAAATATGAGAAATGATACTGACATCACGATTACCTGTAACGGCTGATAACTGCCTCCGGCGTAAGAATAAAGGTCAGTTAATGCGATCTTCCCCTGTACAAGATCCCGTGAAAGACTTGCAATATATGCCTCATCTGCCCAGAATGAATGATCAGTTGAGATGCCCCGAAGTCTGAATATAAATCCAAGGATGACAATAACTGCGAGAATAAGATACGGAAGATGTTTTGATTTCATAATGTATTAGTTTATTTATAGCAGAATAGTAAGCTTATTGTGAAATTGACTGATAAAGTTTATTTAGGTTTTTTGTAATTTTGATATCCATTCTGGTTACGTAAGTAAAATTGAAATGCAATCCTGTAAGTATTTTTCTGAAGTCCAAGATCTCCTGTATTGTCCCTACAAAAATTAGCATAAATGCCCAGGAAGCAAGATTTGATGCGATCTCACTCATGTCAGAAATAATAGCAAGAGGGCATAAAAGCAAAAACAGCAACGCAATAAAAAAAGACTGCTGGTTAGTATACCTATATGTTGTTACTAATATAATCCAGATAATCATACCCTTAATCAGGAATACGTCGCTTAAAGATAGGACGATAATTCCGCTGGATAGCATAATAAAAATCATGAATAAAACAGAAGGCTTTAAAAGCGAAGGTAAAAGAGTCTGTTTGGCACTTGTGATGACTTCTTTTCGAAATATATACGTATAATAATAAACAAGAAGAGGTGCAAAAAAGAAAAAGATATAACCGAATTTGATAAACTCTGTTACATATTGATTGATTTTATTAGAAATAAAATCCTTTCTTACTATTGCATTCGTCATTAATGTATTGAAGTCATATTGATAGAGTACTTCGACCGGATGCTGGGATTTTACTAAGGTTACGGGTATTTCTTCATCTGGAACTTCACTTGTGATGGCGAATTCATATTGCGTGTCATTGTTAAAAGACTGAGGCGGAAACCCAAATGGAAAATTCTGAAGATAGTAAATATCGAGTATAGAATATTTGTTCTGATAGACTACTTCATTAGTTTTAATCTTTCTAAGAGTGAATAAAATCGCTCCTTTTTGCGCTACAGGTTCCTGAAACGAGACAATAATTGTTCCTACTTTTCCTTGAGTCGAGGGAATTATACCGGTAATTTTCTTTGAATTCTCAGAAATATTTGAAGTGTCTAATTGGCTTATTGTTGATAAAAACCTGATATCACGTACATGTACGGACAATGAAAGTACAGTGAATGAAATTACTAAAATGAGAGAAGGAAGAATCAGTAAGTCGACGATTTTTTTTGGATATATCATTTTCTAAATATGGGTGTAACTGTAGCTTTTCGTTATATAATACCTATATGAAAACTATTATACTCTGTGGCGGTACGGGAACTCGACTGAAAGAAGAAACTGAGTTTAAGCCGAAACCGATGGTTTTCATTGGAAACAAACCGATTCTCTGGCATATTATGAAAATATATGCTGCAGCAGGTTTTAATGAATTTATACTTGCCCTCGGATATAAAGCTGACTACATCAAAGACTTTTTCCTCAATCAAAAGGCATTTACCGCTGACTTTACTCTTCACACGAAAGATCACAAGACGACCTATTATCTGGAAAACCGCAAAGAGATTGACAATTTCACGATCACATTTGTCGATACAGGTATCGATACTCAGCCAGGAGAGCGAGTACTTCGTTGCCAGGATTACATTCCAAAAGATGACAAGTACTTTATGCTCAATTACGGCGACGGCGTTTCAGATGTTGATGTCAGGAAAATTGTTGATTTCCATAAAAAACAAAAAACGCTCGGAACGATAACCGGTATTCATCCCCGATCGAAGTTCGGTGTTGTTAAAGTTAATAGTGATAATATCGTCCAGAAGTTTGATGAAAAGCCGATCACTTCTGAGTGGATCAATGCCGGATTTATGGTGTTTAACCGTGAAGCATTACAGTACTTCAGACCAAAAGAGCTTGAGCATCCGGCCCTTCGGAGACTTGCCCGTGAAAAGAAGCTGTCATTATATCCTCATGAGGGGTTTTGGTACTGTATGGACACCTATAAGGAAGTAGAAGAATTAAATGACATGTGGGAACAGGATAATCCCCCATGGAAAATCTGGTAACTCTATGAAGAATTTAAAAGGAAAAAAGGTACTTGTCACAGGCGGAACCGGTTTCGTCGGTTCACATCTGGTGAAGGCTCTTATTGAAGAGGGTTCAAATGTGGTCACAACGTTTCTTCAACTTGATCCGCATTCCTATTTCATGACGGAAGGACTTGATAAAAATACGGTAATGGAACGGATTGATCTTGTGGATTTTGACCGTGTATTTGATCTTGTCACGAAACATGAAATTGAGTATATTTTTCACCTTGCAGCACAGCCTTTGGTCGATGTCGCCTATTACAATCCCCGCCGCACTCTTGAGTCCAATATCAACGGAACTATAAATATTCTGGAAAGTGCCAGGCTTTATCCGAAAGTAAAAGGAATTCTTGTTGCTTCATCCGATAAGGCATACGGTAAGCACGGAGAGATCAAATACAAAGAAGCTGATGCTCTCAAAGGTGATCATCCGTATGAGGTGTCAAAGTCCGCTGCTGACTTGATTTGTACATCATATGCGAAGACATATGATCTTCCGGTTGTCGTAACACGTTTCGGAAATATTTACGGAGAGGGTGATCTGAATTTTTCACGGATTATCCCGGGGATTATGCGCTCCCTTAACACCAAAGAAACCCTTGAACTTCGAAGTGACGGCACGTTCGTCCGTGACTATCTTTACGTGAAAGATGTCGTTGCAGGATATATCCTGCTTGCAGAAAACATCGAAAGAGCAAAAGGAAAAGCCTATAACTTCGGTTCGGATGATACGCTATCAGTGCTTGAATTGATTGATACGATAGAAAAGTCCTTAAAAACAAAAATTCCGTATAAAATAATGGGTACTGCCAAAAACGAAATTCCCTATCAGTCATTGGACTATAGTAAAATTATGAAGGAACTTGAATGGGCTCCAAACTTTAACGTAAAAAAAGTATGTTCAAAGATATTCGGATGGTATAAGAGAAACGTATAAGAAATCTATTAATATTTGCAAATGATTTATGAAAAAAAATCTGGAAAAGCTATTTAATCGCAGTAATAGAAGTGAGTCTAAGCCATTATTTATTTTTGAGATGGCAAATAATCACATGGGTGATGTCAAACATGGGATTAAAATATTGCAGCAATTCCATAAAATAGCAAAAAAATATGATTTTAATTTTGCGTTTAAATTACAATATCGGGATATTCCTACTTTTATACACCCTGATTATAAAGACCGTCAGGATATAAAATATGTAAAACGTTTTTCCGAAACAAAACTGAAAGACAGTGAAGCGCTCATGTTGAAAAAGGAAATGACGAAACTTGGTTTTATTTCCATTTGTACTCCTTTCGATGAAGCATCAGTCGAACTTATTGTCAAACACGGATATGATGTCATAAAAATCGGTAGTTGTTCATTCGGAGACTGGCCGCTTCTCGAAAAAATTGCCGAATATGACAAGCCAATTATTGCTTCAACTGCAGGCGCTACACTAGAACAGATTGATGCTGTTGTGACGTTCCTGCAAAACCGCGGAAAACAATTTGCATTGATGCACTGTGTAGGAGAATATCCGACACCTGATGAAGATTTACAGCTCAATCAAATTGACCTCTTGCGTGAGAGGTATCCGGATGTTGTCATCGGATTCTCAACTCATGAAGAGCCTGACAATTTCATACCCGTACAGCTTGCAATAGCAAAAGGGGCTTCAATTTTTGAAAGACATGTCGCTGTGAAGACGAAGAAGTATGATATTAATGCTTACTCCTCTACTCCCGAACAAGCTGATGAATGGCTGAAAGCAGCGCAAAAAGCAATACATATTGGCGGAATTGCAGGAGAACGCGCACCGTTTAGTGACAAAGAAATGGCAGATCTGCGCCAGTTTAAGCGGGGTGTTTTTGCCGGTAAGTCAATAAAAAAAGGAGATTTGATTACAACTGATGATGTGTTCTATGCTTTTCCCAATCAGCCAAATCAACTTGTAGCCAATGACTTCTCAAAATACACACAGTATTACGCAAAAAAGGATTATAAGAAAAATGAGGCGATTGATGATGTGAAAACAGTAAATATTCGGGAGGAAATTCACAGTATCGTTGCAAAAGTAAATGCGTTACTTAAAAAAGCGAATGTGTACATGCCGAAAAAAGTTGATGTGGAAATATCTCATCATTACGGATTGGAAAAGTTTTATGAGGTGGGTGCGACATTGGTAAACTGCATAAATCGTGAGTACTGCAAAAAGTACATTATTATGCTACCGAAGCAGCTTCATCCTATTCAGTATCACAATAAGAAAGAAGAAACATTTCATGTTCTGCATGGTGATCTAGAGGTTACACTGGACGGAAAAACTCAGCTTTGCAAACCCGGAGATATCCTTACGGTTGAACGTGGAGTAAGACATAGTTTTGTTGCTCCGAAAGGCGGTGTCATTGAAGAGATTTCATCAACTCACTATAAGAGCGATTCGTTCTATGAGGATGAAACGATTATGAAAAATAAAAATCGAAAAACTTATTTGTCCTATTGGATTGAATGAAATTTGACAAGCAATTTATACTCCAGCTCAAGCAGGTTTTTCAGTCAATATCTGCACAAATAATCCCTTTATATGAAGGAAGCGATTCTATAAATGTTCGGCTAAAGAAAGACAGATCTCAAGTAACAGATGCAGATATCATTTCATCACGCATTCTTGTTGAATTTCTTTCGGAAACAGGTTATCCTGTTCTTTCTGAAGAAGGTTCAAGAATATCTGATGGAACACACGAGTTCTGGGTTATTGATCCGCTAGACGGAACTGCTGACTTTGTGAATCATACAGGAGACTTCAGCTTCATGATTGCGTTTATATCTGGAGCTAAACCGGTATTCGGAGCAGTATACAATCCTCTAAAGGATATAATGTTTTATGCGTCACAGGAGAAAGGAGCTTATCGGATAGATCCATCAACAAGAGAAGATAAGCTACTGGTATCGCAGGAGCAGCGTATACAGAATATGACGTTAGTCGTAAGTAAGAATCATTCCTTACCAATAGATATGCAAATAGCGCATCAGTTAGATGTAAAACATACATTACAAATGGGCAGTCTAGGGTTGAAGGCCGTAAGTATTGCTGAGCAGAATGCACATATCTACTTCAATACTTCATCTAAAACATCAATTTGGGATACAGCTGCTGCTGAAATAATTATTTCTGAAGCAGGAGGAAGAATAACTGATTTAAAAGGTCACAAACTCGTATATGATCTTTCTACTCTAAGGAATACTAATGGGGTTGTGATTTCAAATGACACAAACCATACTAAAATATTAACAATCATTCAAGCTACAATAGCGCATGAAAAGAAAAACTAAAAAGAGTGCGACATTTCAAGCACACGGCGGCGAGTTAAAAAATTTAATGTTGAGCGAGAAAGACCTTAAAAAGGTTCAACAAAAGCTATTAACTCTTCCACGTATTAATTTGTCTACAAGACAAGTGTGTGATTTAGAACTTCTAATGACCGGTGCATTTTCTCCACTTACCGGATTCATGAATAAAAAGGACTATGAAAGTGTCGTATCAAATATGCGCTTAGAAGATGGAACTGTATGGCCTATGCCTGTTGTCTTGGATATTGAGCACAAAAATTTTAAACCTGGCACGGAACTTATTCTCTGTGATGAGTACGGAAAACCTTTAGCAGTAATGGAAGTAGAGTCTGTTTATAAACCAAATAAGACACGTGAGGCAAAAGCTATTTACGGAACGACAAATACTGACCATTTTGGTGTGAATTATCTCTTCAAAGAGGTTAAGGAGTATTATCTGGGCGGGTCAGTAAAAGGTATTAGCGATGTTGAGCGACATGATTTCAGTCATCTTCGACTTACCCCTTCAGAACTGCAGCAGTTTTTTCAGGAACAAGGTTGGAATAAGGTGATCGCATTTCAAACAAGAAACCCTCTTCACAAAGTGCATTATAGTCTTATTAAGACAGCTGCAAACGAGCATAATGCAAAAATATTACTTCATCCGGCTGTCGGAATGACAAAAGACGGAGATGTTGATTACATTACCAGAATAAGAAGTTATATAAAAATGCTGAAGTACATTAGTGATTTTGCAATGATCAGCCTTCTTCCTCTTGCAATGCGAATGGCAGGTCCGAGAGAAGCACTTTGGCATGCGATTATTAGGAAGAATTATGGCTGTACGCATTTCATTGTCGGAAGGGATCATGCTTCCCCTGGTAAAGATTCAAAGGGAGTAAATTTTTATGGTCCATACGATGCACAGAATCTTGTCGAGCAATATGCTGACGAGATAGGTATCACTGTTGTCCCTTTTAAAGAGATGGTGTATGTGGAAGAATTGTCAGACTATGCTACGATAGATAAAGTAGATGCGAACCACACAGTTAAAAGTATTTCCGGAACTGAAGTAAGGAAAATGCTTGCCGAGGGTTCTGAGATTCCAGATTGGTTTTCTTTCCCCGAAATTGTGGATGAATTGCGTAAAGGTGTTGCAAAGCAGAAAAAAGACGGTGTAACGATTTTTTTCACCGGTTTATCGGGTGCAGGAAAATCGACTATTGCCCGGATACTGTATTACAAACTTATAGAGTTGCAGGATAAGCCTGTAACACTTCTTGACGGAGATATTATCCGTCAGAATCTATCCAAAGGACTCGGTTTTTCCCGAGAAGATAGAAATGAGAATATCAAAAGAATCGGATTTGTTGCAAACCTAATTACAAAGCATGGGGGGATTGCGATATGTAGTGCAATTGCACCATATGCGGAGTCCAGAGACATGAATAGAAAGTTGATAAGCAAAAACGGTACGTATATTGAGGTGCATGTCTCCACACCTCTTGAAGTATGTATGGAACGGGATACAAAGCAGCTATATCAGAAGAGCAAGATGGGCATAATTAAAGGTCTTACCGGGGTTGATGATCCCTATGAAGAACCTTCTAATCCGGATGTGATCATAAATACAACTGATATCTCTCCCCAGGACAGTGTAGACCTAATTATGGATTATCTTAGAAAATCAAAAGTTATCCCGTTTGAGTTATGAAAAGTACAGTACCGGTTTTCCTTGTTGGTTCAGGCAGATCGGGAACCCGAATGATTTTTAAATTATTGTCTGGGCATGAAGACATTGAAGTTTTTCATGAGTATCTATGTACTCACATCCAGCCTGTTGCCGCTAAGTATTTTATGGGGTTGATGGATGACCATGAGACAGAAAGAGCAATTGTTTCCCTTCACGGAGCAGGTATTCATTACAGTAATGCAAAGTATTGGGTGGATTCATCGAATAAACTATCGTGGATTATCAAGCCTCTTTATAACCTTTTTCCGAGAGCAAAATTTATCCATGTTGTAAGAGACGGCCGTAAAGTTACGAGCTCTTTTTTTCATAAGCTGGCTCCGGAAATATACGATGATGTAAGTGTGTCGGCAATCCAAGATTGGCTTTCATCTCCTTCTGAATTCACCGAACCCCCTCCGGAAAAAAAATACTGGTGGAATATTCCGCAGAAAGGACAACCGTTTTATAAAGAGTTTAGTGATTTTGATCAGTATCAAAGAATTTGCTACCATTGGACAGAAGTAATACGCGTTATTGATGATGCATTTGATTTGATTCCACAAGAGCAAAAACTTACTGTCAAGTTGGAGGAATTGACGAAAGACAAGACTGTGCTAAAGAAATTCCTCTCTTTTTTCGATATAGATTATACAGATGAGTATTTCCAACTGCTCCAAAAACCACAAAATGTATTTGTACCAATGGATTTCAAATTATCTGAAAAACAGCTTGGTCAGTTTAATGAGATCGCAGGGCAAACTATGAAGAAATTGGGCTATACAGAAGAACAAGTTTATGAGGTTACTTATTAATATGAAAAACTGTGATTTTTGCAAAAATTCCTTAACAAGTATTTATAAAGTACAGGATACATCACGGGGTGCCGATGTCTGTATATGTAATGTCTGTGGTCTTGTCCAAACTGTATTTACGAAACAGAAGCCAAAAGAAAGAATGGTTAGTACGTCAAGCGGGGCCGGTTGGGGAAATATCCGCCACGGGAAAGGATTGCGACTGGATAAGAATAAAGCATTACTGCAAAAATTAGTTCCGTGGCAAGAATGTAAAACAATACTGGACATAGGTGCTAACCGCGGAGATTTTATACATTGGGTATCTGAGATAGATCCGGATTCACACATTACGGCAATTGAACCAGATTCGAAAGTAGTTCATACCTATAAGGACTTGGACAACGTTAGACTACTGATTGATCGCTTTGAAAACGTATGCTTTACAGAGGAAAGCTTCGATTTTATCTATTGTTTCCATACGTTAGAACATGCTGACTCCGCTCTTGAAATGTTAAATTATCTCTACAAACTTCTCAGGACTGGCGGATACGCGTTCATTGAAGTACCCAATATTGAAGTCATTACTGAAAACGACGTTGTCGAAGAATTTTTTATAGATAAGCATAAATTTCATTTCAACAGGAGTATTTTATTAGATTATTTACGGGAGATGAGATGTGAGATCCTTTTCGGAGATGAAGAAACGGACAAGTCAAATATAACTTTCTTAATACAAAAAAAAGAAAAAAGACACATACCTGAAAAGGTGTCATTTGCAAATGATGCTCGAGTAAAAGCAAATACAACAGCAATTACTGAGTATAAAACATTGTTAGAAAAAAACCGTGAGAAACTGAAAGAAGCTGCTGAGAAGCTAGAGGCTTTTATGAAGAGACAGAAGGTTGTGCTATGGGGGGCCGGTCGAATATTTGATGCACTTGTACGATACGGAGGACTTTCAACGGAACACATATATAGTCTGGTTGACAGCTATCTTGCTCCTCTACTCCCGGCAGTTCATGGAGTTCCGATAAAATCACCGCAATCGTTACGACTACTTGAACCGGATGTCGTAATCATTCTGGCAAAAACTTCAACCAGTGATATTGAAGCTCAAGCCAGAAAATTTGGTATAAGACACGTAATAAAATTTTCTGATTTATTTTAGAGTCGTCTACCAACTTTTAATAATTAATAAGCAGTATGAAAGTAAGCGATTATATAGTCGAATTTTTAGAGAAAATAACAGATTCAGCATTTTTACTGTCAGGCGGAGGGATCATGCATTTGGTTGACTCAATGGGTCGTGCTAAGAAATTAAAGGTAGTATGTACACATCATGAACAAGGCGCAGCAACTGCAGCTGAAGGATATGCCAGAATAAAAAACGATGTCGGTGTTGTTGTTGTGACAACAGGACCGGGAGGCACCAATGCAATAACTGGAGCAGCAGGAGCTTGGCTTGACAGTATTCCGATGCTTGTTATTAACGGACAGGTCAAACGGGACAATATTGTTCCGAAGAAAAACGGCGCACAGACAGTACGAGCGATCGGATTCCAGGAGCTGAATGTTATTGACATGGTCAAACCTATCAGTAAATATGCAGAAACGGTAGAAGAACCGGAAGATATTCGATATCACCTTGAAAAAGCGGTTTACTACGCTAAAAACGGACGACCCGGTCCTTCATGGGTCGAAGTGCCTCTTGATATTCAAGCGGCAGACATTGACCCGAAAAAGTTAAGAGGTTTTTCACCCCAGCCGGTTTCTCAATATACTAAAAAACCGCTGCCAATGGAAATTATTGTAGAAACATTACAGAATGCAAAAAGACCTATGTTACTTGTCGGCAATGGTGTCCGATTGGCAGGTGCAGAAAAAATTCTTTGGGATGTTTTGCAAAAATTGCAGATAAATACTGCTACGACCATATTTACTTCCGACGATCTGATAACGTATGAATACCCGCAATATCTTGGCAGACAGGGAATGCCGGGAAACAAAGAAGCAAATTGGGCAATAGATAACTGTGATGTTCTTCTCGTGATAGGTGAACGTTTACAGCTCACGCAGACGTCATACGAATATCAGGATTTTGCAACACAAGCCAAAATCATAATGGTTGATATTGATGAAAACGAACTTCATAAAAAAACAGTGAATATTGATATTCCGGTACAAGCTGACGCGAAAGATTTTTTGTCAGAACTTTATAACTCAGACATTACCTTACATCGCTGGGACATTCCCTCATCCCCTATCCATCCTGACGAGTTCGCAGTAGATCCCGGATTTGTGAATGTATATTCGTTCCTTCAGGAGCTGAGTAGGCACTTAAAAGGCCACCATGTCGCAACAGCAGACGGAATGGCAAGCCTTGCTCCGCATCAGGCATTGCAGCTAAAAAGAGGTCAGCGATTTATAACTAATGCCGGACTCGGACAAATGGGTTCAGGGTTGCCTTTGGCAATCGGTGCCGCTATTGCATCACATGATCCTGTTGTCTGTATGGAAGGTGACGGATCACTGATGTTAAATATTCAGGAGCTTCAAACAGTTCTGTATCATACATTACCCATTAAGCTTTACATCTGGAATAATAACGGATATTTTTCTATCCGTAACACACACCTTGCATATTTTAATAAAAACTTTGCTTCTGATTCGGAGACAGGTGTGAGTTTCCCTGACTATGAAAAGCTGATGAAGGCATGGGGTTTTCCGTATGTAAAGATCGCCAGTAATAGTGATCTTCATAAAGTTAAAGAAGTTCAGGAGCATAATGGTCCAATTGTATGTGAACTCATAATCGATCCGAATCAACCGATGCTTCCAAAGTGGACCGCCGGACAGTTTAGAGGAAAGAAACTATGAAGAAGACATTATTAGTAACAGGAGGTTCCGGATTTATCGGCAGAAATTTAGTTGAGCAGCTAGCTGATGTATATGATGTAATTGCTCCTTCAAGTTCAGAATTGAATTTACTGAGTAAGAAAAGTGTTGATGACTTTTTCAAAGCGAATAAGATACATACTGTCATTCATGCCGCGACACATAACGCGACCCATGTCTCAGACAAAGATCTTTCACAGGTTTTTCAAAGTAATGTGAGGATGTACTTTCATCTTGTCAACAATAATCAATTCTTTCACAGAATGTTTTATTTCGGATCAGGGGCGGAATTTGATAAAAATCATTATCAGCCTCTGATGAAAGAAGAGTACTTCGGAACACATATACCGGAAGATAATTACGGTTTTTCAAAGTATATAATGGCAAAGCATACAGAAACTGTTCCGAATGTCTATAATTTGAGACTGTTTGGAGTGTACGGAAAATATGAAGATTGGCGTATCCGTTTTATTTCAAATGTTATTTGTATGGCCATATTTGATATGGATATTCGAATAAACAGGAATATGAAGCTTGATTATTTATATATCGATGATCTTGTCCGAATTGTCCGTAATTGTATTGAGCTTGAGGAAATTCCTTATCACGACATCAATATTTGTACAGCGAAACCTCTTGATTTGCTAGATACAGCAGAACTGATCAATTCAATTTCCGGCAAAAATCTTCCTATCCGGGTGCGTGAAGAAGGAATGAATCCGGAATATAGCGGAGATAATGCACGGCTTACTTCTCTGCTCCACTCTGTTTCATTTACTCCTGTCGAGGAGGCAGTGAAGGCGTTGTATCAGTGGTATGAACGGAATAAATCAAAAATTAATAAGAGTGAATTGCATCATTAGCTTATGAAAAAAACAACTTTTACTCCAGGAGAAACATATATCCCTGTCTCAGGTAAAGTATATGATCAACAGGAAATTGATAACGCTATAGAAGCCGCAAAAGACGCATGGTGGACGGAAGGGCGTTTTGTCAAGGAATTCGAAAGAAAATTCAGAAATTTCATGGGGCGTCGTTATGTTTCATTGGTGAATTCAGGATCCTCTGCCAATCTTATAGCTCTTTACTCCCTCACCTCGTCAGTATTTGGCAAACGGGCTTTGAAAAAAGGAGATGAACTTATCACGGCAGCCGTCGGTTTTCCAACGACAGTCAATCCCGGAATCCAATTCGGCCTTACTCCGGTGTTTGTTGATGTTGATTTGAAGACTCTTAATATGGATGCAGATCAAATCGAAAAAGCAATCACTCCGCGCACAAAGCTTATCATGATGGCGCATACCTTAGGAATTCCGTTTGATCTTGAGAAAGTCCAGTATCTTGCCAAAAAGCATGATCTCTGGCTTATTGAAGACAGCTGTGATGCTTTGGGGTCAAGATATGACGGAAAATTGGTCGGGACATTCGGAGATATTGCGACTTACAGTTTCTATCCTGCACATCAGATGACTATGGGTGAAGGCGGCGCAATCATTACTGACAATCCTCTGATCCATCGATCGATCCGACAATTCAGAGACTGGGGTCGGGACTGCTGGTGTGATACGGGAAAAGACAATACCTGCGGCAAACGCTTCGGGTGGCAGCTTGGAGATCTTCCGTTCGGGTATGATCACAAATATATTTACTCTCAGATCGGTTTTAATGTAAAACTAACAGATTTTCAGGCTGCAATCGGTGTCGCCCAGATCGATAAAGTTCCCGGATTTATTGAAGCAAGAAAAGAAAATTATAAAAAGCTACATACTTTTTTCAGCAACTATCCTGAGTATTTCCAACTTATTGAACTTTCAGGGAAAGAAGATCCCTGCTGGTTTGGATTTCCTGTGATCGTGAAAGAAGACGCTCCGTTTACCCGCAATGAACTAACCCATTATCTGGAAGATAATAAGATCGGGACACGAAATGTATTTGCAGGGAATCTTTTGAGACATCCGGCGTATCTGAATCTGGAAAACAAGCGTGTTGTCGGCCGGATCAAAAATGCAGATGTGATCATGAATCAGGCATTTTGGCTCGGCGTCTGGCCGGGGATTAAAGAACAGCATGTCACATATATCTTCAGCACATTACAATCGTTTATTAAACAGTACCAATGAGTATCGATAAAAATCGTGTGATCGTGATCCTTGTTTTAATACTGTTAGGAACGCTTCTCTACTATATCCAAAATCTAAATAACAAACAGACTAATGCAACTTCTGTAGCCAGGAAAGAAACGATAGAAAAAGGTGCATTATTCAGTGACAAGTATATGGAAAGTTCACCTTTCGTTTGGAAAGGGAAACTCTATTACCTTATTTCTGACCGTAATGATGCCGAGAAAAAACATAGTTTAGTTATTTATGATCACGAAAAAAAAGAAAAAATTTCACCTCATTTTGGTGATCAGTTAAGCCTTGCAAGTGCTTTTGTCGAGGGCGATACTCTTTACATCTACGGTACGAAGGACTGGACAGAGTTCGGAAAATCAGAAGTATTTGAAATCAAAACCAAGAACTTGAAAGATTTTACCGGTCCGCGAAGTGTTTTTAAAGCGAATGAAAGTATGCGGTTTTTTAATACATCAGTTACTAAAGATGAAGATAATGGCGTGTATGTTATGGCACTTGAGACTGATGAAAAAGACAGGACACCGTTTTCGATCCGATTTCTTCGCTCGTGGACTCTGGATGAGTGGCAGATGGACGAGTATGCAGTTTATGGAAATGATACTTATGTTGCCTGTCCGACCATTAGACATCTTGACGGCACGTACTATTTGCTTTTAGGAGATGAACATTTTTATGACCCTAACTGTCCGGATTGTAAGCAGTATATTACCCGAATTGCAAAATCAACGGACCTTATGACATGGGAAACAAGTGCAATCCCCTTTCTTTTGCCGGATCCGGATGGTTCGGAAGGTTTGAGTGCTGCAGATGTTGATTTGGCTGAGTATGAAGGTAAAACAATTATCCATTATTCGATTAGTGATCAGTCAACATGGGGAGATCTTAAGACAGCAACATTTGACGGTTCCATGAAAGAGTTATTTTCTCTTTTCTTTCAGTAATTTTTTGAGTATCTTTTCAGGGAAACGCTTCTTGATGAGCTTTGCCGGTACGCCTCCCATAATTGAATATGGTTCTACATCTTTTGCGACCAGTGCATTTGCTCCGATGATAGAACCTTTTCCTATTCTGACACCGGGAATGACTGTTACATTTGCACAGAGCCAGACATCATCTTCAATAATTACCTTCTTCGTCGAAATTCCTTGAGTAGAAATGGGTTGAGTCCAATCATCGAAAGCATGATTCACACTTAAGATATTAGTATTGGGACCAACTAATACATGATCTCCAATCTCTACTCCACCTTGCCCATAGATGTCCGTGTTGTGATTTATGTATACATTATTTCCGATAGTTACTGTCCCAGGAGCAAGAATGCGACAGTTATGCATAATCTGCAAATTTTGACCGGCAGAATGAAGAAATAGACTCCAGAATTTCCCCCGCAATCTTGCTTGAGAAAGGATGAAGTTATTTGCCAGATTTCGTATGGTTTCTTTTAGCATGTGCATATAATACCAGAGAACTAATGACAAACTGTGATGCAATTAGTATCCAAAAACCAATGTGAAAGTATGCCTGAGACTGATACTGGAGAATTATAATTTCACCTTGATCAGATGGAGGGATTTCCCATATATTTCTTGTTCCGTCTGCAGATTTTATTTTTTTAGCTTCAGGATAAAAATCAAAAAGTGCCAATATTGCATGGTACTTTTGCGTATCCGAAATCATGTATGCATGCCATTGAGTTGTTTCATTACTAATCAGCACCAGTTTACTCATGTCCGGGTTACTTTCTCTAGTTATTTGTAGTGACGAAAATCCTGCAAACTGATATTTCACCGGTTTTGAATTGATGTATATAGTTGCTACACCTGCACATTTCTGTTGTAATGTCAGAATTGTAATTCCTTTAAACGATTTAATATCAGATATCTCAGAAGATCTTTGTAGTGATGAGAGGAAATCTTCTGTAAAACCTTCAGTGAGAGCTGAGTCATCAATATCCTGTCTTATCACTATATGCGAAATTCCCATCCGCTTTGTCAGTTTGCAAAATGATTTATTATCTTGAATTTGACTAACAATTTCGTTTACTTTACTTTTGGTTGGTGATCCTACCCCGTAATCGGAACTATTCGGTTCAAGAATTTGATAGGGCCAGAGATATGGAATAAAATCTACACCATAATAATTGTTGATTGAGTCATTATACGTAGGGTATGTGCCGTAAAATCCGGGTAATATTAGAATTCTTTGCGCATGGGTTTGTTCGAGATACTGCTTAGCATCATCATAATAATCGGGAGCATTAAAAGGAACAAGAAGAGGTGTACGAATAAATGCAATGACAAAATATGCGGATACTATTGTCAGGAATCCGATTACGACACGTGTGACGGTCCTCTTTTTTGTTTTAGCTAAAATGATAGCTGTCCCGATTATTGATAAGGTAAAGAGAATAAGTAAAAAGAACCAGTAAAATTTACTAACCGGTCTTCGGAAAATCTGGAATCCGGGAATTGTATAGTACATCCAATTAAAAAGAAATCCGAAGGGATCATTCGGTCCTTTAGTAATAAAAGAACCCAGTAGAAGAAGCAACGAAAGCATGTAAAGGTATCCTTTTTTAGCAATCATTGTAATATACGGTACAAACGCAAGAAGGAGTAAACCTACAAACAGAAGGAATATTATTCCGTTTGAATAAAACGTATTACCTAATCCATCAAAAAACATATTTTCTGCCCGTCCGAAAAATACATTCGAAATGGACGCGTGTCTAACAGCGATATTCACTGCATCATTGATTGGTGTTGATGCCTGATTAACGGCAATAGCTTTTCCGAAATTTGCTCCATACGGCAGTATCCACCAAATATTTGCAAGGATCGTGGAAAGAAAGATAAGAAAGGTCTTGACAGTAGTTTTTACGAAGGTTTTTCTATTAAGGATGCTAAACAGAAGATAATAAACTCCAAGTATTAGAAACGTGACATATAAAATGCCGATGTTTGCATAGGCAGGCGAAGACAAAAAGAAGATATAGTATAGGATTATCAGATATTTCCATAAAGTGGATTTTGATGACAGAAACTTATCAACATAGATGAGTAACAACGGAAACAGCATGTATGAATAAATCTGGAAAATATGACCCGGAGCGATTATTCCTACAAGGTAGGGTGAAAATCCGTAAAGAATTGCGCCAAATGTTGAGAGCAGATTTACTGAAATATTTTTCAGTTGTAATTTCTTAAGAAGAATATATTTTACGAATAAAAACATTGAAAGTTGAGAAACAAAAAGCATTGCAGACAATATTGATATTGAAATTACCGGCCCGCTCAGTCCGAGAGTATGGAGAATCAGGACAGGAATGTTATATAAGAATAAATATGCCAGAAGATATGCATAGTCTCCTCCTCCGCCGACCTGCGGTCCGTATACACTGGTTGTCTGAGCTATCCATTCCGATGTGACATACGGTGATAAATAATCGGCTGAGCCGATAAACTGGACTTGAAACAGATTACTGTGCCAGCCAAAAGGTGCTAAGGACAATAGAAGAAAAATCAGATAAGGATACCGTTTCCTGATAAATCGTAAGATTGTAAAACGAAGGCTATCATTCATGTAAAAAAATGTCCTCTGCAAAATGTTTGTAATCCCACTGTTCTATTCCCTTTTTCAAAAAACTGTTTCTTGCATCAATATAATTATTATATTCTTCTTCCTTCATAGAGAGCAAATACTTAGTCAGATCCTCAAAGCCGGAAAAGTTTCTGAAGTCGATAAAGGCTTCTTTTGGGATATATTTTTGAATATTTTGTGCTCCAAGATATATCGGTACGCAGCCGGCTTTTAAACTATCGAATATTTTTTCAGTAATATATCCGTCGATAGCTTCCATGTTTTCAAAACACAGGCAGAATTTATATTTGCTCAAAGTTGAAATCTTGTCTTCCACGGATCCTTGGTATGACGGGTAACCTTTATATGATAAGACGAAGTCTTGCATGAATTTCGGTACTTTCATGAAATTTCCCTTCAATACTGAATAAACAAATTTAATATTAAGCGGTTTGTCCCAACCGATTCCGTATAAATCGAAATCATCAGGAAAATATTTCTCATAGAAACGAATCGCTTTAATCCTTAAAGAATACAACTCATTCGGATTATAGTTTGTTTTATGTGCATTAATCAGTGTGAGCAGTTTCTTTTCTGAAAATGAAGGAAGATCTTCTAAAGTTCCATTAAGATTTTGTATCCAGCGATAGTGAAAGTACTTCTTATTGTCGATAAGCGAATCATTCCACGTGTAAATTGTTCCGTAATACTCGTGATTTTCAGGAAGCCAGCTTTCCGGTTTGATAATCGGACATTCTGTTATGACAAGATGCAGCTGTGATTTCGGTATTGAGGCATCTATACATTTTTGCAAATAGTAGCTCGGTCCGCCGGGCTTCAGTGAAAAAAAATCATGATCGAGAAAATAAATCCTTTCCGCTTTCTGTATAGGATGAAGATCAATAGTTGCAATTTCAATATCCTTTTTTGCTAAATACGATCTGATTTGCTTCCAGACGATGAAGTTCGGATCGAGTCTGGTATCGAATAACCCGTTGTTGTAGAGTCTTTTTTCGTGAGGATCAATGAGAAACAGTCTCATATTCTTACTCTCCAAAAACTTCAATAATCGTCTCAATTTCTTCCTTGGTCATCTCCGGATTATTTCCGAAATAGAGGCCGTTCATATTGATGAGTTTGGCGTTTGATTCTCCCAAAATATCCGAATATTTGGGCATATATTTATGAAAGAATGCCTGTCGTGTCATATCTCCCCCAACAATCGGACGGATTTCTATTTTCCCCTCACATTTCTCAATTAACTGGTCTCGAATTTTCTGAGTTTTGCAGATCACCGGTACTGCAAAATTGGAAATAGTATCAATATGACTGTACTTGATCGGATAATATTTCTTGGTATTTTTAAAGATTTTGGATGCGATTTTTTTGAAAGTCTTCTGTCTTGTTGAGACAATAGTATCTAAATATTGGATCTGATCATTTCCGATAAACCCGTTTATCTCAGTCGGCCTGAGGTTATATCCGAGATCATAAAATGTGTATTTTGAATAAAAAGTTGATTCCACTCCGTATTGCTTTCTAAGCTGGTTTTGTTTTGTTTCAGGAAGATTTCTGTCCCAACCGTGAGCACGCACGAGCTTCAGCATTGTGGCAAGCTCTTCATCGTCAGTGCAGACTGCTCCGCCTTCAACTGTGGACATATGATGTCCGACGAAGAATGAAAATGTACTTGCGACGCCATAATTACCAAGCAATTTACCTTTGTATACAGTTCCCAAGGATTCACAGTTATCTTCAATAAGTATGATGCCTCTTTCGTCACAAATTTTTCTGATCTTATCAATATCGTCACAGAAGCCAAGAAGGTTGGTTATAAAAAGCAATTTGATAGGGTGCCATTTGAGGACTTCGAGAAGTTTTGCACTTGAGACATTCAGTGTGTCGAGCTCTACATCCATCGGGATGGCCTCAAGTCCGAGTTGGATAAGCGGCATGGGATTGGTAGCCCATGTGAGAGCTGAGAATCCTGCATTCTCACCTTTTTTTATCCTTCCGAGATTCATCAAAGCCTGAACGATTGCGAGATTTGCAGAGCTTCCGCTATTGAAAAAAATGCAGTGTTTTCTCCCCTGATATTTCGCAAAGTTTTTTTCGAATTTTGCACACTCAGGCCCGATGCTTAACTGTTTTGCGCTCATTATGAACTTACATATTTTCTTATTCGTTTCTTCTTCGTTATAAAAAGTTGATTTGATTAGTTTTATCATGGATTTGGTGAAATAATAATTTTATTTTTATTCGGATTAAGCCAGGCTGCCCACCAGCTGAATGTACTGTTTGCCGTAATATTATGTTTACAGTTGCTCATAAGAATGAGGTCTTTATATGAATTCCGTGCGGTATTATGATCGATGAATGTAACGTCAGGTAAGATTGATGAAAGGCTCTCTTTACACCATGTGATATCATCAGAAAATACAAAATAGTAGGGATTCTTCACTTTGTTATTCATATCTTTAATCGTTTTTTTATAGTATTCTATTCCGACAAAGGTTGGACCTGTTTTGTTTGTAATATAGTCCCCTCTTCTTACATGTAGGCTGATTGAATTCGATTTTCTCATTTGTTCAACTATCTTTTGATTTTTCTCATCAAGAGGCTTTTTAGGAGTAAACTCTTTCATGAGGATATCTCTAATATGTTCGAAATACTCAGAATGAGACCAGTACCCCTGTAGATATCGATTGTCCGGTATCTGCAGGTAACTGTCGTTGTAAGTATACGGGACTCTTTCTGTGGTGATATGTCTGTTAAATTGTATTCCCAGTCTTTCATCCAGAAGATAGAAAACACGATTCAATATAGGATTTTGCATGATATTCATTTTGTTAAGATCATCTTCTGTGGCAAGTGAAGCAGTGATATTGAATAAATCAAGTTCAAATTCCCGAGGAGTATTCAGAAGCGCGTTTGTAAAATGAAGTTTGAGGGTGGTTTTGTTTCTTTCTGCAGTAGCCCGTCCGAATGCATACTGAAACATCTGGTTTCCAAGACCGCCGGTCAGGTTTGCTATGATCATCCTTTTTTCGGTAAATAATTATGAAGGAACCAGTCATATTCGATCTTAATCCCTTCTGTTAATTCCGTTTTAGGTTTCCAGCCGAGTGACAAGAGTTTTGAGACATCAAGTTGCTTCTTCGGTGTCCCATCAGGCTTTGAGGTATCCCATATCAGCTCACCTTCATATCCGACAACTTCCTTGACCATCTCTGCCAGTTCTCTGATTGTCAGATCTACACCGGTCCCTATATTGATTATTTCCGGACTGTCATAATTCTCCATCAGAAAAAGACAGGCATCGGCCATGTCGTCTACATACATAAACTCGCGATACGCATTGCCCGTTCCCCACAATTGGATTTCTTTTTTGTTCTTCTTTTTCGCCAAATAGAATTTGTGAATGAGTGCGGGAAGAACATGGGCACTTACCAAGTCAAAGTTATCATGAGGTCCGTACAAATTAGTAGGCATGACGGAAATAAAGTTGCACCCGTACTGTTCATGATAGCCCTGACATAACTTGATCCCGGCAATCTTTGCGATGGCATAAGCATCATTTGTTTCTTCCAGGGGTCCGGTCATGAAGTACTCTTCTTTGATCGGCTGCGGTGCAAGTTTGGGGTAAATACATGAGCTGCCGAGAAAAATAAGTTTCTTTACTTTGTATTTCCATGCAGCATGAATGACATTATTTTGAATCTGGAGATTATCATATATAAATTCTGCTTTTCTTGTTTTATTGGCCATAATGCCTCCGACCATAGCTGCAGCGAGAAACACATAATCCGGCTTTTCATTCTTGAAAAATTGCTCCACCTGATCTTTTTCTAAAAGATCCAATTCTTTTCTTGTTTTAGTGATGATATTATTAAATCCTTTTTTTTTGAGAGCACGAACAATTGCAGTTCCGACAAGTCCGCTTTGTCCTCCTGCAACGTAGATTTTATCGTTTTTTTTCATATGGAATAAAAGATTTTAATACTTCAAACAGTATATCGAAAGGCAGATACAGTTTATTTAAAATGTATGGGTCATTATACAGAATTGTTTTGATCGTCTCAATAATGAGTTTTGGATTATTGGACCTTAATCCGGCAACGATATTCAACGTAGTCCGTTTACTTGCAAAAAAGAAGGCTTTTTGTGGGGATTTTGCGTATTTCAGATATTTCTTCGTAATACGGTAGAAGATATCTGATTCTGAACCTTTGCTATGAAGTACAGATACTGTTTCCGAAGATGGAGAATACCGCCACGCAGATAGGAATTCATCAATATAATAAAAATCAGTTTTTGTTGCAAAATTCATACAAAGATCAATGTCTCCAATAAACTGGAACTTCGGGTCAGGATCTTCATACAGTTCTTTACGGAACATAAATCCTGTTGGGACAGCGCAAGGATAAATATTTGTCAGATAATCATTCATAGCCTTACCCTGCTCCACATATGTATCCTTATTTTTATACTTATAAAGATATTCCATTTTCCTGAAGAAGTAGAAATATGGTGTAATTGGTTTGTCAGTGCTATCGATTATTCTAAGAGGAGCCATGACTACACCTACGGAAGGGTATTTATTCAGAACGTCTACCATTTTCTCAACACACTTTGGAAACAAGATATCATCATCAGGTAACCACTTGATATATTCGCCTTTCGCGATCTTTACCGGGTAATGAGCATTTAAGAATGAAGTTGATCTCTCCGGGTCGTAATAATATCTAATTTTATTGTTTGTAAGTGACTGAACGTATTCTTTTGTTTTTTTATCGGAGCTGTTATCAGAAATTACAATTTCAATATTAGGATAGGTCTGATTAAGTGCTGATTGGAGGGATTTTTTAAGGAATTCCAGTCGATTATGTGTCGGGATACAAATCGAAACCAAGGGCTTTTTCATACCTTATTTTACTCTAATAATCTTTTCCGGAGGCTTGAAGAGTGTGCGGGGTCTTGAATAGTATCGCATGATATATCTCCTGTAAAAAATCGCCAGTGTATCAACGAATATGCCTTGTATTGACCTCACAGTTGCTGCTGAAGTCAGTTCTGCCAGCGTATAATCCAGCTTGATAGGGGCTTCGTAAATGCGTTTAAAGCCTGCCTGCCGGGCGACAACCAATATTTCCAAATCCCCTGCGAATTTCTTTTCAACCAGTCGTGGGAGAATTTTTTTCAGTACTTCTTTTCTGAAAATTTTGATTCCGGCTTGTGTGTCTTTGACATTCACGCCGAATAATAGTTTAACGAAGTAATAATAGCCAAAACTGAGGATTTTTCTCTGAAGTGAGTAATTGACACGGGATGCCGGATGGCGTTTCGAGCCGACGATGATATCCGCTTCATACCATTCCATGTGTTCAAGGAGCATCGAGATGCCGTTCGGATCGATTTCCATACCGGAGTCCAAAAACATCACGTAATCCCCTCTTGACTCATGCATGCCGAGGCGTATGGCATAGCTCTTTCCCCTATTCTCCTTGTAGGCCAGAATTCTGACTTTCGGTATCTTTTTTTTCTTGAGTTTTTCGAACGTCTTATCCACTATTCCGTCTACGACCACGATAATCTCATAATCATATCTGATCGTATCGAGTACTTTCTTTACGTGAAGCACGTTTTCTACAATTGTTTTTTCCTGCCGGTATGCCGGAATGATGAGAGACAAGAAGTGCGCCGTATTCTCTGCCATGAGGATATTATAGCGGATGCCATGGAACATGTATCATGGAGCATGTAACACATAGTTTATTTATGAATAAATAGTGTGTAATTACACTACATTTTATGCCATTTCTTATTGTAGATTTATAACCGGAATGGTAGATTATACCTATGTCACTTACATCTCAAGATCTCACTAAAATCGGAGAACTTATTGATCAGAAGCTAGACCAGAAATTTGGAGAGTTCGAATTGAAAACGGATAAAAAGATGGATCAAAGGTTTGATACATTTGAGTCGAAGCTTGACCAGAAGTTTGATCAAAAACTGGGAGAGTTTGAATCAACGATGGATAAAACATTCGACCAAAAACTTGCGCCTCTCACGAGAAAAGTCAATAGAATCGAAAAGAAGCTTGATGCCGCAATCCATATGTTTGATGGTGAAGTGACTTCCCTGAAGCAAAGAACGACCCGTATTGAAGAACACCTTGATTTACAATCTTCCTAGAAGAGATTTATATCTCTTATCTCAATTTCTCTTTTGAGAAGCTCCAGAAACAACTTTACTCCTTCAACATTCAAGTGGTCGTGATCATAGTAAAACTTCGGATTTGAAACTGACTTTGACATATCAAGGTAAGTCAGAGCATGTTGGTCAAGAAAAGCCTTAAGATCATCATGATGAGGATCAGTATAAAGAGTGGGAGGAATAATAAAGATCATTTCTGAATCATGCTTCTTGGCATTCTCGATACTATTTAAAAATGCCTGACGGTACTCAGGATTGCTCTTTCTTCCGATTTCATTTTCATATAAATCCAGGAGCCGCATTTGTACCACATTCGTATCAATCGCCTCAAGCTGTTCTGTCTGGGGCTGTACGTTTTTGTCTACATAGGGTTTCTGTCCTTGTCTCAGTGTCCTTGAAAGATAATCTTTGATAATCTTCGGATCTACCCGATATTGGATCATCGCGATCAAAAGCTCCAGGTCAAACTGTTCATGCTCAAAGACATATCCTGAATTGTATTTGTCAGAATAAAAGCACCAGGGGTCGATGAAGTATAAAATGGTTTCTGCAGAATTCTTTTTTGAATAAAAGAGATCAAGAAAAATTTCTGCCGGGATGACACAGGAACTCCCGCCCGCTATCGTTGCACCCTTCTTGCCGAAAGCTTCTTCAACGAGGATATGATTTCTGTTTCTGGAAAAAAGCCTGCCGTGAGAGCTTCCCATAAGTAAGAAATCATATGAAGTATTTTCTCCTATCGTTGAGAGTACCGATTCGGTTTCCCAGGGCTGATATTGTTCGTATCGGGATTTATTTTGTAAAAATGCCCATAGTCCAATGGAGACTATAAGTAACACAAAGGATATAATTCCAGTGAAAAAAAGAATTTTTTTTCGGGAAACCATATTATTGAGAAGAACTGTTTCCTGTATATTTAAACGTATTCACTATCATATCAAGATCATCAAATAGTTCCGGATGAACGGTAAACATTGAGAATACCCAATCATCTTTGATGACATAATAGGTTGGGTGATCTGCCCCCAGAGAATCCGTAAAAAGAATAACAGCTGGAGAGTTGTCGATAACTGCATCACGGCGTGCTTTTACATTCAAATGATTCAGCTCTATTAGGCGCTCAAGGTACTCATCCAGTCCTTCATAATTATGGCCTGAACGTCCTATCACTATCTCCTTCCCATCATAGTCCAGAATTACATTTGTCCACAGATCTTTCATGAGAACCGGTGTTTTGGCATCGAAAGATATCTCAAGATTTTCCGAGGTAAAGTGCTCAACTTCTGAAGATTTTGTGACCGTGGACTCAGGTTCCTTTTTCGGTGAGGATACAAACCAGGCTACTGCGGAAAGAAGCAATATCAGAATTACAATTCCGAGAAATGTTACATTCTTTTGTGGCTTTTGTTTTTTCATGTTATGTAGTTATATGGTTAAGATTACAGAAATGCGTGACAGTTATCAATACCTGAAAAGATACTGATATATGTATTGGATAAGGTACTGATAGTATTGTTTGATTATTTTGTTTGGATTTTTACTCTTATTCTTTTCTTTCTTCTGCTTTTTTTCTTTGTCCCTTTTCGGTTGGTCTGTCACAGGAGGCGATGGACTTTTGGTGGGTGCTGATGTGATTGTCGGAAGCGGCGTCATTGTAGGTGTCGCTGTCGGCGTTGGCGGAGGATTTTGTATTGTTATTGATGATTTCTTTATATGTTCTTCGTTTCCGTCGCGATCGACAGAATAGTATTCAATTTCGTATATTCCTTCGTTTTCCAATGTAAACGGCTCTGTATAGACCTGCATTTCAGCTCCGCTTATTCGATAGTAGGTATTCTCTACTCCCAGTGATTCTGTCGGTTCATCAGTTGCGGAAAAACTGATAACGGCGCCGGGTAAATAGGACTCATTGAGTATTGTCCCGTCTATCTGAATGGTTGTTATCGGGGAAACGGAGTCTATCCTTTCACCCATTACTACAAAGTCAGTCAGATGATTTACTTCCGTTCTTACAGTATTTGTTGTGTCATCAAAATAGGATATCTCTTTTTGCCAGGTGATACCGTCGTCACTGGAATAGACTGAAACCGTATCTTTCTTGTATCTTGAAAGATCTTCAGAAACGACGGGAATGGTAATTGTGAGATATTTATCAAATGTTTTTATAATATTTCCGAACCCGTCCTCAAGTTCGATCCGTAATCTGTTTGAAAGATTATGAAGAGTACCATTCACGATGTCATCAACCGTAACGGCAGGAGCCGGAGGAAGCTCCCGAAAGCGGACAATCATATCATGACTCACAATCTGCATCGGAAACTCGACGGTACTATCCCCCACAATATATTTTTTTCCGTCGGAGGTCAAGGTATAAGTTCCTCCTGCAGGATTATCTGTCCACAGATAATGACTTTTGTTTCCGGTCCGTGAAAGTCCGTTGTACTCAAAGGAATATCCTTCCCACGGATCCGATTCTCTCCCCTGCCATCCGAAGGGATCGAGCAAGCCGTCAGGGATGTTGTCATCAAATTTTCCGTCATTATTTTTGTCCTGAACGACCATAAAATGGATATGTGGGCCGGTTGTTTTCCCGGTCATACCGACGCGTCCGATTATTTGTCCGGAAGATACTTGAACAGGGGAAGTTTTTGTAATGAGATCTTCTGAAGAGAGATGACAGTATCTTGTCTGAAATCCGTTCCCGTGATCAATCATAATCATATTTCCGCAGTTCCCCCACTGTTTGTATGTTGCTGTCCCGTTTGCCGCAGCAAGAACGGGAGTATTCAAAACTATATCTGCCTTTCGCGACCAATCGTATCCGTCATGGCTTGAGTATTCTCTTTGTGATTTTGTTCCGTCAAATTCTGTAATTGTAGCTTCAAATTCTGTAGGCTCTGCCAAACCGCTGCTTAGTAACGGATATTGGTGGTCAAAAAAGGAAGAAATTGAAAAAGCAGATTGTTGAAACGCCTTTCCAGTACTTTCATAGTCCCACGGTAATCGTAAAAAAGGAGCAACCTGTTCTGATTCGTCATCAAAATGAGCAATATATAAAGGACTGATATTAAAATATATTTTTGATACGTTATTTTCTTTTATCCAATTAGCACACAGTTTTCTGTTGTACCGAATAAAAACCTGAGAATCAGCATATCCCAAGTGGGGATATTTCGGTCCCATAAGGTGAGTGATATCAAGAGGCGGCATCGGCTTTTCTTCACAACCGCCTTCGTAAATAAACCGCTTCGAGGTGTCACTGCCGTACACTTCCAGTTGTACTCCGACATCTGCCGAACCCGTACCGTCAGGATTCATAGAAAGAAGTACTTTCCCCGACTTCCACGGGACTGGGATTGTCGTATGATACAGAATAGTCGGGAGATACGGATCGCCGACAAACTCCCGGGCGTCAGTCACTTTATACGATTTTACTTCAGCTGCATGTGACTGCGGAGGGAAAAAAAGAATAAATATAATGGTTAATAAATATATGTGTAATTGTATAACATTATTTTTCATATCATTAGATTAGATAAATATTTTTGTGAATGCAAGATGTATCAGCGGATGTTTGCTTATTAGTTATGTATATATGTATGTTAAAATAAAGAAGGTATGCGGAAAGACTGCTACAACAAATTACCTGTAACTGATACTATTCAACGTTCGTTCAAATGAAGCATGTAGTTCTCACGCGGATATCTTTAAATACATATAATATACAAAAACGAGATATCCGCCGGACGCCAGGACAGCAAATAGCAACATAAACCAAGGAGAGGATGATTCGGATTGACCATTATTGATACTGGTCCATTTCCCTAAAACAGCCGGCGGTTCGTCTGTATCGTTGAGGATTACAGACTCATTTACAAAATGGGTTGTAGGAGTAGGTGAAAATATTACGCGGGTTGAGGATATTGTCTCAGGTGCTCTCTGCCTGCTTGCTGTGAATGATAGTACTTTTGCAGCAGTCGGGGTCGGTGTTTTAGTCGGGCTTCGGTAGTACGGATATGATGCCGGGTAAGCCTGACCGGAAGACGCTGCTGATTGAGTCAGAATTACAGACGGTGATACTCCCTGTACTACCGTAGGTGCAGTAATAGGTGTCGGTGTGGATGTTGCAAATGCTCCCTGCGTCGGTGCCGGTATTTGAGTGGGAGTGGGAGTCGGCGCATTAAAATTGATTTCGAATTGCACTGTCTTGACTGGTTCCGGATTGCGGGCACGATCTTCTGAGAAATAGGAAATGATATGAATTCCTTCCCTTTCTATCACAAAAGGCTCAGTGTAAGCAGACCACTCTCCGGAATTAATTCTGTACGCTGTATATGCGACGCCGTGATTTTGACCGGACGGATTGTCTGTTGCTGAGATACTAACTTCGACTGGTGATTTGTAATACAGTCCGTCCCAATTCCCAATTAATGTCGCGTTGCTTGTCGGCGGCTCAGTGTCCTCTGCTGCATACAGTTTCATCTGAGCTGCTGAAGTTATTGTGAAGAAGGCGATCAGTAACACACATACCCAATGTTGTATAGAGGGGCGCTTTTCCACATTTCTATCCATAGTATGCTTTCAGATTAACCTTTTTATTTATTTCCTGCAAGAGTTAATGTTTTTTAAAGAGATGAAGTAGGTATTCCATACGGTTTTTGAAAAAGACAAGGAGGAAAATTGTTATTGTGGCAAAAGTAAACACCGTATCAACATACATTACCTCAACAAGCTGATCAGCATAGAAAATCAAAGCGCCGAGATATACCGGAAACAGAATTGCCGGAACGAGCGATACAATACTTTTTTTTGCGAGGAAATAATTCATCATAAACATCATCATCACGTACCCGATACCGAACAGACTCGCCCATTCAATATACGGGTACAGACTTAAGAACTTTTCTCCGAATAGTGACTCAATCATCAGCCGTCCGAACATACCGTAAAAAAAGTTTGCCGCAATTCCCCCGATTATAAAAAGCAAAAAAGCACCGATGAATACAGCATGGTGATATTTTTCATTCTTTTTACTGGAAAAGAAAATAAAACTGAGTGTCAATAAGGGGCCGATCGCATACAAAATCATTTTTGCAAAAAGTGCCCACGCTCCGAAGATCCCGGCTTCCTCTGCCGGGAACATCTTTTTCACGTAAATAATATCGATATTGTTCAAAAGCGTAAGAATTCCCGTCGCCCCTGTGGTATACCACAATTGTTTGTCTTTGAAAATATCCCGAATCCTTTTCAGCTTATCAGGTACATCGGCAACTTTTCCCCGGATATGCCTTTCGAATATAACGACTCCGAGTATAAATGATATCACTGTTGAAAGCACAATAAGTAAAACGACACTCTTCAAACCTCCGATACCGGCAATAGCAAACAGCGCTCCTCCCAGCTTGATGATTGCCCCCAGAATACTGAGAACGGAAAACCATGCAAATAGGTGCAGTCCCTGAATCGCTCCGTTGTAAAAAGCCCCTAGAAATGAAAGCAATAAAAGAAGCGGCAGTGCATATCCCGCAATAGGTGTCAGATTCGTCAGACCCGGGACAAAAGGCGTCACGGCAAGCATAAGTACGAGCAAAAACCACCATCTTCTGAGTTTTAGTTTCAGCCATTTCTGCAATGCAATCGTATAGCTTTCAGGATCTTCGGCTGCACCGATTTTCTGAATTAGAAGCATGCTGATGACACCAATCGGAATATTCAGAATCACGATATATGAAAACATGGCTGCAATCTCGCCGTAACCCACCGGCCCCAGCGCCCGCCCTGCCAGAAAATTAAAAAAGTAGTTGATGAGTCCGACCAGCAGATTCGATACCGTAAAAAGAAAACCGCCTTGGACAAATGTATTTGATCGAAGTTTATTGAGAGTCTGTTTCATGTTTGTCCTTTTTTAAATAATCAGTATAGTAGAATGAGTACATTATAATTCATCACTTGTGATGACCGATCAGAAAAAGACGCATGTTTCGATAGACAAATGCAGAATTTGCGGTAACGGAGATCTTCAAACCGTTCTTGATTTGGGAATCATGTCCGTCACCGGAATTTTTCCGAGAACTTCAGAAGATGATGTCCCTGTCGGTCCTCTAACCCTTGTCCGATGTACCGGGGAAAATTCCTGCGGATTAGTACAACTCAAAGATACATTCGAGCCCGGGATTCTGTACGGTGAGAATTACGGATACAGCTCGGCTCTCAACAAATCGATGGTGCGTCATCTTGAGGATATTGTGAATTACGGCAAAACATTCGTATCGCTTTCAAAAAAAGATCTCATCATTGATATCGGCAGTAATGACGGGACTCTTCTCTCTTTTTTTCCGAAAAGCACGTATACACTGCTCGGAGTGGATCCGACGGCAAATAAATTTATTGATTCATATCGCGATGATATTCATGTCCTTTCCGATTTTTTTTCAAAAGAAAAGGTAGAATCGGTTTTCCCGGGACACAAAGCAAAGATCATCACAAGTATTGCGATGTTTTATGATCTTGATGAGCCTATGAAGTTCGCCCGGGACGTTGTTTCTCTCCTTGATGACAGGGGAATTTGGGTTCTGGAACAGAGTTACTGCAATACGATGATCAAAAACTCATCATATGATACGATCTGTCATGAACATCTGGAGTATTACAATCTGAAGCAAATCAAATGGATCACGGATAAAGTCGGGATGAAGATTATCTCCATTCGTTTCAATGCCGTAAACGGCGGAAGTTTTCAGATCATTGCTGCAAAAAAAACTCATCCTGCTCCGGAAATTTCGGAGGAAATCGAGAGAATTCTACAGGAGGAAAGAACGGTTGAAAAAGATACGCAAACATTTGAACGGTTCCGGAAAAATATTGAAAATCATAAGAAGGCATTAATTGAGTTGTTAACGACGACCCTGAAAGGGAAATCAGTATACGGATACGGAGCATCAACAAAAGGAAATGTCATTCTTCAGTATGTCGGATTGACAGGAAAGGACATTCCCTTCATCATGGAAATTAATCCTGATAAATTCGGACGGGTCACACCGGGCACCCATATTCCGATCATATCCGATGAAGAAGCCAGAAGGAAGCCGCCTGAGTATTTCCTGGTCCTCCCCTGGCATTTCCGGGACACCATTTTACGGAAAGAAACGTTTTACCGGAAACACGGAACACAATTTATTTTTCCGCTTCCGGAAATTGACATCGTATGAATATTCCCACACCGCGCGCTGCTTTACGTGAACTTATCGTTCCCCGGTTGTATCCTCTTTTTGTCAGAAACGGTTCCGATACGTTTGAGTTTCAGGGAAAAACATATCGGTATTTCAGACATCCGCACAACCGGACCTGGGTCAACGAGAGGATCATTGAAGTACCGTTGGGGCTTGATATGCTTGAGCAGTATAAGGGAAAACGGATTCTTGAAGTCGGTAATGTGCTGTCAAATTACACGAAAAGAAATCATGAAGTTCTCGACAAATATGAAGTTTCACCGGGTGTCATAAATGAAGACATTGTGACATTTAACCCCGGTAAAAAATATGATCTGATTCTGTGTATCTCAACGCTGGAGCATGTCGGCTGGGATGAGACACCGCGCGAACCCGATAAAGTTATTGATGCCGTCAGGAATATGAAAAAACTGCTGGCACCGAAAGGAGTATTACTCATTACAACTCCTTTCGGATACAACCCGTACCTTGATGTGCTGCTTCTTGAAGAAAAGCTTCCGGTTGATAAAACCTATTTTCTCGAAAGGAACAATTTTTGGAATGATTGGCATGAAATAAAAATGTCTGAACTATCAAAAACACATTATTCCTGGTTCATCATGCATGCCAATACCGTTGCGGTAAGTTTTTGCACATCTTCATGAAAGAAATTTCAATCTGTATTCCTACCTATAAACGTCGGGCTTTTTTAGAACAGGCACTTTCCCCCATGCTTGATGAGGTTACAAAATACAAACTCGAATCATTTTTTGAAATCGTCATTTTCAATGACAACGGTCATGATGAAACGGATACCTTTATCCGTACGTTGCTTCACAAGTACCCTTTTATCACCTATGTTATGCAGAAAAAGCGAAGAGGACTTCGGAAAGCGATCGAATATCTTCCCGAAGTAGCATGCGGGAAGTATATTTGGTTTTTTTCGGATGATGATGTCCCTGTCAAAGGAAGTCTGAAGTACATGTTGGAGTTAGTTCAACAAAAGAAACCGGGCATCATTTTCGGGAATGTCGATGATTTTAACGGAGAGAAAATCACCAGCCCGAATATGCTGCGGATGGATAAGGATATGGAACTTTCAACCAGAAAAGATTTTTTCCGGTTCCTCAGTACCAAATTCGGGAGGATTACGTACTTTACGTCATATATCTCAAACTTTATTATCAGGCGGGAACTCTATGAAAAATATTCTGATATTAACGCAAAATACGATTCAGAATTTAATATGACTCCCCTGGTTACCCCTTTTTTGTATTCGAAAATGGTGTGCCCGATTATCATCACCAAAAAACCTATCGTGCTTCGCCGGACCGGTAATGAAAGCTGGGCTGATCCCGATCCTATCGCTCAAACCCTCAGGTCATATAAAATAAGCGGCTTTCATTTCGGGAATATCCAGTGGCTTAACTTTTGGGATATTCCGTTTGTACTGCATTTGTATTTCATCGCGCATACGGTGGAAAGGACACTAATTGCATCTGTCATACAAATTCCTTTCGGTCTGCAGCTGATCAGATTGTATTGGTCCCTTGAGAAGAAGATCTATTCCGTGGTTTTCTCAAAATGAATGGATGCTGAAAGACACTATTATTTTAATTCTTCTGGTTTGAAAGCGAAATATACTGCACGTATCGTTACAAAAGCATGTCCAGGGTCTACCATAAGAAGAGCTGCATATGAAATCAGTGCAAGCGCAAGTCTGATAGGCAGTTCTATTCCGGAGAAATTTTTCAGCACGGTTCTCAAACGGTTTTTCCTGATATCAAATAAGTGGTCGGATTTTAAGACGTGCTTCTTATATGTCGATGAACCTTTGTGATAAACCAGACTGCTGTAGCAGACCATACATGCCCCTCCGTTTCGCTTTACTCTCAGACTGAGATCGACATCCTCATAATATCCCCGATACCATTCGTCAAAACCGCCCAGTTTCAGAAAAAATGATCTTTTGATCATGCAGGCAGTTCCGACGGTGTAGTCTACAGTTTTGCTTGTCACTCTCATCATAGGTTTATTCCTTCCTATTCCGTATCCGCTTCCCCACCAACGATATTTCCCTCCGCGGTTGTCGACAACAGTCCGTTTATCGGAAAAAAGAATTTGCGGTTGGATAAATACTTTATTATTTCCCTCACAACACTGAATCAACTCTGAAATCCAATCAGGATCAACCTCCGTGTCATTGTTCAAAAAGATAATATATTCTCCTTTTGCATGTTTTGCACCGAGGTTGAAACCGCCGGTATAGAACAGGTTTTTTTCTGAACGGATATATGAGATTTGTTTATTTGAACAGTACTTTTTCAGTTTGTCTGATGAGTCATTGGTTGAGGCGTTATCAACTACCAAAACGTCGAAATTAGGGTATCGGGTTTTCACAACCGACTGGATACATTTTTTTGTCAGTAAAAATTCGTTGTAATGCAGAATGATGACAGTGACTTGCGTACATTTTTCAGACATGGATAAACCACCTCAAGCCTTTCTGTATAAGTTTTTTAAAAGTAATATTTCCGAATACCTGAACGTCTTTTTTTCTGATGATCCGCTGCTTCTTTTCCAGAGTCCGATATCCATTCAACAGATTCCATCCCAGTCCTTTATAGATTACAAAAGCTGATTGAAACTCACCTTGAAGAAACAGTTTCATCGAGAGCAAAACCCAACCAAGTATATGAAGCGGGACCATGTAAAGGGCAGTGTTTATCGGTGCATCTTTCAAAATATAATTCAGATTATTCTTTGATCCTTCAAAATATACCCGCTGTTTGGTTCGAGCTGTCATACTGCTTCTTTGATGGTGATATACGACTGATCCCGGCAAGTAATTTATTTCATATCCGCCAAGCCATATGCGCCATGACAAATCCGTATCTTCCCCGTAAATCAAATAATCTTCATCAAAACCGCCGGCTTCTTCGAATACCTTTTTCCGGACAGCCATTCCTGCGGATTTTGCACCGAAAACCGGTGTAATCTTTCTGAATTTTTCAGGAGCTTCATTGACACCGACCTCATACGGAAACCCGAAAATCGTCAAAAAATGGCCGATGCTGTCAAGTTTTTGATCTGATAATCTCAATTCACATTGGACGGCACCTGCCTGCAGATCCTTCATAAAAAACTTCCGTATTGCATAAAGGGTTTGATCCGTTATCTCCGTATCAACGTCAAGAAAAAACAGAATATCTCCTGATGCTTGTTGTGCCCCCTCGTTCCGTGACCGGGACGGTCCGATGTTGGTCTCATGAGAAATAAGACTCAGCTGCTTTTGCTTGTACTTTCTGATAAGGGCAGATGTTCTATCCGTTGAGCCGTCATCAATCACCATGAGTTGATCCCCCGACAGAAGATTCGGAAGGACGGAATCAATACATTTTTGAATATACTTCTCAGCATTGAAACAAGGAATGATTACGGTGATTGGTGTATCAGCCTTTGACATAACGGATTGCTTTGTCCAGATAATGTGTAATAGGTTCCGAATTTCCGACTTTCTTCAGTAATTCTCCATCGGATATAATTCGTAACCTTTGAATTTTTTTCCTTTCACGTAGGGTGTCCGAGATATTCATGAAGTTCCATAATATGCCCCGCACAAGTTCTCCTCCCGCTCTCAGATCAAACCTCAGGAGCATTATGACTGCAAGCACAATCCAGATCGTGACCTGCACAGGTAAAGCATACCAGAGTCTTTTACCCTCAGCATTTTTAATAACTGACCGGATGGTATTCCTGCATCCGCGGTACTTCGGCTGAAGATTGCTGTAATATTTTTTTGTTTTTTCGTAAGTCGGATCATTGTGAAAAACGGTGATTGCAGGTTGGTACAGGACAGTGTATCCCGCCAGCCAATTACGGAAACAAAGGTCAGTATCCTCTACCAGCCATTCCATCTTTTCATCAAATCCTCCTATCCGTTCGAACTGCTTTTTCGGAATGATCATTGCGGCAGATTTCCCTGAAAAAACAAACGCTTCTTTTTCAAACTGTCCGGTATTGATTGCCGCTTTCGCACGGTCAATCAGAAGATAAAAAGGAGAAAGAAGCTCACCCGCACTGTCAAATCTGTTTGAGTGAAAACGAAGGAGTTTGCAGAGCATGATTGCATTGGAATTTGCTTTATATAGTTGCGGAATAATTTCACCCCATCCTGTCTGAGTTTCAGTGTCTGAATCGAGAAAAAACAAATACGTTCCCCTGCTTTTTCTCACGGCATAGTTACGGGCTGCGGCTGCGCCTTTTTTTGACTGAAAAGTATAAAGCGTTATTATTTTACGTCGTTCATACGTTTTTAAAATTTTACCGGTATCGTCATCCGAGGCATCATCAACCACAATGATCTCATAATTATCTTTTTTTTCCGCAATCAACGAATCAATGCAGGTTTTGATAAATCGGTCTGCATTTCTGGCTGCAATAATAATTGAAATTTCAGGTTTCATATCGGTCGGAATAATCCTACAATACTTCCGGGAATGCTGCCGAGAAGTTCTCTTTTCCCGGTTCTCATGAAAAGAAATATATAGTAGCAGTTCTGCAATAAAACATTGAAGAGAAACCGTAGTCGGGCTGATGTATCAGTTTTTGAAAGATGCTTTCGATAAAAGATAATAAAATTCTGAATACGGTGATATGAATCGACGCGGACATGAGCTGATTTCTGTACATTGTGCCAGACTTGAGCCTGCCGATTGAATACGTTCGAATATCCGGCTTCAGTGATTTTGCAGGCAACATCTGCTTCATGATATTCGGAAAGTCCCTGAGCAAAGGTCGGATCAAATCCCCCAAACTCTTCCAGAAGCGTCCGTCTTACGGCAAAGTTACAGGCTTCAAGATTATCAACTGATTTCGGTTCCCTGATTTTTTGAACCGATTCCTCAAAATTTGATCCGAGGGTAAAAGCCCCGCTTCGGGTAAACAGGCTTACTTCCTTCATTTTCCCTTCATAAATAACATCGGTATACAAATACGAAAGAAGCTTTTTCAAAGGATGTGTTGATTTCTCAAAATCATTCAAAAATGCAAAAAGATCGCGACTTTCTCTTAGTTTCTTTTTAATAATCGTGGGACCGGTCACTCCTCCGGTATGCGGGTCTTGAAAAGATTGTAATACAGCCCCTAACCATCCGGAATCAGCTACGATGTCATCATCAATTCTGATAAAAATATCGTCTTTTGCGTGATTTAATGCCAGGTTTGCCGCATGCAATAATCCCGGTTTCGGCTGCACCAGAAAAAGATAATCTTTGATATATTTTTTCAGAAGTTTTTTAATATGTCCGTTGTCCGTGAGTGACACGGCAATCACGGAAAACCGCTGATCAGTCTGTTCGGACAAACTTTCAAGACAGTTTTCCAGCTGTTCGGAATCTCTTGAAATCGGTATGAAGATATTCGCTTTCATAAGGCAAGAATGCGTGAATAATATTTGAAATACTGTCCGGCTGTATTCTCAGGACTCCGGCTCTGTGCAAGTTTAATAGTATTTTTGATAAGCATGCCTCTCAGTTTTCTATCATTGGTAATCATGGCAAATGCATCTGCCCACTGGCCATTATCAACCAGCATGCCGTTTTTCAGATGACTTATGTCTTCTTTCAGATGATCTACATCGGATGCCAGAATGCAGGAGTGATATCCTCTTGCTTGATACAAAGGCCCGCTGGAGCCGACATTGATGAATGCAGGATTTATTACTGCGTATGCTTTTTCGTACAAAGAGTCAAGTTCCGATTCGTCAGTTATTTCACCGCGAAATTCTATGGCAGGACAGGAAGTAATCAGTTTTTTTATCGCATCAACATATGTTTCCTGACCGGGGATTGTTCCTCCGGCGAGTATAAACCGGTAGCCAGTATGTTTTTTCTGAAAATCTGAAAAAGCGGAAATCACGGTTTCCAATCCTTTTCGGGGTGTAATGTATCCGAAATACAGAAAATACTTCTCAGGATTCCTGTTATGAACTCTCTTTTCGGGAATACATGCCGGAATGACATGGATCTTTTTTTTAGATACCCGGTATTGTTTTTCAAGTAAATGTACGGCTCTTTCCGTATGACAGACAATACCGTCTGCCGTTAATCCAATTAACCACAGAATTGTTTTAAAAAATGTTTTGAGAAAAAACGGTTTCGCAAGAATCGACTTTAGATGAAAAGCAGAAACAAAACCATCGTTCATATTATCCAAATCCAGTGCGGCATGGATCGTCACAACAGCCCTGTAACCAAGCATCCTTAAAACGGCAAGAAACAACGGGAACATGAGGGCAGATACGGGTCCTCCGTACATCATAAATTCATGCTGGAGATGGATGACGTCAGGTTTCACATCGCGTATTTTTTTGAGAATCGGAATAAAAAAGAACGGACCTTTTTCCCAAACAGAAAATACGGTTCCGCAGCCCAGCAGGGTTTTATTAGCCGGATTTTTTTCAGCCGCTACAAAGACCTCTAAGTCGGAATTCCTGGTCAGGGAGTTTGTAAGTATTTGGGTATAGTGACCGAACGGCTGAAGCGTCGAAACAATAAAAACTTTCATGTGTGGGTTCAGTTATTATACTCCATTTCATATGCGTAGTATAATGATTTCCATGGGCAAAAAAAAATGGCGAAACAGAGAAAAAAAGATAAAAGAGGATGAAAAACCGAAATCACAGGAGATGCAGAAAATTGAAAAATACATGTACCCTGCCATTATTACTCTTCTTGTCCTGATAACTTATTTCAATGCATTCAATAACGCATTTGTATCGGACGACATCTACGGTATCGTCAACAATCCGGCGATCGGTCAGTGGAAAAATGTAACGTCACAAATACTTAAGTTCTTTCAGCCGCTTCTTTACTTTTTGATTTATCAGATTGATCCCACAAATCCCACATTATTCAGAGTGTTTAACATCTTTGTTCACATGGGTGTTGCCAACCTTGTTTTCATTTTGGTAAAACGGTTTATCAATCCGACTGCTGCGTTTATTGCCGGAGCTTTATTTGCCGTACATCCGATCCTGGTCGAGTCAGTCTCATGGATTTCTGGAGGAATTTATTCCTGGTATACCTTTTTCTTTTTACTTTCATTCTATTACTATCTTGCAAAAGACCGTATCACTTGGAGGTACTATCTTTCCGTTTTTTTCTTCTGGATGTCACTTGTCGTCGGCGTTCCGGCAGTTGTTCTTTCGGGAGTTTTTATTTTGTATGAGTTGTCATTCGGGAATATTGTCAAAAAATGGATGTGGTCTCTCCCCTATTTTGTTTTGTCGGGCATATACGCCTTCCTTACGCTTAAAGGATACGGGACCCGCGTCCAGTCGCTTTCCGCAACCAATAATTCTGCCCCGGAAGTGCTCAATCCGATGATACAGGTACCCGTTGCAATCAGTGAATATATCAGACTCTTTTTGTGGCCGGATTCTCTGACACTGTATCAGTCAGAACTCTCAGCACCGCCTCTTGAATATACGGTGAGACTGATTGTTTTTCTGACGGTATTCGGTGTGACCGTTTACTCATTTTTCAAAAATAAACATGTCTTTTTCGGGCTTTCGATTTTTTTCCTTGGACTGTTGCCGACTCTTACACCGGTATCAATCGCATGGGTCGTTGCGGAGCGGTACGCATATTTCAGTATGATCGGGTTGGTATATATTGTCGGGTACGGACTCACACGGATTCATAAACGGTATGACGGCATTGTTTACGGACTGCTGGTTCTTGCCATTGTCGCCTTGTCGATCCGCACGATCCTCCGGAATAATGACTGGCACAATGAGGATAATTTGTGGGTCGCGACAGTGAAGACCTCTCCGTCAGATCCGAAATCGCACAACAATATGGGTGACGTCTATGCCCGTCACGATGATTTGGCAAATGCCGCTCGGGCATTCGAGAATGCTATTAAACTCAATCCCGGGTATCCGGACGCACATCACAACCTCGGGAATATTTATATGAAACAGGGAAAAACGGAAGAAGCTGAACGGTTATTTAAGAGGGCTATAGAGCTTAATCCCAGTCTTTGGCAGCCTCATCAGAATCTAGGGGCAATTTATTATAATCAGGGCAATTACGAAAAAGCTCTTGAGGAAAATCTGACGGTTCTTAAGATGAATCCCAATCAAGTCAGCGCTTATCTGAATGTCGGTGTGATTTATTTCCAGCTGGGTGAAAAGGAACAGGCACGTAGGTATTTTGAGATAGTTTTATCAGCTGATCCGAACAACCAAATGGCTCAGCAGGGTATCATCGAATTGAACAAACTCTGATAGTTGGTATACTGATTATACAATTACATTAGTTCAGCCCATGTCACAGATGAAACAGATGTCGGTTGCAATCGGTTATCCTCCTCTTTCCTCAAAAAAAGGCGTTCCCCTGCTGTCTCAAAACAGACAGTTTCAATATTTCAATGCTCCGACGTACATTTACCCTATGGTCCCGGCTTATGCTGCTTCCAACCTGAAAGACCATGGTTATACGGTTTTCTGGATGGACGGCATTGCCGAAAGAAAGACAGAGACTCAATGGTTTACGGAACTGAAAGAACATAATCCGGATGTTTTCCTTCTCGAAACGAAGTCTCCCGTTGTAAAAAAACACTGGAAAATTATTGCCAAAATGAAAAAGCTGGTTCCTGAAATGAAAATTGTGTTGGTCGGAGACCACCCGAGTTATGTGCCCTATGAGCAATTCGAAAACAGCAAGGTAGATTATGTCATAAAAGGCGGTGATTATGATTTTGTTTTGGTGAATCTTTTGAATCACCTTACAAAAGGTGAGAAACTGGAAGGCGGTGTGTATTGGCGAGCTGCTGACAAACGTATCCATGCCGACAAGAAAGAAATACGCAAACAGAAGCTCAAAAACGGAGAAGTAATATGTAATTCCGGTCCTCCGTCACTGAAGCATGACTTAAACAAACTTCCCTTCGTGGATCGCGATCTTACCAAGTGGGAGCTTTATGCCTATGCAAACGGAAATTATAAATACACTCCGGCAACTTACATGTACAGCGGAAGGGATTGCTGGTGGAATAAATGCACGTTCTGTGTTTGGGATCATACGATAAATCCGATCGGTTCGTATCGCAGCTTTACACCTGAACGACTTTTTGCCGAAGTGAAACACGTCGTAGATAACTATGGCGTCAAGGAAATTTTTGATGATGCCGGTACGATGTTTGTCGGCAATAAACTGAAAAAATTCTGTGAACTGATGATTGAGAGCGGCTACAATAAAAAAGTCCGGTACGGATGTAATATGAGATTTAATGCCATCCCGAATCAGGAACTGTATGACCTGATGGGAAAAGCAGGCTTCCGGTTCATCCTGTACGGCATGGAATCCGGCAATCAAAAGACGTTGGATCGTCTTGAGAAGGGAACGAAAGAGCGCGATGCGATTATAGGGCCGGCAATGGCACGGAAAGCAGGACTTGATCCGCACGTGACGATCATGCTCGGGTATCCGTGGGAAAGCTACGAAGACGCGAAACGTACTATAGAGACAGCCAAATTTGCTTTAAAAAAAGGATATTATGAAACCATTCAGGCAACGATCATCATGCCGTATCCCGGCACTCCGCTTTATCGTGAATGTAAAGAAAATGACTGGCTTCTGACTGATGACTACGAACGGTTTGATATGCGTGAACCGGTGATGAAAATTCCGTTTCCGAAAGAGAAATTACTGGAGCTTGAACAGGATCTCTACTCTACCTTTATGACACCTCAGTATATCGGACGCAAGCTTCTCCGGCTTCGATCGCTGCATGATGTGAAGTATTTGTTTTATATGGCATACAAGTTTCTGGGGCATATGCTTGACTTTGATCCGAATCAGACGGAAGTGAAGTTCACATCGTTGAAGTTTTGGCAGAATACCGTCAAACGATTGTTCAGTCATTTCACTACATCGAAAACGGCTGTTGATGAGGAAAAAGAGCGGATAGCGGCAAGTGTGGGAAGATGATTTTTCAGCTCCGCACCTCCCAAGGCGCACTAAAAAATCATATTTTCGCAAGTGCTATGCATCTCAGTCTACATTATTTACTTTAGTGTCCTGGCGGTTTGTTACATTTGTCATTTTCTCTCGCACGTACCCCACAATAAACCAGAAGCCGTAGGTCACGTGCGTGATCGGGATGACCAGGATTGCCCCGAGTGCGATAAGGAGATTTTCCGTCCGCAGGTGTGTTTCAAAAAATACATACGATAACAGTCCGCAATAAAGAAAAAACGGAATTGCAGCTGTAAAAAGGTACGGGCTTTTCAGTATAAATAATACAGCGAGGACTCCAAGATAGAGAGTAAAAAAAGCCGGTATGACATACATCAGATGAACCGAGTTTTGATCTCCTTCAGCCGCAAATTTCCCCCTCGTTTTTCCGTAATTTTTATGCTGCGCCAAATGACCGGAAAGTGAATTTCTCCTGTGATGAAATACCTGTACGTCAGGGTGATACAAGATGAATTTCTGTTCTTTGACTATGAATTTGTTCAATAATTTACTGTCCTCTCCCGGCCAATGATGATTGTCAAACCCGCCGATACTTGCAAATATTTCTTTCCGAAGCATCAGATTCATAGCGGGATAGTCATCAACGAATCGTTTCGGTTGCGGCTGAAAACGGTACACATATGAGCCGCTTCCTACCCACGTCCGAAGGACAGCATCAAATATCCGCTCCCAGAATGAGACTTTTTCCGGAAGTGTTCCGGGTCCTCCAAGCGCGGCAATTTCAGGTTCCTTCTGGAGAATTTTATGTGCCTGAAACAACCATTCCTTTGAGGGATATACGTCATCATCGATAAATGCCAATACTTCTCCCTTAGCCTGCTTTGCGGCATAATCACGTTTATCTCCGGGTCTGTTTTTGGCACCGTTAGATAAAATCCGAAGCCAAGGATACTTTTTGGTTAGCTTCTGATCATCTTGTCCCGTAATATCCGAAACAATGATTACTTCAAATGATGTAAATGTCTGATTTCCGATTGCAGGGAGTGTTTCATCGATAAGAATGCCGGATATTTTTCTTGTCGGAATTATTATGGTAAAAAAATGAGACATTCTTCTAGTATAATGTTATTTTAATAAGCTTAAATTCAGTATGCCCGATCTTACAAAATCTTCATGCATAATTGTAACAGGATCTATAGCATATGATGATATCATGAATTTTCCCGGTTATTTCAAAGATCACTTCCATCCGGAAAAACTTCATCAGATAAATATTTCGTTCGTTGTGGACCGTCTTGACAAACATTTAGGCGGAACCGCGACGAATATTGCTTTCAATATGACACGGTTAACCGGAAAAAAAACGGTCATACTCGGTGCCATGGGGAAAGATCACAAAAACCTGACGGATTTTTATGATGAATGCGGGATTGATTATTCCGGCTGCATTATTGACAAGAAGCTGTATACCTCTACGGGAAAAGTCATGACAGACCGTGCCGATAATCAGATTTGGAGTTATTATTACGGAGCGGGAGCACGCGGAAAAGATGTACGTTTTGAAAAATTTGCTGAAAATTCCTTTGTCATACTTTCTGCCAATCATGCCGATGCGTTTTTACATGCACAAACATATTGTATAGAACATTCAGTCCCCTATCTTTATGATCCCGGCATGTCACTGACCTGGATTGACGATAAGAGTCTTGAGCAGGGAGTCAGACATGCCGCATTTGTTGTCGGGAATGATTATGAAATTGCCCAGATGGAGCGCAGGCTTAAAAAGCAGCTTATTGACGTAGTCCCGAAAGGCTGCGGCGTTATTACCACACTCGGTGCTGAAGGAGTTATGTATCAAAGTTCATCAGAAAAACATGAGGTTAAGGCTTTTACCATAAAAGGATTTGTTGATCCGACCGGTGCCGGTGATGCCTGGCGCGGAGGTTTTGTGGCGGCTCTTGCGGAAGGAAAAACGCTGAGGGAAGCACTTTCATTCGGAAATGCATTGGCAAGTTTTGCTGTGGAATCAGTCGGTACTGCAAACCACCGTCCGGCACATGAACAGATCGTACAAAGGGCAGCCAGTTTATAAATTTCATTAATAATATGAAATACGATGTAACCGA
>CAZDDM010000006.1:0-42247 GCA_964504235.1 uncultured Gammaproteobacteria bacterium
CTATAAGCTAATTGTATGAATATCCGAACAGTCAGAAAAAAAATTAAGTCGATCAAAAACGTCCGCAAGATCACTAAAGCCATGCAGATGGTATCTGCGGTGAAAATGCGGAAAGCACAACAGCTTGAAGTCGAAAGCCGGCCTTATCGAGATGGTCTGACGGAGCTTATTGCCAAACTTATCAAAAAAGTTGATCCGTCGAAAGCTAAGCTTCTTCAGGTTGATGTCTCACAAGCTGAGAAACGCCTTGTGATCGTTGTTTCATCGAATAAAGGACTTGCAGGATCATTCAATGTCAATATTTTTCGGTACGCACTGTCGGCAATCAAGGATTTCAAGGATGTCGAACTTGTGACTGTCGGAAGCAAAGGTACTCAATTTTTCGGCAGACTGCAGGATGCGCATATTCTTGCGGACTTTTCAGGCAGTAATCTGATTATTGAGGCATCACCGCTCTTTGACTTTGTACTCGAACAGTTCCAGACAGGGAAGTATAAATCTATTTCGATCATTTACAGTCAGTTTATTTCGACAATGCGGTCTCAGGTAGTTGAGGAGACACTTCTTCCTTTGACCAGCGTTGAGGTAAAGGAAGACATCAAAGAAGAAGGCCAGGAAAAAAAGAAATTTGAAAATACCGATATTCTGATAGAACCTTCTCCAACTGAGATACTTGAGAGTTTGCTTCTGAGTTTTATCGAAAATAAAATCAGAGGCGCGCTTATCAGCAGTGAAGCGGTTGAGCATTCAGCACGTATGATGGCAATGAAAAGTGCAACCGATAACGCGTCGGATTTGATATATGAGTTGACGCTTTTGTCAAACAGACTCCGACAGGAAAAAATCACATACGAACTGTTGGACATGATAAATGCGATAGAGAGTGTCAAACAATAAATTTATTAATAGTTATTACAAATTAGACATTGTCATCCTGAGCGAAAGCGAAGGATCCAGTTAAAAATGGATTCTTCACCTACGGTTCAGAATGACACACGTTAGTATTTATAAAAATAATATGGCAGACACAGCTGAAGGTAAAATTATTTCAATCCGAGGTGTCGTTGTTGATGTTCAGTTTCCTGAAGATCACACACCTGAGATATACGATGCCCTTCATATTGAAGATAAGAAACTCGGATCGATCACATTGGAAGTTGAAGCGGTTATCGGACCCGGATTAGTACGAACTGTAGCTCTTACTGACGTTTACGGTCTCCAAAGAGGAACAGTTGTAACGAATACCGGCAAACCGATCGAAGTACCGGTCGGAGAAGAAACACTCGGACGCATTTTGAACGTCCAGGGACAGGTAATTGATGAAGGAAAAGATATCAAAACGGACAAGAAGCTTACGATTCACCGACAGGCTCCGACACTCCCTGAACAATCAGTCAAACAGGAAGTGTTTGAGACAGGGATTAAAGTTATCGATCTTGTGGCCCCGCTTGCAAAGGGAGGAAAAGCCGCCATTTTCGGAGGAGCAGGAGTAGGAAAAACAGTCACCATTCAGGAACTTATTCACAACGTTGCAAAGCAGCATGAAGGAGTATCAGTATTTACCGGAGTGGGAGAAAGAACCCGTGAAGGAAATGATCTCTGGAACGAAATGAAGGAAACGAAAGTTCTTGACAGTACCGTTCTCGTTTATGGTCAGATGAATGAACCGCCGGGTAACCGTCTCCGCGTCGCTTTGACCGGTGTCACAGAAGCTGAATATTTCCGTGATGAAAAAAATATGGACGTTCTTTTGTTTATTGATAATATCTTCCGATTCGCACAGGCCGGAGCTGAAGTATCCGCACTTCTCGGACGCATCCCGTCTGCAGTAGGATATCAGCCGACACTTGCAACGGAAATGGCAGCGCTTCAGGAACGTATTACCTCGACAAAGAAAGGATCCATTACATCTTTGCAGGCTGTATACGTACCTGCTGACGATTACACCGATCCGGCACCTGTTGCGACATTTGCTCATCTTGACGCAACAATCACACTTGAACGATCTCTCGCCGAACAGGCATTGTTCCCGGCAGTCGATCCTCTGACATCAACATCCCGCGCACTTGCACCGGATGTGGTCGGTGAAGAACATTACGAGGTCGCACAGGGAGTATTGAAGACTCTTCAGAGATATAAAGATCTTCAGGATATTATTGCCATTCTCGGTATGGAAGAACTTTCTGAAGATGATAAACTTGCAGTAAGCCGTGCACGAAAAATGCAGCGCTTCCTGACTCAGCCGATGAACGTCGCTGAACCATTTACGGGTCGCCCGGGAAAATATGTCAAGATTGAAGACACCGTCAAAGGTTTCAGAGAAATCCTAGAAGGAAAACATGACAATAAACCTGAAGGTGCCTTCTACATGGTGGGGACAATTGACGAAGTAAAATAATGATACATCTAAAAGTCATTACACCGAAAAAGCTGGCCTTTGAAAAAGATGTGACGTCGATCACAGTGCCGACTGTGGCCGGAGAGTTGACGATACTTCCTAAGCATTCTGATCTTCTTTCTCTTCTGAAGGAGGGAGTCGTTACGATACGTACTGAGAAGGAAGAACAGTATATGTCAATAGGAGGAGGATATATGCAAACTGACGGCAAATCTATCCAGATTTTAGTTTCCCGTGCATTCGGACAGGATGAAATCAATGAAGAAATGACCCAAAGAGCTATCGAAAGCGCACAGAAAGTCCTCGAAGAAGTAGAAGATAAAGCCGAACGAACGGAGGCTCTCAGCACATTAAGACGCTCAATGGTAGATATGAAACTCCTTTCCAAAATGAGAAGGAAGGCAAAAGCTTAAATCTGTTATACTACGTTATTGTGCAGCAAATGTAACTGCTTCACAGGTGTCATGCTGTCCGCCGGTCTGCGGCTGTTTCAGCATTCAGACAAACTGTAATCCGGATCATGTCCGGAATGACAGGAATTATATATTTTGAATTAGAGATAATTTGTATGGCCCTTATTGTTGTAGAATCACCGACAAAAGCAAGAACCTTTAACAGAATTTTGAAATCGAAAGAATGGGGAAGCGATTACTTCGTATTCGCAACCGTCGGTCACTTCAGAGATCTTCCCTCAAAATCAATGGCTGTAGACCTCAGTCATGAATTCGCACCTGAATATGAAATCATGGAGAAAAAGATGAACATGGTCGAAAAGCTCAAAGATCTCGCAAAGGAGCACAATGAAGTGATTTTGGCAACCGATCCGGACCGCGAAGGAGAATCCATTTCTTATCACGTGGCCTATATTTTAGGATTTGTAAATGAAAACTGGCCGGATTTTGATTTGAAAAACCGCGATTCTCTCAAACGTATAGTATTCCATGAAATTACACCCTCAGCTCTTGAAGAAGCGCTGAAAAATCCCGAGCATCTCCGCGAGGATCTGGTAAAAGCACAACAGGCCCGACGCATTCTTGATCGTATCGTAGGGTACCAGCTATCACCCCTTCTTTGGAAAAAGATGGGCAAAAACTGGCTGTCAGCAGGCCGTGTGCAAACTGTCGCTCTTAGATTAATAGTCGAACGCGAGAAAGAGATTGAAAAGTTTGATAAATCACCCTACTTCCAGCTCTATGGGAACTTTATCAACTCCGAACCGATCAAAGCAAAACTTATTGCAAAAGACGGAAAAGAATATGAAGTAAAAACAAAGCTGGATTTGTTTGACGGATCATATGAATTTATAAAGACTACGATAGACAAGGTATTATCTGAGGAGATTGAAAAAGATCTTACCGGAGATACGTTCAAGATAACATCAATTGATGAAAAGATTGCAAACCGCTATCCGCCGCCGCCTTTTACCACATCACTTCTGCAACAGGAAGCATTCCGGAAGCTCGGATATCCCTCAAAGCTGACAATGCGGATCGCACAGTCATTGTACGAAAAAGGACTCATTACCTATCACCGTACCGATTCGTTTAACCTTTCTTCCAAATATGTTTTTTCGGCCAAGGATTACATCATATCAGCATACGGCAAGAAATATGCTTTGGAAAAGCCGAGAGGGTACCGTACTAAATCAAAAAATGCTCAGGAAGCTCACGAAGCCATACGACCTACTAAAGCCGAACGATCGCCGCGCGAGATTAAGAATAAGAAAATGAGTATTCAGGAAAAGAAACTGTACGAACTTATTTATTATCGTGCTCTCGCAACACAGATGAAAGAAGCAGAAATCAAAGAAAGTACAATCAAAATCACAAGCGGTAAAGGATATGAATTTGAGGCAACTCATCAGCAGGTTATATTTGACGGATTTTTAAGGGTTCTCTCACCGGCTTTTGTCAAAAATAATACAACCGAATTGAAGAAATCTGACACGGAAAACGTCACGCTGGAAAAACTGGATATTGAAGAAAAGGAAACAAAACCGCCGTACCGTTACAGTGAGGCTTCTCTCATCAAAACTCTTGAAGAAAAAGGTATCGGACGACCTTCCACCTATGCAAGCATTATTTCTCTTATTATTGACAAACACTATATTGAGAAGGAACACAGATATCTGAAGCCTACGCCACTCGGCGGCAGCATTTCTGACTATCTTTCCGAGGCGTTTCCTGATATCTTTGACCTGACATTTACCGCTCACATGGAAGATGATCTTGATGATATCGCAAACGGAGATAAAAAACTGCTGGATGTACTGAAGCAATTTTATTCACCGTTTGAAACGGAGCTCAATGTACGCAAGAAAGATACAGGGACCATAGATGTTGCTGAAGATAAACTTGAAGAAAAATGTCCGAAATGCGGCTCTGATCTTGTCGCCAGATACGGCAAATACGGGAAATTCTATGCCTGCAGCGGTTATCCTGACTGTAAATACATCAAACCCAATTTGAGATATGTAAACGGCTATAACTGTCCTCAATGCAACGGCCGATTGGTGATACGATACAGTCGCGGTGGAAAGCGATTTTACGGTTGTGAGAATTATCCGACATGTAAGCATGTACAATGGGCACTGAAAGTAGAAGAAAAACCGGCTGCAGCACCGAAAGAAGAGAAACAGACCGTAAAAACGGCAAAAAAAGCAAAGAAGACAGTCAAGAAAGCGACAAAATCAAAATCAAAAAAATCTGTTAACAAAAAATAAGTTATGTAGTAAAATTACATATGCAAGGTTTGAAATATATTTTCGTATCAGGTGGTGTTATTTCAGGAATTGGAAAAGGCGTTACTACCGCCTCGATCGCTCTTCTTCTCAAACAGGCAGGATACAAAGTCTCTCCTATCAAATTTGAAAACTACCTGAATCTTGACGCAGGTACCATCAATCCGATCGAACACGGTGACCCGTTCCTTTGTGAAGACGGAACCGAAGCAGACATGGACATGGGGACTTACGAAAAATTCCTCGGTGAAAATATGACGAAAGACAACTTCGTCACAATGGGAAAAATCTACAAAACGGTTATCGACAGAGAACGTCGGTTTGAATACAACGGAGAAGATGTGGAAGCTATTCCGCATATTACAGATGAAATTATCCGACGCATTCATATTGTTGCTGAGAAAAATAAGTCAGACATTGTGATCATCGAACTCGGCGGCACGGCAGGCGAGTATCAGAATATATTCTATTATGAAGCATCCAGGATTTTGACTTTGAGAAAACCGAATGACGTGGTTCATGTACATGTGAGTTATGTTCCGACACCGGGTCATCTCGGAGAACCGAAAACAAAGCCGACTCAGCTTTCCGTCCGTACACTGAATTCAATGGGTATACAGCCTGATTTTATTGTCGCACGGTCCAGCAAGAAGCTTGATAAGAGACGTAAAGACCGGTTTGCACTTTTCTGCAATATGCATCCCGATGAGATTATCTCAAATCCCGACCTGAATAATATTTACGAAATCCCCCTCACACTGCATGAACAAAATATGGACCGTATGATTCTTGAGAAGCTTCATCTAGAGGTGAGACAACCGGACCTTTCAGATTGGACAAAGCTTGTCGAAGAAATTAATACTAAAAAAGATATAACAGTTGAGATTGCCATTGTCGGAAAGTATTTCGGAACCGGTGATTATCAGCTGAAAGATTCATATGCAGCTCTTTTTGATGCAATTGATCATGCCAAATGGCAGGCAGGAGTCGAAGTAAAAACAAAGTGGATTAACTCGGAAAAACTTGAATTTGACGGTTTATCTGATGATGAGGCAATGGAAAAAATTGCCGAAATCGTCGGGACTCCTGACGGACTGATTGTTCCGATCGGTTGGGGAGAACGCGGTGCGGAAGGAATGATTGCAGCCGCCAACTATGCACGAGTCAAGAAGATTCCGTATCTCGGTTTGTGTTACGGCATGCAGCTTGCGTGCGTGGCATTTGCAAGGCACGTGATCGGCATCAACGACGCAAATACCGTTGAAAACGAAGAATCCTGTCCTAATCCTGTAATTCATCTCATTCCTTCACAAAAGGAGCTGATGGAACGCCGTGCGTATGGCGGGACGATGAGATTGGGAGCCTGGGAAGCAAAAGTCCAGAAAGATTCACGGGCTTACGAATTCTATCAAAAATACGGCGGTCCTATCACTGAAGACGGTATAACAAGCGAACGGCACAGACACCGCTATGAATTTAACGATGATTACACCGATCAGTTTGAAAAGAACGGCATGAAAATCTCGGCACGTTCAGTCGTAGAGCAGCTTGCCGAGATTATCGAACTTCCTGAAGATACACATCCTTTTTATATGGGGACACAGGGACATCCCGAATACAAGAGCCGTCCGCTGTCACCGCACCCGTTATTCGTTGCATTCATCGAAGCAGCCAAGGGACATAACAAGTAACGCTTCTTATAATTTCCTTTGATTTTTTCTGCAATCTCCCGTATAATACTCTATCTATGGCAAACGCAATTCAATACAAAGAAAATAGCCTCTCAATCGGTGACTCAGTCGCTGTTGACTATAAGATCAAGGAAGCAGATGATAAAGAGCGTATTCAGCAATTCGCTGGTATTATCATCAAGATCCGCGGTGCATCTGAAGCCACCCGAATGATCACTGTCCGCAAGATATCAAAAAGCGGCATCGGAGTCGAGAGAATTTTCCCTTTGTCATCTCCTTTTATCGATGATATCAAAGTCGAGAAAAAGTCTGAATTCAAAAAAGCACGGGCATACTTCATCCGTGATCTTTCAGGCAAAAAGATGCGACAGAAACTCTACAGACAGAAATAATATTTCTTTCTTCTCAATTGTATTTTTATACGGATAATAGTACTATGGTGTAATTACACATCATATGTCCTACGATAATAAGAAGACCGGTTCATACGGAGAATCAATTGCCATAGCTTTCCTGAAATCAAAAGGATACGCTATTTATGCCAAGAACAGCACATCACGATGGGGAGAGATTGATATCATAGCTGAAAAGAATAACGTAATACATTTTGTCGAAGTAAAGACCAGAAAGTCTACAAAACAGGGGTTACCGGTCGAAGCAGTTACGTATCATAAAATAACCAAGCTTCTTCGTACTGTACAGTTTTATATTCACTCCAACGCACTGTACAACAAGAAATTTCAGATAGATGTCATTGGTATACGACTTTCCGAAGATAATACTATGCTTGAAATGAAGTACTATCCGAACCTCTCCACTGACTTATTTCTTTAGCGGAGTAAAGTTCGGGATTTTCGCGTTTTTGAATATATACTGAAGCCAGCTCAACAAATCGGGAAATCTTCGTCCGTCAGTCCGTCGTGAGTATTTTTTTACGAACTCGACAACCTTTGCAAACTCCTCATCCTGTTTTCTGGATTGTGTTACCTCTTTTGCAAAAGCATACAAAGTATCTTCGTCGACATCCAGTTCATAGTTGTTATATCGGAGAAAGACGCCGGTTGCGACGATGGATATGCGTTTATTTCCGTTGTTGAAAGGATGCAGCTTATTAATAAAATACAGATAGCAGGCAGCCTTGTGAAAAAGAGTTGGGTAAAGGTCTTTTTTATCGAATGTGCGTCGCGGTATAGAAATGATACTGTCAAGCTTTTCAAAATAGGTATGGTTGTAATTTGGAGGAGGATCTTTTACCTTTTTGAAAAAATCTGAAAGCACTTTACAGATTATCTGGAAGTCATCGTGATCGAGGTAGTGCATGACAAATGTTTTTTACTCATAAGAAAGACGCCGCAATGTCTTTTGATACTTTTGCGTTACTTCTTTTGCAAACTGTTTGGTTTTGGCTTCCCGTTTTGTCACCGTTTTGTCACGGTTCCACATTTTGTCCAAAAATCGTACGACGAATTTCATATTGATATATTGTACTATAAAATCACGACGTTCACATTATAATAACGATTTGTAGAAGGGAAATAAATGTTTGTGAAGAGATCTGTAATAAATCACAAAACGCATTGAGTTGGAAAAATCAGATCGGATTTGTTAAAATAAAGGTTCAGTTTTAGACGGCCCCATCGTCTAGCGGCCTAGGACACATGGTTTTCATCCATGGAATCTGGGGTTCGAATCCCCATGGGGTCACTCTGAAAAAAAGACTCGGTTTTTCCGGGTCTTTTTTTTACCGTGTATAAATAGGAAATCTCACTTCATTCCTTTATAAAAGGCCCCAGTCTCGCTAATCTTTCCTTCCAGCATGTTCTGCACGGCATCTTTATTCACCTGACTCTGCAATTGTAGATACGGTTTGTTTTTATGAGAATCATATTCCAGATACGAAAAAAAGTACTGTGACCAAAAAGGTGAGACATACTCGATACCGTTTGCTTCAGCCATATCGTATACAGTTTGAAGCATTTTTTGATCAAGAGGAGACCAAAATGAAAATGGATCACGTTGGAAGATATCCGTGCTGGCTTCTCCGCGGACCAGATCTTTTGGTGCTGCTTTATACAGCCACATTTCACCGATTATTACCTTTTTCCCGTTAACTTTGGCAATGTTTGTCATCTTGACTGCCTGCTCGAGATAGCTGGTAATACCGTTTGAAAGGGGATAGATATGAAGATCTACATAATCTAGATCGGGGTTTTGGGCAAAAATCTCCACAAATTCAATCGAATCCCATGTACCTGATCCTGCTCCCAACAGAGTTGAAGAAGCACCGGCTTCCTGTGCTACTTGAGAGACCAGCCGGCTATATTCATCTGCAGATGTTGTGAACCCGAGGATTGCCGCTTCAGTATCAGGCTCACCGACAAGCGTGAGATAATCAGGTTGTAGTTCCTTCAAGACACGAATAGCAATTTGTTTTTTCCCTTCAATATAATCTTCCTTCGATACCTCATCATAATTCACCTGGATTGAAGAATATTCACGTTCTTTGAAAACCGAACCGATATCCATATGCAGTACTAAATCACGCCTACGAATCTCTGCAACAAGATCTTTATAGAACTGCCAATACTCCTCACTCTGAGGATAGTCGTTCAGGAGAACGGGGAACATAAGCGATACTGACACCCCTTTTACCCCTATCTCTTGCAGGTGATCAAGGTAGAGGATATTTCCCGCCATAGCCTTGCGATCTAAAAGATCCGCTCCTCGATGGGTATTGGCAGTGAGAAGCTCTGCACCCTTAATAACGTTCGTCTTATTGGTTGTATTCAAAGTGGCAGTAAAAGCATTCAATTCTTCATCAAGAGTTGTATATAAGTTTGAGTATGTAGCGGGAATCTCTTTGTTGGAAGAAATGATAGTGCTATCTTGGGAGTTTTGTGACTGTTGTTTATTCTTCTTTAATCTTAGGAGGAACATCAAAAGAAAGATAATAATAATGACAACAATAATGATTCTGAGCTTTGAAGTTTTTTTTTGCTTTGGCATACTTTCATCATTGTACTATGAATAGCATGAAGATAGAGATGTTACGGTTTTCCTATTCCTCTTTCCCGAAGCATACGCACCATGACAGATATTTCCTCCCGCTGTGTTTTTACTATCTCATCACACAGTTGCTTAATTTCAGGATCCGTAATAGTAGCCTTTTCACACATCAAAATTGCTGACGAGTGATGTGGAATCATTGATTTTAAAAATCTGATTTCATCAACTGCAAATTGCTGCCGAATGAAAATATAAAGAAGAGTGACCATTGCTACGCTACCGATAATAAGCATATTACGAGTTTTTGCACTAAACATAGAACTCATCACCAGCACTTGCACAATTCCCATTGATGCGGTCATCAAACCGGCCATATATGCTTTGTTAATATTTATATACACATGCGACCAGCTGTTTACCATCGCATACATCGTGATAAACATTGCTATAAAAGACCCTATATACATAAGGGCCAGAGTCCTTCCTTTCATTGTTCCGTCCTTCATATTCTGATTATCTTACTGAGGTGATATTAAGAAAGGGGTAAAGCGCAGTAAGGTTTTTGTAAGTATCCAAGGTATCTTCATAAAATCTTCATATTCAATTTTGTAATATGCATCTAGATATAAATTGATTACTCATTATGAATAATAAAATACTGATTCTTGGAGGCATACTGTCAGTTGTGTTTATGTTCGGTGCATATTATATGGTTTCGAAAACAGCAAAAGCAAATGTCGCAGCAAAAGCGTATACAAAAGAAGATGCATCACGTCCGAAAGTTGAAATAAAAGAAACGCTCAAAGATATGGGAAAAATGAAAGTATCTGAAGCAAAAACCGCTTCGTTTACCGTGAAAAATATCGGGCAGGAACCTCTTCAGCTTCTTGATATTTCATCAAGCTGCGGGTGTACGGTCGGAAAAGTGATTTATCAGGGATATGAAAGTGATGAATTCGGGATGCATAGCGCAGGAGATTTTGATCGTGAAATTGCGCCGGGAACAGAAGCAAGAGTTGATGTCATCTATCGTCCGTATGTAATGCCTGTATATGGTGAGGTCGGACGCGAAGTATATGTCTCTACGAATGATCCTGAAAATCCCAAACTTGTACTACAAGTTAAGGCATATGTCGAATAATGGATACAAATTTTCTTTTCGGAATCTCACTGACAGCTTCGTTTCTTGCAGGAGTATTGGCTCTTTTTGCTCCCTGCTGTATTACGTTTCTCTTTCCTACCTACCTGGGGACGATTTTCAAAGAAAGTAAAAAGGTAATGCTGTACACCCTCATTTTTGCTCTCGGTTTGGCATTCATTCTCGTTCCGGTTGCTTTGGGATTCAAATTTTTTATCTACTTTCTGGATATGTTCCATGCGGAAGTATATTACCTCGGAGCCGCAGTCCTTATTTTTATGGGGATCATGACTATTAAACCCTTATTCCATATTCCCCAGTTTATTCATTTCGAACCGAAATTAGATAAAAATGTCAATGCGGCATCTGTATTCGGTCTAGGAGTTATGTCCGGACTTACATCCTCATGTTGCGCTCCAGTTCTATTTGCCGCAGTTACTTTGACATCGCTTTCTCCGACAATATTACAAGGGCTGTTTGTCGCATTAGCGTATGTACTGGGAATAGTATTTCCTCTCTTTATTCTGTCTTTGGGTTATAAAAACACAACTCAGAAACTTTCAGGAACAACAAGAAGAAAGATATATACAATATTCCAGTATCTGGGGGCGGCTGTCTTTATCGTGACGGGAATGCTTATTGCGATTTTTAACTACTTGGGTAAAATTAATATGAGCGACATGAGCGGATATAGTACGGATATCCGACTTATGATCTTTGAAATTGCTAAGAATTTTCAGAATCCACTTTTCGATATTTCCGTGTTTCTCATCATACTATTTGTCTTTTATAAATTACTGAAAAAAAGCATATGAAAAAAGTAATATTTTTGCTGTCTTTTGTATTGCTTGTACTGATCATTCCGCAAAAAGCAAATGCTCAGATGATGATGTGGGGAAACGGTACTTATGACGAAAGTGAATGTACCCGCTCCGAGAGTTATTATGAGGAAAAAGGGGATGAATTTATGAAACAGATGATGGGCGAAGAACAGGATAGGGCTATGGAAGAGCAAATGGGTCCCGAACTTTCTAAATCAATGCATATACGTATGGGAAAAGCTCAGGACGGATGTCTCAGAGGGAATATATCTTATGACCGGAATGGATACATGATGCCTATGATGGGGTGGAGTATGATGAACGGATATAGTTTCCCGGGATATTTCGGAGGAGTATTTTCTCTCTATCACATTGTGTTTTCAATATTGATTCTTGTTATTTTTCTTTTAATCATTGTATTTCTTTGGAAGAAGATCAATGAAATAAACAAGAAATAATTATTAATTTATTTTTTATGAATGAAAGAAATCAGAAAAACCCTTGATAAGGTATATGATCAGCCCAGTTATATTGCTTTATCAGGATTTATCTTCACGACCTTTATGTTACTTGATTATTTCCTTCTTACCCGAACCACATCATGGCAACGGTTTGTACAGGACAATAATCCCACCTTTACCGTACTTACTCTCATCTTGAGTCTCATAAACAATGTGTTTATTGCGATTGTTATGACTGCCTTAGTATATGTCTTTGAGAAGGTAAAACAAAAAACGCACACCGAAATGGCAAATTCTACCATGGGTGTATTTTTAAGTTTGGTATCGGTTGGGTGTGCTGTGTGTGGAGGATTCCTCTTGCCATTGTTGGGAATCGCCGCTTCACTCACAGCATTTCCCTTCCAAGGACTTGAGATCAAGCTTCTTTCAATCATCCTTTTGTACTATTCATTCAGTATCCTGGCACTCAGAATTAACGGCCATCTTAAAAATCAATCGTTTAAACGATCTTTCTTAATCGGACTTGCCTTCGTCCTGGTGGTCTATGCCATACCGCGGTTAGATATTCAGTACAAGGCCTTCGGTAGCATTGCCGCAAAACCTATTGATACAGAAGAAGGAGCTTCAGGTGAAATATTTGAACAGATCAATCCTTCAAATGGGTATACCTTGAAGGCGAAATTCGGAGACCTTGGTCCGCGCATGCTATCGATGGGTGTCATCGACAAGGATAAGTTCATTCAGATTTATGAACAAAATCAGCAACCGCTGACCGAAGATCAGTTACAAATTTTGACAAAAGGATCTGACGAAAACGTAACAATCACCCGTGAAAATTCTTACTTCCTCCTGAATTTCTTTTGGGCAGCCGGCTTGGGAAATAAATCGCGGGTGCTGACTGAAGGAGACATGATCAAATACGGCAACGGACAGGCCGGGGGTTTTGCATCAACAGGCGGATGGAGTCTTGCAAAAAGTGATCCAATGGACTATTACGCAAAAGAGGCCTTGATACCGATGACTGCTGAGCAAGAAGCCCTGGTTGAGAGTGTTGCTTCAAATATCTACAGACCATGCTGCGGTAACTCCACGGCATTCCCGGATTGTAATCACGGAATGGCTCTCCTTTCGGTCCTTCAGCTTATGGCAAGTCAGGGAGCAACGGAGGATGAAATGTACCAAGCAGGAAAGTATTTCAGCGCGTTCTGGTTCCCGAGTAATTACTATGATTTGGCACTTTATTTCCAGAATAAAGAGCAAACCGAATTTAAGAATCTTGATCCCCGTAAACTACTGAGTGCTGAGTATTCATCATCACAAGGATGGGGAAGAGCCAAGCAATGGCTTCAGGATCAGGGAATTGTCGAACAGCCGCCACGAGGAGGCGGAGGATGCGGAGTCTGACATGAATCTATTTGTTACTAATTACACATATCATCAGTATGAATAACACTCGAACATATACAATCAAGGGAGCCCACTGCGGAGCATGCATAGAAATGATTAAGCGAACATTACTCAAGTTAGAAGGCGTAGAAGACATGAGCATCGACTTTGACGAAAAACGTATTTCTTTACAAACCAATAATACCTATAATGAGACTGCAGCTTTGGCTGCAGTCTCTGATGAAGGGTATGAGTTAGAAATTATTCATCAGTAAAACCGATATGTTTAAAGACAATGTATTGTTTGCAAATGCCATCACCCTTACTGCGGTCTTTCTTTGGATAATTTGTACGGTCTTTGCAGCTGTATTCCCGAACATTGCTTATCAAATAACCAGATGGTGGTTTCATGGACTGTTTCCGTCACCCATGGCTGAAATTCGCGTGACTGTTGACGGCATCGTACTGGGCGGTATGTTTGTGGCCATAATTGCATGGATCGGAGGATATAGCTTTGTTACTTTTATCAGGTTGTTAAGAAAAAAGTAGGATGAAAAGAATTGTCGGACTCGCCATTCCTTTCATTTTTCAACATATAATTTGCTGCGGAGCGTTGCTTTTTTTTCTCGTTTCTTCCGGGTATTTGCTGGCTTTCAGATTGGAAGCTGAAAACAGGGTCTTTCTCTTGCCGGGATTGTTGGTAGCTGCTTTGGTTATAGGGATACACTACTATTACAATAGATGCTGTAAAAAGAAGGGATATAAGGATGTGAAGGATCACGCCATTCTTACGCTCCTCTATATACTCATTTCGGTTATTGTGGGTGTATTGTTTATGATTTATATATTTATACCTTCATGGATACCTGGCTATAAAGGGGGACCGTTACTTCCGTAAGTCTCAGAGGATTGCTGAAAAAATTCACTTTGATCGGGAAGTTCTGTACCGAGATAGTAATGCATGAGTGTCGTGAAAAGCATATAAAAAGCCGCAAGTACACCGATTAGTAATATGTACATTGAGATACGAAAGAAACGGTCTTCATCCATTATTTCTTGAATTTTCTCAGACATACGGTCACTATACATGATGAATTATGAAAATTGTATGAAGAGACATCTTCATAAAATCTTCATAGTATTTTTATTACCATATCGTTATGAAAAATGTGAAGTACTATGGCATTGGTCTTACCGCGTGTTTTGCGCTTCTTATCCTGTATTTTTCAATAATGATAATTGCAACGGATAGTATAGCGGTAACAGTAAACCAATTCAAAGATATGTGGTATTGGCTTATAGCTCTTTCTTTTGGTTTCGGCATACAGACCGGACTGTTTGTGAAAATCCGTTCGATACTAAAAGGGTCTACGAAAACTGCCGCAGGATTAACATCTGCAAGCGGCAGTACTTCCGGCATTAGTATGGTTGCTTGCTGTGCCCACCACTTGACCGAGATACTTCCGGCGCTTGGGATATCCGGAATAGCGATATTCCTAACTAACTATCAAATTCCCCTGATTATTCTCGGCTTAGTTATGAATATGGGAGGTATTGTGTATATGTTACGAGTTATACATACCATTACATGAACAAATCAACAATATTTATTTTCATGGGAATCATTTTCGCTTTGGTAGTGTTTATACTGATTTCATCCGCTGCAGGGAGTGATCAAACAGTACGAAGAAATTCTGAATTTCCCACGCCATCACCTGTACAAAGTATTACTCAACAAGAATCAGATGAGAATAATGTTGTCATAGTGGTCAAACCTGAAGTTCTGCAAGTAGATGAAAATCCGCGGTTTGAAATTGAGTTTAGCACCCATTCCGTAAACCTTGATTTTGAAGTTTCTCAGATAAGTAAGATCGCTGATGGCAAAGGGAATGAATATACAAATAGTGTCTGGGAAGGATCTCCCCCAGGGGGTCATCACCGTACAGGCATTCTTACTTTTAATGAACCTTTGAAGAAATCATCAGGTATTCAACTTATAATGCAGGACGATACAAGTATCGGGAAGAGAATATTCGAGTGGAAAATCTGATACTATAAACATAGGAAAGCTATATGTATACTCTATCAACAACAACGAATAAGCCATTTAAAGAGGTAGAACAACAGGTGATTAATGAACTTAAAAATGAAGGTTTCGGTATTCTTACTGTAATAGACGTTCAAAAGACATTGCAAACAAAGCTGAACGTCAAATCAAGAAAATATGTAATATTGGGAGCGTGTAACCCTTCTCTTGCTCACAGAGCATTGGTAGCTGACCCGGATATCGGGACTCTTCTGCCTTGTAGTATTGTCATTCGGGAAGACACAAATGGAATAGTCGTCTCTGCTATGAAACCCACCATTATGAATGATATCACTCGCAATAAGACTATTGCTCACATTGCTGAAGAAGTTGAAAGTAAATTACAGCGTGTTATCAATTTGATCTAAATTATGAATAATCAACAGACTGTTTTTACCTGTCCCATGCATCCAGAGATACAAGTAAGTGAACCGGGAACCTGTCCGAAGTGCGGAATGGATCTTGTAATGAAGCATAGTCATCACCAAGATTTATCTCAGCATAGGGAGCATGAAACGGAAAGCGGTCACGATCATATGCATCACGATCATGGCAGCATGATGGCAAGTCCGGGCGCAGCAAAGGATTTTATCAACCGTTTTTTTATCGTAACAGCTCTGCTTGTCCCTCTTGCATTCTTTTCCCAGCCGGCTGTCACATATCTCGGTGCTCCAGATTTTGCTTTTCGACCATACTTTGAATTTATCATTTCATCTGTTATTTTTTACTTTAGTCTTATATTTTTCCGGCATGCGAGCCATGAAATCAGATCCAAACAATTCGGAATGATGACACTCGTCTCTCTGGGTGTCGGCTCCGGCTATTTTTTTTCTGTCGCTTCTACTTTTATTCCATCTATTGAAATGGAGTTTTATCTGGAAGTAGCGACCCTTATCTGGGTACTTTTGTTCGGACATTATCTTGAGGCAAAATCCTCAACTGCAGCAGGGGATGCACTTCAGGAAGTTGCAAAACTTTTACCAAAAGAAGCACATCTTAAATTGTCCGATGGAGTAAAGGATGTAGAAATTGCGACGCTTAAGGAAGGTGACATCGTCATTGTAAAACCGGGTGAGAAAGTCCCTGCTGACGGAGAGATCGTGCAAGGCGAATCATCATTCAATGAAGGACATATCACCGGAGAATCAAAACCGGTGGAAAAGAGCAAAGGCGCATCGGTTTCAGCAGGAGCTATCAGTATTGACGGTTCTGTTGAGATCCGGCTTTCCCGCGTGGGTGCCAACTCTACCATCGGTCAAATTCAGAATCTTATTTCTCAGGCAAAACAGACGAAGCCCTCAGCCCAGCGACTGGCAGATCGTGCTGCAAGCTGGCTTACCGTTTCGGCCCTTATTATTGCGATAGTTACGGTGATTACCTGGTCATTTATCGTTGGCCAACCATTTGTCTTTGCCATAACGTTGGCAATTACCGTCCTTGTCATTGCATGTCCTCATGCCCTGGGTCTTGCCATACCTACAGTAACAACAATTGCAACAAGACTTGCAGTCAATAACGGTATCTTTATAAAGGACATGGGCAAGATTGAGACTGTCAGAAATGCAGATTACGTAGTTTTCGATAAAACAGGAACGTTGACAAAAGGTGAATTTGGCGTCACAGACATCAAAACATTTTCCGGCACAGAAGAGGAACTTCTGAGCATTGCAAGTGCAATAGAATCACACTCCTCACATGTGATCGGATTAGCCATTGTAAAGCATGCGAAAAATAATGGTATTTCTCTAAATGCTGCAGATAAGATTAAAAACCTAGCGGGTCGGGGTATGGAAGCCGAACTTATGGGAAAACGATATTTTCTCGGGAATAAACGCCTTATGGAAGAAAGAAATGTATGGACTGAAATACAGACGCAAGCCCTTCAGGAACTTTCATATGAAGGAAAAACACCGGTATTTATCGCAAATGAAAAAGAAAGTATTGGTGTGATTGCTTTAAGCGATCAGATCAAGGAAGAGTCGAAACAGGCAGTTAATGAATTACACCGCCTGGGCGTAAAGGTAGCAATGCTGACCGGAGACACAAAGGAAGCGGCTGAACCTGTTGCTAGACAGCTGGGTATTGATATTGTATTTGCAGAAGTTCTTCCTGAGGATAAATTCAAGCATATAAAAGAACTTCAGAAGAAGGGAAATATTGTTCTAATGGCTGGTGACGGAGTAAATGATGCGCCGGCTCTTACACAGGCAAATGCAGGCGTAGCAATCGGCGCCGGTACTGATGTTGCAGTCGAAGCAGGAGACATCATCCTGACACAGAGTAATCCGCAACATATTGTGAGACTGATTATTCTCGCACGAAAGGTGTATACAAAAATGGTACAGAACCTTTGGTGGGCACTGGGGTATAATATACTCGCAATTCCTGCAGCAGCCGGGCTGTTTATTCCCTTAGGATTTCGATTGTCTCCGGCTGTTGGGGCACTTCTCATGAGTCTTTCAAGCGTTATTGTGGTCATAAACGCAATGACACTGAGAAAAGCAAAATTGCATCTGTAATCATTAACCTATGAGAATCCTTATCGTCGAAGATGAACGCAAACTTTCAGAAAATATACGAAAAGGTCTTGTCGAAACGGGGTATGCCGTCGATCAGGCTTTCGACGGAGATGAAGGATTGTATCTTGCAGGCTCAGAGAGTTATGACGTTATAATCCTTGATCTGATGCTTCCGAAAACTGACGGAATAGAAGTCTGCAAGGAGTTGAGAAGAAAAGGAACTATTACTCCTATCCTTATGCTCACAGCAAAGACCAGAGTTGACGACAAAGTAGCCGGTCTTGAATCAGGAGCTGACGATTATCTCGCCAAGCCGTTTGAATTTGCAGAGCTCAAAGCGCGCGTGCAGGCACTAATAAGAAGATCAGTACAGCAACCTACTTCTGTAATTACTCTTGGCACAATTGAAGTAGATACCGTCCAGCATAAAGTAAGAAGAAACGGAAAGGAGATAACCCTAACTCCGAAAGAGTTTGCCATTCTGGAATTTCTTGCTCATCATAAGGATGAAGTTGTCACAAGAACTCAAATTACCGAACATGTCTGGGATTACAATTTTGATAGTCTTTCAAATGTGGTTGATGTGTTTATGGCTTCTTTAAGGAAAAAATTAAGTAGCGGGAAAGGGAAAAGACTTATCGAAACGGTACACGGCGTCGGATACAAGTTAAGTGACAGGAACATATGAATATCGGTTTCTTCAAAAGTCTTCGGAATAAGCTATTTGGTTGGTATATCGGCAGTATTCTTGCCTTGTCTATCTTCTTCTATGCGGTAGTTCACATTGTGCAGTATCAGTACGGAACAGAAATTTTTTTCCTTCTTTTCTTTATCCTTGCTATTATCGGATTTATCATCATATACCGTATCACGAATGATCTGACATATCTCACGGGCAGGATAAAAAAAATTTCTCTTGAAACACTTGATGAACGAATAGAAGGAATCCAACGGGAAGATGAAATCGGAGAGCTATCAGCGGCTTTTAACAACCTGATGAATAGACTTGATGAAGCTTTTAAAAGAGAACAACAGTTTATTGCTGATGTGGCTCATGAAATGAAAACACCGATTGCAACGATGAGAAGTGCTTTAGAGGTTTCTATCTCAAAGGAACGTTCAAAAAATGGATATCGCCAGGTTATTCATGAATCCATAATTGAAACAAATGCCCTTTCATCAACGCTCAATGATATTTTGGACCTTGCGTGGTCACAGACACCTCATGAGCAAAAGAAAGTGAGCAAAATAAACCTAAGCGAGCTTCTACAGGAGCTATCGGATATCGGATCCAAACTAGCAAAACCGAAACATCAGCTTCTCGAGACCTCAATATCACCGAATGCTTATATCGAGGGATACAAAGATAAACTTGCAAAAGCGCTTATCAATATTATTGAAAACGCTATAAAATATTCTCCGCAAAAAAGTCGTATTAAAATCACACTGCGAAAAAAGGAACCTGTTGCGGTTATTACAATAGCAGATAACGGACAGGGTATTCTTCCAAAAGACATACCACATATTTTTGACCGGTTTTATCGTGGTTCTGCTACTGATAAAGTCTTTGGATCAGGTATCGGACTTTCAATTGCACAATCCATCATCAAACTTCATCACGGGACAATAGAGGTACACAGTAAACCTGGTAAAGGATCAATCTTTACTGTCAGGTTTCTTCTCTCCTCTTCATCTGTTCATACATCCTTAGGTGAAAGGTAAACTTCGATAATTTACAAGCCTAACGTATATCCTATAGATATATTTGTATATTCTTATATAATATGCTATAAGCAGAAAAGCTTTGAGTAGTGCGTACCAGGGGACAGCTCCCGAAGTACAAAATATGCCTTAGCTCACGGTCTACTTTTCAAGGAGTACGATTATGACAAAGAAGGAGACAGCAGGTTGCGGTATCGGTTATCTACTGTTGTTCATCGTTGTCGCGGCCCTCATGGCAACATGCTTTGGTGGGCCTTTCTGATCATTGGGGTACGGATGAAGTCCGTACCCCAAAATTCTCAATAAACAGCTACTTCTTATTGCAATAACCTATAGTTTACAGTATACTTTAATTTCTCGTTTCAATGCAGTCGCCGCATTGAAATCTTGTCGTAAAGTCACAAGGAGGCTTTATGAGACTTATCGGTTTGCCCCTTGGAGCGCTCGGTGCCATTGCGGTGCTGACGTTCATCTTCGCTTCCTGCCAGTTCTAGAGGATGCGAAGAAACAACATCAGAGGCGCGTACGGAATGTACGCGCCTTTTTCATATAATGATACTTACAATTAATTGTTCATTTATTGTGGCAGAACAAACAGAAAGCGGCATAACATGTCTCATTTAAGGACTACATGATGCAGAAAAACCTATGAGATAGCAAAATATCATTGATGCGGGTGAGCCTAAAGGCTACACCCACCTGGGACCTAAACGTATTACTCTGGAAAACCATGACAATCTGAATCGTACAGATGATATTCCTGATAAAACAAAAGAAAACAGTAACGTTGCAAAGATCATGAAAAAGGAACCTGCTGCGTGATAAAGGTTCTTGAAATCGGATTAACCTATAGTTTAATAATTCTTCCTCTATTGGTATAATAGGGTTGTCAAAAAGCTTTATTCGGCACATTATGCAGTGCTTGATAGGGATAAAAGACATTATTTCTCTTGTACTTTCAAAAAATACGGATTGCAAATGAGCAGTGCTTTGGATATAAAAATATGTTCAGATCGCTGCTCATTTCGGAGCAGAACACTTATTCACGGAGGTATCTCATGGCCTGGCAAAAGAAAACCCGACAGTTCGGAACGGAAGAATTGGCAATGCTCGAAGGAACGACCGCAGAGGAACTTGCTTCTTCGCTGCTTATTTCAATGAGTGTCGTAGCGTTGCGTGCGCTTGCGGAGGTAATGCTCAACGGCGACGAGGAGAAACTGCAGAAGCTTCTTGCTAACGAAGAACTAACGGCTCACTGGAAGCAGTACCAGCGTGATCCGTTCATCGACGAGCGTGATCACAAATATGCATACCTGCTTGTGCAGAAGTTACAACAGAATACACCTGCTTAACGAATAAAATCGTTGGGCAATATCACAATGCAGATAACCATCTGCACTGACATCTGCGGACAATCCGCACGAGTAAGCTACAAGCTTATGTACAAGAGAAACGCCGCCTCATGGCATGATGAAGTTTCATCAGATCATCAGGCGGTTTTTCTTTGGAATAAATAAAACAGTTAAAAGGTGTATATCTGCACCCTGCCCGAAGGCAGGATGCAGTATACGACTTGTACTATGTCTCCGGGTGGAACACTCGGCCCGGACGCCACGGTGTCCCCAGAATCGGGAGAAGGAAGCGGTCAACGCCGTACCAGCCGGCCACACGCCACGCCAGCACAAGCAAAACCGAGAACGCAAAGAGCATCGGATTTGAGCTGGCACTTCCAGACATCATGAACGACCAGTTCATGAAGCCTCCGCCGAAGGCGGCAATGCCCGTGAAAAGGCCGATGATCAGAGCAACGCCGACCAGAACTTCTGAGTACATGATCAGGGGACCAAACCAGGTGTTCCATTCGGCATCGATCATGAACTGCAGGAACGACCGCCACCAGTCAAAGGAGACGAGCGGACGACCTTCTGCCGGAATGGCCGCAGCACGTGTCCAATAGCCGAGGATGGCCTCACCGCTGTGCCATGCAGGGTCTTCCAGTTTGTGAAAACCGGCTTCCAGCCACTCATACCCCACCAGAATGCGGAGGGCGAGCCAGAGCGGAGCGGAACCGGTACTCTCAAAAAGAAAGCGGGAGAGGGGAGGTTCCTCAACGACCACAGGCGTTGCAGCCCGTGCAAAGAAAAAGACGCCCACTGCTGCAGCGGCGCCCCCGATCAGAAGCCCTCGGATTCCCATGAGCATCCAACCGAACAATGCTGCCAGTACCACAACTCCGACTTTACTGAACATGTGTGTTTCTCCTTAGTAGATTGAACAAGACGTCATATTCTGCCAAAGTGAGTTTAGGCGCCTCAAGCCCCTTACTCCTTTCATGACGGGACTAGATTAACTTTGGCGTACAAAGGTCATTTAAACCTCTATATGCCAAAGTTAATAAAGTGAGTACAAATCGTATTGTTAAAGAACAATCCCGGTAGAATACAGCTTTTGTATTTACAGAGAAGAAATATTATATCATTCAATAAGATATTTATAGAATCTTATTATCGGTCAACCGTGTGTGAAATTATGATTCCGGCCCCGGGGACACGATATATCCGAAATATGGCCGTTCCTGTGATAAAATAGTCCATTATTTCATTCCGATTTGAAATACCGATACAATCTTATGATAGAACTTCCTCAACCATCACCGATCACAGAAACACTCGCCAGAAAAGATTACGGGATAAACACGGAAGAGATACTGAACGGAAGACTTGCCAGAATGGTATCAAATGGGCTGCAGGTTGTAACCATTTGTAATCACGGAAGCGGGCGAAGCTACAATGTTGCGAAGGAACTGACCCTGCAGGGAATTGGTGCAGTATGTCTCCAGGGAGGATTTGACGGACTCAACGAACACACTGACCCTTCATTACTCTCGCCGATTTATTATGAACTGAATCAGGTGCCGAATGTCGGCATCATACTTACAAGAGAGGAACAACTTTATTATCTTTCTCAAATCAACCAGCTGAGAGCTTTTCGGTACGGTTCTTCCGAGTCGGCGATTCGCAGTCTTCTTGCATTAGTAAGCGGCGAGTAAAAAATACTTCTCTTTAATCTTTCTATAACCTATAGTATAATATACATAGATCGTTATCTGCTTTTGAGTATGTATAAAAGCTAACATACAAAAAGTGCGGATAAACGATATGCACATTGACAGATCGGGCTAATTTGAACTGACTACTATTGGTGAGAAGCAATTCTCGTCAATACGGTCAGTTCAATCAATTGATTCAAGAGAGGATTCTACAATGAATACGCGTTTCAGTGGCTTGGTAGTATTGGTTCTGCTTGCCGCATTGCTTGCAGGCTGTATGGCAGACCGCGCGCCACAGCCGAGCAGTGACAGCCCGCAAGCTTTCCTCGCGAATCCTGATGGCATGCCAGTCGATGATGGTGTATACCTCATCGCAGGTGTAGTGATCGGAGACGTCGAGAGTCTTGTCCGCCAAACCGCCCCCGCACGGGGGACAATGGCAGGGAGTGCCTACGGCGCATACGGCAGCTATTTCGGACCGGAATTCGGCGGCAAGGGATTCGTCCGCTTGCATGTCCAGTCATCGGATTCCGAACTTGCTCCCGTTGGTAGCATTGTCATTCTCAAGGTCACGGATTCGAAGGCATCTGTGTTGCTCCCTGGTGACTCTGTGGAGTTCAAATGCCGTCACCAGTTTGAGGCTGTCGCCGCCGTGCGTGACAGCGAGACTTTCAATGCCGACAAATTGGAAACGTGGGAAATCGACTACTGTCGGTTGACCACTCCCGTTATCGGCCAATAGCCCGGTCATCTTTGTTCAAGGCTCCCGGTGCATGCGCACCGGGAGCCAAATCTCATATTTGATACAATACCACATGCGAAACACCCTGATCAATATTATAAAAGCAGTATTTTATTTTATGCTTTTTATTGCCGTTATGGCATTAATTTCGGGTGTTGTGATGCTCACATGGAAACCTCAATTTGTGATCGATCAAATTCAGAAGTACTTGGTCAAACCTGCACCCATCGAGCAAGTTCCTTTGAAAGGGATCGGTATACTGGGAGACAGCCAGTCAGACGAATACCGTGCTGATGACAAACGCGGGACGAATTATCCGACCTCTACGTATAATTGGGTTGAGATTTTGGCAAATAAAAGAAATGTCAACTTCGGAACATGGAATTATTATGAAGAACCCAGAAGACAGGGGTATGAATACAATTTTGCCCGGTCAGGTGCCACGGCAGCATCAATGATTTCCTCGGGCCAACATGCCGGACTGGCACAATATGTCAAAAGCGGAGAAGTGAACGTAGTAGTAATCTATATCGGCGCAAATGATTTTGCCCCGTACTTGTATGACAATGCGTATAGTGCAATCTATAACGAAGAAATGAATAGGGAAGACATTATTCATAAGGAAAATCTGATTGTTGCTGATGTTCAAACGGCAGTTGAAACGCTTCAGGCTGCAGGCAACCCCGAAATTTTTATCGTAACAATCCCTGACTGGGGAAATCACACAGCTGTTAAAATCGGTTTTCCGCTTCCTTATAAACGCTATCTTGTCACGCAAGTCATTAATGAAACTAATGTCAAAATTGCAGATGTAGCTGAAAAATATGGGGCACATATTATTGAGCCAAATGACTTTTTCCAGGGCTTGCGGGGAAGTGAGACTGATTATCAGGTAAAAGTCGGAGATATCATTCTTGACCAGTATATCGGGCAGAATAATCCTCAGAATTTATTTCTATCGGACGGAATCCACTCAGGTACCGTTCTCAACGGTTTATTTGCAAATTACCTTATCGAACATATAAATCCATACCTTATGTCCCCGATTGAGCCGCTTACGACTGATGAGCTATTAGACATTGCCGGACTACGCTAATATGGAACGCATTTCAAGAAGAGCATTTTTAGGAAAAACCGTCCGGGTCGGCATAGGAGCAGGACTTATTTTCCACGGCGTACGCCTGACACAGGATGAAGGTACACCAAACTATATATGTGATGCCACTCAACAGCTTTATGACACGGCTCCAGAAGAAGCGCAGCAATTGTATGATCAGACAACACAATCACTGTTAGGAAAAGATTTCGTCCCTGCGTACTGTGATGTCGCGGCAAAAGCGGAAATTACAACGGGAGTGACCTTCGGTACGGGAATCGGCATCTTCCGAATGATGGGTTTTGTAGGTCATTCAATCGCCCGATACCTTAATGCACAACAGAACCGCACTGAAACTACTGCCGATAAATATCATCACGGGCAAAACGAATTGATGTTCCCAGATGAGGAATCGGAACATCCAGAGGATTGAAATCGAGAGGATTTTGCTGACTGAGAACCTCCTGCATCTCTCTGTATCTTTCAAACGGCAGACTGAACGGAAGGACAATACCTGATGTATAACCCATAGCCTCCATCCGTAGTGAGATGTATCCTTCATGACAATGTACCCTTACACCGTCAATGACCGCTTGTTTATCTTCAATCAATGCCGTTTGAAGTGACCTGATACTGTTATCTTCGTTCAAATCAAACACTTCGACGCAATGTTGCCCTGAAGCTGATCGTTCGACAGTGCAGCCGAAAGAACTATGGGCACCACGAACAATGGTTGATAATAAACGGGGGGTAAATACGGACTCAGCTAAAATCTGCTCCCTTTCCCAATCATGAGCCTGTATCGAAAAATCTGCTGCGATCTCATCTCCTCCGTTCTCATACACCGATACACTCGCTGTTCCTGCAGGTAAATGAATGTCATACGAAGCCAGAACCTCACCTGAAGGAAGAACCCCCAACCGGTACGAAGCCATTCGGGCAGCTTCACCGTTCGGCTTTTCATGCTTTTGGGCTGTACGAGAAATAAACCCGCTGTCAGGATGGAACACAATTCCGGATCCCGTAGACGAATCCGCGGAAATAATACTCGGTTTCGGAAGTTCAAATATCGCCATGACTACTATTATAAATCACCAGAGAATGATCTCAACATGGCCTTCCGGCAATATGCTACTTTTGAGGCTAAAAGTATACTCTCTGATATGTAAATTACTCTAAAACCTACTGGACGAATACCATGAACTATCTATAATAAAATTATTGATGCTTACACTCGAATCACCTCGAGCACTGCAGTTTATTGAAGATTTTGAAGCAGCGTACAGTGCTGGCCTTCCGTATCGGTCATTTGACCCTCATATTCTGGAAGGTACCCATGCAACAAACGGTTTTATCAACAGAAGGCGAACCGCACTTGAGGATTATATTGCATCAAACGGGATAGATGAAAAAAATGATTCTCACGCCTTCATGGCAGAATGGGCTTCATACATCAGTCTGATGTCACCGCTTGAAAGTGCCGGATACACGGTAAGTCTGGCATCGCCGCAACTCGAACACGGAAGACCAGGAAGACACGGTATTGATCTTGTGGTAGGACGACACATCGGCGATACGCCTGATCCTGTACTCGGTATAAATATTAAGCTTCAAAGACTGAGAGAGACAACGGCATCCGATAGCCATAGGTATGACCCTGCGATCCGCGGACCTTCCTTGAATCTGTCTTTAGGGAACTGGGCTGTCAAAACCCGTGAACAGGAAGAAATTGATATCAGGAGATGGATTGCATCACTTGCGGTACCCAATGCCATCCAGACAGGAAAGATTCCATATATTCCCGCACTTCGTCAATACATAGTAGCGGGAGTATTTGCAACACTAAATATCTATACATGGAAATGGGAACGGTACTGTGCCGGAAACTATGAACTAAATGAACACCAGCAGTGCCTGGTCCCTGACGGAGAGGAAGAAGAAGATATCTTCGAAGAAAAACTGTTCACTGCTCATCAATTATTTCAGGAGCTAAACGAGCAAAAAGATATATAATGATTTCATATGAAACAATATTTACTGTATGTCCTGTTAATCGGTATCGGAATAGCGCTCGGTCTGATGATCGGAAAGCTGGACATGAATCCGGTAAAAAATATTATTCCGTTGTCATGTACGTACAAAGGCGTTACTTACCAAGACGGAGAAGGCTTTCAGGATGAGTGTAATTCCTGTTCGTGTCAGAACGGAGAAGTCATGTGTACGGCAATGGCTTGTGACGTAGAAATCCCTGAAGCTAACTGATTTTGAGAATTGTATAGATCACTGTACCGACAGGTGTTGTTACTTCGACCTTTTCCCCTGTCTTTTTCCTCAGCAATGCTTGCCCAAGAGGGGACTGATAGGAAAGAAGCCCTTTTGAGGGATCTGATTCATTACCTCCCACTATGCGGTATGCGAACTCTTTCGTACCGTTATGCATGACAACTGATGAACCGATTTCAATATATTCATGCTGAGTCGCTTCGACGACTTTTGCCCGGTCCAGTGTTTTTTCCAGATAACGAAGTCTACTATCTGTTTGCCTTAACCTCTGTTTAGCATACTTATAGGCTGCGTTTTCGCTGCGATCCCCGAGCTCTGCAGCTTTAGCAAGTTCCTGTACATGTTCAGGTCTCTTTGATTTGAGAGCAGCATGTTCCTTTTGCAGTGTTTCGTATCCTTCCTTTGTAAAAATGATCGGCGTCGGTTTCGGCATAAAACAATTATACTTTATTATGGTGATTACCCAGGGGAGTATGATTTATCAATATTGACAAATGCAAATGAGTTGCATATACTAGATTTATGAAAAAAACCATTCTTTTTGTACTCTTACTCACGATTCTTATAGGTACCGGATCCTTTTTATACCGGCAAAACGCAGATAAACAACAGGAAAGTCAACCGAGAAAGGTAGCGGTTACCATATTCCCTTTATATGATATTGTCAGAAATATAGCAGGCAAAGAAGTACAAACTGTCCTCGTCCTTGATCCCGGGGCGAGCCCTCATTCCTTTGATCCATCTCCTGAAGATATTCGAAAAATCCAAGGTGCTGATGCCATTTTTATGATCGATTACGGTATTGATCAATGGAGCAGTACATTAGCACAATCAGCTGATATTAAAAAACAGATTATTGTCGATAAAAATGTAACGCTTAGAGAGTTTAGTGATGATGATCACCAAGAGGAGGCGGCTGATGGCAATCAGGGAGAAGAAGGATTTGATCCTCACTATTGGTTAAGTGTTAATAATGCCCGAGGAATTGCTTCTCAAGTAAAGAATGAACTGAGTATGCTGTATCCGGAGTATGAACAGTCATTTGAAACAAACTTTATACAATACGAAGCTGAGTTAACTCAACTTGACGAAGAAATCAGATCAAAAATTTCACTGCTTGAAAATAAAAATATTGCAACTTTTCACAATGCCTGGGGATACTTTGATGAGGAATACGGTATCACTATCGTGGCTACATTTGAAGAATTTCCCGGAGAAGAACCGTCACCTGAATACTTACAAGAGTTTACCGAGAAGGTGAAAGAAAGTGGTGTAACGGTTATTTTTGCTGAACCTCAATTTTCTACCTCTTCTCTTGAACCGATAGCCAAAGATCTTAATATCAGGATTTCACAACTTGCTCCTGAGGGTATGACCGGAATCAACTCGTACACTGAACTTATGCGCTATAATGTAAATCAGATTACCCAAGCCCTACAATAAATGTCACCAATACTTGAAGTAAAAAATGTAACGGTCAGATATCCGCACGCATCTCACAACGCTATTGAGGATATTTCATTTGAACTGAAGCCAGAGTCCATCACGGCATTAATCGGTCCCAACGGCTCAGGAAAATCGACTCTTCTTAAGGCAATTCTCGGTTTTGTACCCTTTAAAGGCAAGATCCGTCTAAACGATAGGGATGTCCGTGAACAACTGAACCGTATCGGATATGTCCCGCAGCGCTTCAGCTTTGATACTTCTTTTCCTATCACCGTGCATGAGTTTCTGCATTTGTCCTGCGCTCAAAAAAGTTTTGATGATGAGATCAGCACTCTCATGGAGGAAGTCAACATGAAAGGGAAAGATAAGAAACTTCTTTCTGCACTTTCCGGAGGCCAGCTTCAACGGATCCTTCTAGTACGATCTCTCCTTCAAAACCCTCAACTTCTGATTCTTGATGAGCCGGAAGCCGGGGTCGATGTCGGAGGAGAACAGTCCTTTTATACACTGCTGCAGAAACTTGTCACTGAGAAACAACTGACGGTCCTTATTGCAACGCATGAACTGGATATTGTTCATACCTTTGCGGACAATGTTCTCTGTATCAATCAAAAGCTGGTCTGTACCGGAGCGCCGAAAAATGTACTTACCCAGGAAATGTTTCAGAATCTGTACGGACATCATTTGAAGTTTTACGGTCACCACCACGACAAAACCTAATGGATTTTTCTATACTTACACTACCGTTCATGCAGCGTGCGTTTATCGGGGGCATAATAATTGCCTTGCTGCTTGCATACTTCGGGATTTTTGCCATGCTTCGCCGGTCATCATTTTTCGGTGATGCCATAGCTCATTCTTCCCTTACCGGTGTGGCATTGGGAATATTGCTCGGGGTGAATCCGCTGCTTCTTTCATTGTTGTACGCCGTTCTTGTAGCATTCATTCTCCCTGTTTTGAGGAAAAAGTCCGATCTACATACTGACAGCCTGCTCGGTATTATCCTCCCGGTCTCAATGGCATTCGGGGTAATCCTGCTTTCCGTAACTCCAGGGTATCAGCCTGAGCTTATGAGCTTTCTGTTCGGAAGCATTCTCGGGATAAGCTGGGAGTATATCATTTTCACAGGAGTTACAGCGATAGTACTCTTTTCCGTAGCCCGGGTATATCACAAAAAATTTCTGAATATTGCCTTCGACGCAGAATATTCACAACTTCTCGGAATCCGCGTCTCAATGATTGACATGATCTACCATGTTGCACTCGCTATCTCAATCGTAATCGGCATTCAGCTGGTAGGAATCGTTTTGGTAAATGCGCTTCTTATCATCCCCGCGGCAACTTCACGATTGTTTGCCGGATCTTTGAAAAGTATGTTCGTCCTTGCGCCGATATTCTCTACAATTTCAGTCATAATCGGATTGACGGGTTCATATCTGTTTAACGTTCCCTCCGGTCCGATGATTGCCGTCATCTCCGGACTTATCTTTTTGACTGCTCTTATTTGGAAAAATCTCTGAGATTTCTTCTTCTCTTGACCTCCTGCCGAACAGGTCGTATAGTATAAGGACACCTATGATGAAAGTAACCTTAGTGTGCGGCGGTCCATCTTCTGAACATGAAGTATCGATAAACAGCACAAAATCTCTCTTTGAAGCGATCGATAAATCAAAATATGACGTATCCGTTTTTTACATTACGAAGGATTTAAAATGCACGTATTTCAAGGCTGAAAAAGAATTGCAGATTCCTGAGGATACCTCAACATATCTTCCTTTTATGGAGGGAGTAGAGAAGTATCTCACCAAAACTGATCTGGCATTCCTAGCCGGGATTCACGGTGAATTCGTGGAAGACGGTAAACTGCAAACAATTCTCGAATTTTTCAAAATCAGATATACGGGTTCAGGACCGACTGCAAGTGCGATCTGCATGGATAAGTTCCGCACTGCACTTATAGTCAATACCCTGGAAGAAATCACGCTTCCCAATACCTCGCTTATTGATCTTTACGGCAACATTCCTGTTGAAGATTTACAGTATCCGCTTATTTTCAAACCCAACAATATGGGTTCAAGTGTGGGCCTTCATATCATTAATTCTGAGGATGAATTGAAAAAGCAGGTACAAAAATCGAGAAATGAAAAACTCTATCGGCATGTGCTTCTTCAGGAATATATCAAAGATGCAATGGAGATTACATGCGGATGTCTGGAAGACCGTGAAGGGAATATGACCTTCATACCCCCTGTAGAGATTATTCCGAACAAATCAGCATTTTTTGACTATGCCTCCAAATACGAAGACGGTGGAGCAATCGAAGTTTCCCCTCCGAAAAACCTGGACAAACGTGTCTCGGACATTGTCTCCGAACTTGCCGCCAATATCCATACATTGCTTGGCTGCAAAACGTACTCACGTTCTGATTTCCTTTATAAGGACGGCACGCTTTATTATATGGAAACAAATACACTTCCGGGTATGACTAAAAATTCACTGTTTCCCAAAGAGACAAAAGCAATCGGAATGAGCTTTCCTCAACTGGTGGACTTCCTCATCGAAAATGCATAATAAAGATAAGTAATTACATATATCCCTTGTAATCTTACGGATCAGTGTATACAATGTTCAGATGGCAACTAAAGACTCAAAACTAACCAACTGTCCTAAATGCGGATCACCATTGTCTCCTGTAGAAGAAACACCGACCGGTAAAAAGCTTCAACGGTGTTCGACCGGATCCTGGAATCCTGAAACCCGGCAGGTGGAAGGCTGTGATTATGTAAAATGGTTTACCCCCGAACCTGAAGAGCTTGATGAGAAATGTCCCAAATGCGGTGCACCACTTGTCATGGCGACAACAAGAGCGGGCAAAAAAATGAAGAAGTGCAGCAAAGGAGGTTGGGACCGTGAAGCCCGAAAAGCGACAGGTTGTGATTTTGTCGAATGGTTCAACGGATCAAAAGAAGAACTGGATGAAAAATGTCCGACCTGCGGCGAAAATCTCGTCCTCGTTACTACCGCAAACGGAAAAAGAATGAAGAAATGCAGTACCTCAGGCTGGGACCGTGAAGCTAGAAAAGCAACAGGCTGTACTTACATTGAGTGGCTTAACAATAATTCACGACCTGCAGATACCGAAGCTAAATTTAACGGAGACGAAAACTTTCCTGAATACGAACAGTAATCGGACGGGGATCTGTCAGGAAAAAATAAGCGTTATTTCACCGCGGTATTCTTTGCCTTTTAATTCTGCCGCCTTCCCGCGAAAGATCTCCTCAAATTTCTTGGTAAGTTCACGCGCTATCACAATTTCAGCATCGGGAAATACTTTTTCCATGACTGAAAGGGTCTGGTTGATGCGGTGAGGTGACTCAAAAGCAATAAATGCCGTATGATTCGCAATCTGGCGGATATCTCTGATGTTGATCAGAAGTCTTTCAAACTCCAGCTCTTTTTTCGGCAAAAATCCCAGGAACATAAATCTGCTGAATTTGATACCTGAGTGAAGCAGTGCCGTCGTTACTGCCGACGGACCGGGTATGACTTCATAGGGTAATCCTTTCTTAATAACGGTTGAAATAAGAAGAAATCCGGGATCGGAGATTACCGGCATTCCCGCTTCTGAAATCAGACTGACCGTTTTTCCTGCTTCAAGATCATCAATAATACCGGGAAGTTTTTCAAATTCTTTCTCTTTGTAATAGGAAATAATTTTTTGTCCCTCCTTCGGTTTCATGGCGAACAGATGCTCGATCGCATGAAGGAGTGTTTGCGCCGAACGCGTATCCTCTGCTAGAATGATATCGGAATCAGTAAGTGTCCGTGCCTGTCTGTATGAGACATCCTCAAGATTGCCGATCGGGGTTCCAACTACGGTTAGCATAACTCTATTATAACTCATTATAAATTTGTATTACTTATGAAGACAACCCATTTTGACACATCCCTGCTGCATGAGAGCAACCAGGAACTGGCCGTTGACCGTACGGTATTTGCTTTTGAACGTACCGCTCTAGCATATTTCCGAACGGGAAGTACTTTTTTAATAGCGGCACTTACCCTTATCAAGCTGTTTGAGGAAACATATATGAATATATTCGGACTGATACTTCTTCCCGCTGCGGCATATATGTATATCCTGGGAATTCAGAAATTTAATGAATTGAATGTATTTGTCAGGAGCAAATAATCACTGAGACTGCCACCTGGAATATATACCTGTAGAAAGAAAGCGCTTGCCGAAGCTCTCCCTCAGTGCAAGTTCTCCGTATTCGGTTTTTCCTTTGTGTTGAATCATCAAATCCTGCATGATATTTCCGAGCATGATGGCAGAAGAAGAAATCGCATAAGCATTGATCAGGAAAAAGAGCGGATGCGGTGAAAGGATCTTCGCACAATGTTCAAGAAGAACCGGCATATGCTTGTAAAAATCCCATGCTTCCTTTTTCGGACCGTGTCCGTACACCGGAGGATCCATTATAATCCCGTCATAAAAATTTCCTCTGTGTACTTCCCGTTTCGTAAATTTGAGAGCGTCATCCAGTATCCATCGAATGGCGTCAGTTCGCAATCCTGAAGTCTTCATGTTTTCGTTGGCCCAGGTGATGGAAGGTTTGGAAGCATCAACATGAGTGACCTGTGCGCCTGCTTTTGCTGCTGCGACCGACGCGATCCCCGTATATCCAAATAAATTTAAAACTTTAATTTTGCGATGAGATTTCCGAATCAGATTGGTTGTCCAGTCCCACATAATTGCCTGTTCGGGAAATATACCGGTATGTTTAAAAGGAGTGAGGCGTGCATGGAAATGGAGATCATTGTATCTCACAGTCCAATGATCCGGAAGCTTTGATAAGATCTTCCACTGACCGCGTTCTGTAGATTTATCAAAAAGTGCATCGACCCGTTTCCACATATGATCAGGCGCATGCTTTTTCCAAAGCACCTGCGGATCAGGCCGCGCAATGCGATACTGACCGAAGCGCTCAAGCCTCATCCCGTCACCGGAATCTATAAGTTCGTAATCAGGAAAGCCTTCCTGCACCAGTACTTGCATAGCTATATTATAATATACCCATGGCTTTTGATTTATCCTCAGAATACAATCCGACAGGCGATCAGCCGCAGGCTATAGCAAAACTGACGGCAGGAGTGAAATCCGGCATAAAAAATCAGGTACTTCTCGGAGTGACCGGGTCCGGCAAGACGTTTACTATGGCCAATATGATCCGCGACCTGAACATGCCTGCGTTGATCATTTCTCACAACAAAACATTGGCTGGTCAGCTATATCAGGAGTTCAGGGATTTTTTCCCGACAAATGCGGTATCTTACTTTGTGTCATACTACGACTACTATCAGCCTGAAGCTTACATCCCGACAACTGACACTTATATTGAGAAAGAAGCGGATATCAATGAACTTATTGACAAGCTCCGTCTTCAGTCAACGACAAACATTCTGACCAGAAAAGATGTGATTGTCGTTGCCTCCGTATCGTGTATTTACAATATCGGTTCTCCTACTGAGTACGGGAAATATATGGTCGATATTAAGATTGGTGATTTTGTCGACTGGAAACAGCTTTCGGTACGCCTGACTGAACTTCTATATGAGCGGTCTGAGTTCGATTTCAATCGCGGCACGTTCAGAGTACGCGGAAGTCATATGGATATATATCTGCCGTATCAGGATTATGCAATCAGAATTATTGAAGAATACGGAAGAGTGAAGGAAATCGAGTTTATCGAACCGTTATCAGGCCAGAAAATCAGGTCGGAAGGTAACGGAGTAACCATTTACCCCGCAAAACTGTATCTGACAGATCCTGTTATTTTTGAGAAAGCCGAAGCCCAGATCAGAGCTGATCTTGCAAAAGAACATCAAATGCTGAAAAAGCAGGGCAAAAACCTAGAAGCGGAGCGTCTGCTCAGGAAAGTAAATTATGACCTGGAGATGATCAAAGAAGTCGGATATGTCAACGGAATAGAAAATTATTCACGCTATTTTGACGGGAGAAAGCCCGGTGACGCTCCTTACAGCCTTTTAGATTATTTTAAGGTGGCCTACGGTAATGATTTTCTCGTTTTTATTGATGAGTCTCACATGACAGTTCCTCAAATCAGAGGAATGTATAACGGCGATCATGCCAGAAAAAGGACTCTGATAGATTTCGGTTTCCGTTTAAACTCTGCCTACGACAATAGGCCACTGAAATTTGAAGAATTTTATCGGATACCGTCAAAAATCGTGTACGTTTCTGCAACTCCTGATGAATGGGAAGTGGATCAGGCTCACGGAGAAACAAAGGCTCTTGAAAGAGAAAAGAAGGAACTGCCACACAACGGAGTTGTCGAGCAACTTATCAGACCGACCGGTATTGTGGATCCCGAGATTGAAATCCGGCCGGCAACGACCGAAATACCTGACCTTATAAAGGAGGTAGAAGCACGGGCAAAGAAAGGTGAAAAGGTTCTGGTCACAACTTTAACGAAGAAAACCGCTGAAGATCTGACCGAGTTTTTGACTGAGAAGAAAATCAGAGCTGCCTATCTCCACTCTGACATTCATACTCTTGAACGGTCAGACGTGCTTGATAATCTCCGCAAGAATGAGTTTGACGTCTTGATCGGAGTGAACTTACTGAGAGAGGGTCTCGATCTGCCCGAAGTCACACTTGTGGCGATACTTGATGCCGATAAGGAAGGATTCTTAAGATCCAGAACATCCCTGATCCAAACAATGGGACGCGCTGCCCGAAATGTTCAGGGAAAAGTCATATTGTATGCAGATAAAATGACTGATTCTATCAAGAAATCAACGGAAGAGATTAAACGACGTCGTGAGCAACAGCTTGCCTACAATAAAAAGCACAACATTACTCCGCAAACCGTGTATAAGCCTCTTCGTGAAAAGATTGTCGAACGGCTTGAGGAAGATTATATGTCTTTTGACAAACTGCAAAAGGACTTCACAATGAAAGCAGTAGAGGAACTGGATATTGACTCAATGACTCCGATGGACAAGAAGAAGACAATCAAGAAATTTGAACGCGAGATGAAGAAATATGCGGAAGAAATGAATTTTGAAGCCGCTATCATGCTCCGTGACAAGATCAGAGAACTAAAAGAGTAATTGCAAATTACTGTGAATGATGTCAAAGGAGATGATTATTGTATTTCAGAATACAGTTCAAGAGCTAATTCACTGGGATTATTCCGAAAAAGAAGATAATTTTTTGGAGAAATTGATCTGAACGCCTGTTCATACAAAATGAGCTGTGAATCATCAAGCTCAGGACGCAAAATGAATGGTTTGACAATACAGATGTCCTCTCTTTCAATCTTTTCGTGTTGCGGAAAATCAGTCCAGTAGATCACGATGCTGGCAATACCTTCATTTGATATTTGTGAAATCCCGAACTCTTTTCCGTATGCAAGGTATTGTCTGAACCGTTCGATATCCCCGCCAAACGTAACTACTTGATTAAGACACACAGCATGTTCTTCTCCGCGCGCAAGATAGGGTAGTGATCGGGATGTAATATCTTTTTCGACGGTCATTCTATCAGAAAAAGTCGGCTCAAATCGCAGACGCTGCTGTAATTTTTCCATAGTATCGGGGTAATAGTATACTATACAATCACTTACTTGAACTTTCTGCTAAAACCGTGTAAACTAATAGGTTCTTCTATGCTAAATACCATTGTCGTCAAAGGCGCTCGTGAGCACAATCTCAAGAACGTCGATGTCGAAATTCCGAAAAATAAGTTTGTCGTTTTCACCGGAGTATCAGGATCCGGTAAATCTTCCTTGGCTTTCGACACCATCTATGCTGAAGGACAGCGACGATATGTAGAATCACTTTCCGCATATGCCAGACAGTTTCTGGGCATCATGAATAAACCGGATGTAGACATGATCGAAGGGCTTTCACCCTCAATCTCAATTGATCAGAAAACCGCATCCCACAATCCGCGATCGACGGTCGGAACAATCACCGAAATCTATGATTATCTTCGTGTTCTTTTTGCACGGGTCGGACATCCTCACTGTCCGAATTGTAATATTGAGATCAGAAAACTATCCGTTGATGAGATTGTGACACGAATGGTTGAAATGATCAAAAAAGAACTTTCAACCGATAAAATAAAACCGCACATAATTCATATTCTGTCACCGGTTGTCAGAAACAGAAAAGGGGAATTCAAAGATCTTTTTGAAAATCTGCAGAGTAAAGGATTCCGGCAGGCAAGAGTTGACGGAAAAGATTTTACGTTTGACAGTGATATTGATCTTATTAAAGCAAACAAACACACTATCGAGGCATATATTGATACCTTATCACTGCAGTACAAAGATTTGAGTAATGATGTATTTCTCTCGAACGTACGTTCGCGATTGACAACTGCAGTTGAACAAAGCACCAATCTTTCGGACGGTCTTGCTGTTTTGTCGCTGGGAAGTGAAGAACATCTTTTTTCCGAAAAATTTTCCTGTCCGAACTGTAATCTGTCGCTTCCCGAAATCGAACCGCGCATGTTTTCCTTCAACTCTCCGCTCGGTGCCTGTCCTGAATGTAAGGGAATCGGCACAGTATACCGCATCGATCCTGACTTGTTACTCAACCCGAACCTAAGCATTAATGAAGGCGGTATCCAGCCGTATCCGAAATTCTTCTATCAGGGCACCTGGTACCTGAGACTGATAAAAACGGTAGCAGAACATGAAGGAGTTGATTTAAATATACCGATAAAGAAACTGTCACAGGAGTCAAAAGACATACTTTTGAAAGGCACAGGCACGACATATCTTGTCGAAGGAACGAACCGGTTCGGCAGACCGACAACAATTCATGAGACATGGCACGGACTGGTCAAAGATATGGAACGACGATACTTTGACAGCGAAGGCGGCAACGGAGAAGTAGAAAAATATATGCGAGAAGAAACCTGTCCCGTCTGTGAAGGAGCACGACTGAAAAAGGAGGTTTTGTCGATCACGATTGACGGCCACAATATCTCTGATGTCACGGACTGGGCGATCAAGAGGATGATTGATTTCAGCAACACAAGAGTTAGAGAGATATTAAACGAATATGAAATACAAATTGCTAACCCGATTTTGCGTGAAATAATTACCAGACTGACTTTTTTGGACAATGTCGGACTGTCTTATCTGACGATTTCACGCGCAGCAAAAACCCTTTCGGGTGGAGAATTACAGCGAATCAGACTGGCATCTCAAATCGGTACCGGATTAACCGGTGTTTTATATGTCCTTGATGAACCGTCCATAGGGCTTCATCCCCGTGACGTCTCAGCACTGATTCAAACCCTTCACAACTTGAAGGATCTCGGCAACACTCTTGTTGTTGTGGAGCACGATCAGGAAACAATGGAATCGGCTGATTATCTGGTAGAGCTCGGTCCGAAGGCCGGAAAAAACGGCGGAAAAATTACATTTACGGGAACAATTGATGAGATCAAAAAGGACGAAAAAACAGTGACGGGAAAATATCTTTCGGGACGAAAGCAAATCTCAATCTCAGATCGGGAACTGGAAGAAAAGAAAGGGAAAATTATTCTTCACAACGCTTCACAATTTAACCTGAAAGATGTTACGGTCCGTTTTCCGCTGCAGAACCTTATTGCCATCACCGGAGTTTCAGGATCAGGAAAGTCCACACTCATCACAGAAACACTGTATCCCGCACTCAAACTGCAGATCAACAATCAGTGGAATGAGTCTGTCGGAGACTACAGCCGGCTCGAAGGATTTCAGGATCTGACACGGGTATACCTCGTTGATCAGTCTCCGATCGGCAGGACGCCGCGATCCAATCCCGCGACATATGTCGGCATGTTTGACGAAGTCCGTGACATTTTTGCCGAAACGGTAGAGGCAAGAGCACGAGGATACAAAAGGGGGAGATTTTCTTTCAACGTCAAGGGCGGCCGCTGTGAAAAATGCCAGGGAGCCGGAGTTATTAAAATCGAAATGCAGTTTTTATCTGATGTATATGTCAAATGCGATGTTTGCGAAGGACAGCGTTACAACAGAGAGACACTTGAAGTAAAATATAAAGACAAAACGATTTTCGATGTTTTGAATATGACCGTCGATGAAGCGGCCGATTTTTTCAGAAATCACATAAAGATCTTCAATAAACTTCAGTTTTTACAGAAAGTCGGACTCGGATATATTTCACTCGGTCAGCCGGCACCAACATTCTCCGGAGGTGAAGCACAAAGAATCAAGCTCGCTGACGAACTCTCACGTGCAAGCCGTGGTCATACGTTATATATTCTTGATGAACCCACCACTGGTCTGCATTTTGCCGATGTGGAAAAACTTCTTGCAGCACTTCAGGAACTTGTAGAGCAGGGAAATACCGTAGTAGTGATCGAGCACAATCTTGACGTTGTCAAGAACGCACAGTGGATTATTGATCTGGGGCCTGAGGGCGGTGACAAAGGCGGAACCGTTGTATATCAGGGCGCACTTCGGGGTATACTTGATGTGAAGGACTCACACACCGGACGATACCTGAAAAAATATTTGTAATTAATCAGGCCATCCTGAAATTTCCGTCAGGTTGAGGATCAGGATCAATCTATCAATCTCATTAAAGATGCTGAAATGCATTCAGCTTGACATAATAACATGCTTGACATTAAAGATCTTCCCACTACAAACGGCATTTATGTTTTTAAATATAATAACAAACCGATTTATATCGGCAAGTCTGTCAATATCAAAGCCAGAGTAAAGTCTCATATCGAAAATGCCAAAAGTGATGCAAAGGAACGGGCAATAGTGGAAGGAGCAGACAGTATTGAGCATATTGTCACGGATTCGGAATTTAAAGCGCTCCTTCTTGAGTCAAAACTCATCCAAAAGTATAAACCGAGATACAATGTCAGATGGAGAGACGACAAGAGCTATCTGTATATCAAAGTCACAAAACAGGAACAGTATCCTAAATTCTTTATCACAAGAAAAGAAGATGAAAAAAAGGCCATATACTTCGGCCCGTTTTCTTCGGTACGGGTCGCAACTGATATCCTTCGTGAAATAAGAAAGGTCTTCCCGTTCTGTACACAAAAAAATATTACGAACAGAAGGTGTTTTTATGCAAAAATTAAACTCTGTGATCCATGCCCGAATGAAATTGAAAAAGCGGATTCTCCGGAATTGAAGAAAGAATTACAAAAACAATATAAGGACAATATCCGCAATGCCGTACGGGTCCTGGACGGTAAAACGGAAATTGTCATTGAGAAGCTGTACAAAAAAATCAGTCAACTGACGAAAGAAGATAAGTATGAAGACGCAATCCCGTATCGTAACCGCTTATTCAGATTGGAAGGAGTACTTCTTCGACGAAAGTTTGATACCAACAATCTTGAAGAGTACAACAAATCCGAGAAACGGGTGAAGTCTCTTCAGCAGCTTCTGCTACCCTACTATGATCTGTCGAAGCTTGATAGGATCGAATGCTACGACATGAGTACCATGTCTTTTGAAAACAGTACTGCATCTATGGTTGTTTTTACGGAAGGTTTGAGTGACAAAAAAGAATACAAACGATTCAAAATAAAAGGAGAAAACGTGCAGTCGGATTTTGATATGTTCAAAGAGATAATGACAAGAAGATTCAGAAACAAATGGCCTGAGCCTGACTTGGTGATTTTAGACGGCGGTAAACCTCAGATCCGCGCCGCAAAAGAAGTTCTGGATGCGATGCAGGTGACAATTCCCCTTATCGGGATTGCCAAACGGCCGGACCGAATCGTGATCGGAGATGACACGCTTCTCACCATCAAACCGCCTCGCCATCATCCCGGTTTTAGACTGGTACAGTCAATGAGAGATGAGTCTCACAGATTTGCCAAAAAGTATCACGTTCATCTTCGAACTAAAAAGATGCTATAATAAAACAACTATGAAAGATATTTTGCTTATTGTAAACATCGTTTTGTCTATTGCAATTGTCGTATTGATTTTGCTTCAGGGAAAAGGTGCAGGTTTGGGCAGTGCCTGGGGCGGTGGAGGAGAGATGTACCAATCACGTCGCGGGGTCGAAAAATTTACCATGAACCTTACATACATCTGTATTTTCCTCTTTTTCGTACTGTCTGTCGCGAATTTTTTTGTTCAATAAAACATGCGTTTTAGCTTTGATACCAAACGTATCCGGTATGCGTACTGGGTGACAATGGCCTTCGTTAAGAAGAATATGCAGTCTCTTCTCTTGAGTTTTTTGCTCAGTCTCTTAGGAGTCATTACCGTGGTTTCTTTTGCTCCGTATGTCATTGATATGATGACTACCGAAAAGCAGGTAATCGGCATTTCAGGAACGTATACCATCGAAACTCTCCCTGACGATATCGTTTCGAATTTTTCAAACGGATTGCTTCACGTCAATGATAAAGGAGAGTTGATCCCGCTTCTTGCAGACAGCTGGGAACCGGTAGACGGCGGCCGGGAATACCGCTTTCATATCAAAAAAGACCTTACCTGGAACGACGGATCCTCCTTTACTGCGCGTGACATCCAGTATCAGTTTAAAGATGTCGAAACGATAGCTGAGAGCGATTACATGCTCAGGTTTAAGCTGAAAAAACCGTTGGCCATTTTTCCCAATTTTTTGACAAAGCCTATCATCAAGTACCCGGTAGTCGGTGTGGCAGGACTGTACAAAGTCGGACGAATCAGGATTGAAGCAGGAAATGTCAAGATGCTTCAACTGACCCCGAATCAGGAGGGTCTGCCGATTCTGATATACAAGTTTTACGATACTGATTCCAAACTTGTCCAGGCTTACAAACTCGGCGAGATCACGCAAATGACTACCACAAAAGCGAGCGTGGCAGAAGTATTTGAAGACTGGAAAAATACGGAAATTGAAAAGAGCGTAGATTATACGAAAGTTATGACACTGTTTTTTAACTTCAATGATCCGCTCCTCAAGGAAGAAAAAGATTTGAGACATGCCGTAGCTGAAGCTATTGATAAATCGGCATTTTCTCCATACGGAGAACCGGCATTCAGTCCGCTGCCGCCGACTTCATGGGCATACGAAAGCAATGTTAAGCAGTATCCTTACAACCCCAATGTCGCATCAAAAATAATAAAAAAATATGTAGAGGCATCAGATGCCGCACAGCTCAAAATAAGTACCTATTATGATCATCTTGCCGTAGTTGACGAGATAAAGGAGGATTTACGGGAAATGGGGTATGATCCGAAAATTGAAGTACTCGCCGGCAGTTTACCTCGTGATTATCAGATATTTCTGGCTCAACTTACCCTGGGAAAAGATCCTGACCAGTACTTTTTCTGGCATTCGACTCAGTCCAACGGGAATATTACCGCATATAAAAACGTCCGTATCGACAAGCTTCTGGAGGACGGGAGAAACACCTATGCAATTGCCAAGCGAAAAGAATTTTATTCGGATTTTCAGAGAATATTAGTGGAGGATATGCCTGCGCACTTTTTGTATTATCCGTATTCATATACAATAAAAAGGAAGTAGTGAAAACCTGATATATTTGATATAATCTAGGTCAGTAAGGTGCGTGCCTCATGCACTTTACTTACAATCGAGCCCGGGTGGCGGAACTGGCAGACGCGCAGTCTTGAGGGGGCTGTAT
>CAZDDM010000007.1:0-7096 GCA_964504235.1 uncultured Gammaproteobacteria bacterium
CGGAGCATCGACATGAGTGCCCGTGTGGGATCCCATTGTGAGCTTACTTATCGTGGAAGCACTGGTTTCGCTTTTCAGCTCCTCAATAGTGACGGAAGGATTTCCCGGATACACGGTTGTTTTTGTCGTAAGCGCGACTGATATATCAATAATTTCTGTATATTGCATAGTGATCAATAACTGATAAGTATTTTGAGTGTCGTAATTCTATTTCTTCACGGCATGACCGCCGAACTGACCTCTCAATGCCGACACAACCTGTCCCGTATAACTCGGTTTCTTTTCGGAATCCAGTCTGAATTCATATGACTCAGCTATCACCGGAACTTCTTCATCCAATTCTTTTGCAGTTTCGACCGTCCATTTTCCCTCACCGCTGTGACTGATTGACCCCGAAATTGTCTTCAGATCTTCGCCCCATTCCATATACGCTTTGTGAAGCCACCCCACAAGTCGTGATTCGATCACGCTTCCCGTATTGTAAATCCGAGCGACTTCCGTCAGATCCAGATTGAACTGTGATTTTTTCATCACGTTAAAACCTTCACCGATCGCCTGCATCATCCCGTATTCGATCCCGTTATGGACCATTTTGACAAAATGTCCGGCACCGACACCGGCAAAATGAGCATATCCGTCTTTAATCGAGACATCTTTATACAACTCTTCCATTTCCCGGAATTGTTCTGCTGAACCTCCGACCATGAGACAGGCTCCGTTTCGTGCGCCTGACGGACCGCCCGATACTCCGACATCAACATACTGAATCCCTTTCCCTGACAATTTTTCAGCGCGGGGAGCGTCTTCTTTATAAAATGAGTTTCCGGCCTCAACAACCGTATCCCCTTCTTGCAAAAACTCCGAAAGACCCTGATTACCGAAGAGTGCTTCTTCGATAGGAGCACCTGCAGGAAGCATGAGCCAGACAACACGGGGAGCGGACTCGAATTTTGAAATCATTTCCTGATAACTATATGAGGCAATCATGCCGAGTTGTGCGGCCTCGTCTACTTTTGCCGGAGTCCGGTTTGTTACGATAACCCGCCACCCTTTTTCATGTAATTGTTTAGCAATACCCATTCCCATTTTCCCCAATCCGACTATTCCGATTTCTTTTTTCATAATAAGATCAAAACTATATAACGTCATCTCATACGCAGTCGAAACATGTGAATTTTGATACTTTTTCACGCTGCCGTAAGAAACCTCGTGCTAATTGTATCCTTTTTCGGTTTGAAAAAATTCAATAATTCATATGCGGGACTGGATACCGTGTCTACAAAATACCTTCTATAGATTTCCCTTTCCGGTAGGTCACAAGTTCCGGCTTTCCCGTTGTCTGCCATGCAGTGACAATCGGTTCGATAAATTCCCACTCACTCATGATTTCCTCCGTTGATACAAAAAGCGTCTGATCTCCGCGCACGATATCGTAAAGCAACGCTTCATAGTCGTCTACAAATTCTTCGTCCATATACGCATCGTGATAATTAAATCCGAGAGAATGTTCTTTGACATCGTAGGTAAATCCCGGCTTCTTTGCGATGAAATTCATCGATATTTTTTCTTCCGGACGAAGATGATAATGAAGCGTATTTTTCTGCGTTCCCGGGACGGAATACAGACAAAACGGTGATTCTTTAAAAGTCACGACTACTTCGGTCAAATCGCTTCCCTGCGCTTTCCCTGATTCCAAATAAATCGGAACTCCTTCAAAATTTTTTTTATTTGAAAATGCCTTGATTTTAAAATAGGTTTCGGTATTTGACTGAGGAGATACTCCTTTTACGTCATGATAGCCATCAAACTGTCCGCGAATTGTCTGGTTGATTACGTCTTCCTCTTGCATAATCTGCAGGGATGCTAAGGCCTCACTTCGTTTCTTTTTTACTTCATTGGGGTCAAGTGATGATGGCGGATCCATCAAAAAGAGACCCAGCAACTGAAGCATATGATTTTGTCCGACATCGCGAAGTGCCCCGACTTTGTCATAGAAATCGCCCCTGCTTCTGACCGATACCTTTTCCAGGAGACGCACCTCAATTTTCTCAATATAGTCTTTATTCCAGGCAGGAGTGAGGAAAGAATTGCTGAAGCGGAATACCAGGATATTTTTGACGGTTTCTTTCGCAAGATAATGATCTACCCGATATATCTGCTCTTCTTTAAAAAGTTCACCCAGCTGCTTATCAAGCCGTATCGCCGTTTTTCGGTCTGTTCCGAACGGCTTTTCCAAAATCACCCGGGTCCATCCTTCCTCAGGGCTGCAGGGTTTGGTAAGTCCCGATGTGTGCAGATGAGTCACAATGTCAGAGTAGGCATTGGGAGGAACAGCCAAATAAAATAATTTATTGGAACATATCTGCCATTCTCCGTCTACAAGCCCGAGCATCTCAGCCAAATGATTGTAAGCATCAGGACTGAAAAAATCACCGCCCACATAATAAAAAGAAGACAAGAATTGGTCGTATAAATCCGGCTGCGCATATTCACCCTTTTCCATTATTCCTTTGAGATACTCTCTCAAACGCACATCATCATAGTCCCGTCTTGAAAAGCCGTAAACGCGGAACCGTTCCGGGAGTTTCTTTTTCCTGTACAGATGATACAGCGCTTTGAGTATTTTTTTTCGGACTAAATCACCGGTTATTCCGAAGATGACAAAAATCGTAGGCAGGGCAAATTTTGACGGAAGAACAGGTGTATGCTCCATAGGATTATAGCAATATAAGTAACTATCAGCGTTTCATCTCAACCTCTATGACCCGTTTCAGGATCGCAAGTGAAGATGCATATGTCGCCTCAACTCCTTCATAACCGAGATTTCTGGTCCCGAGTGTGATCGCTTTCGTGAACGGCGTATCCGACGCATAATGGATGATCCCGATATCTATCGGGGCGTTGAGCATGGTCACCGTTGTATTTTTAGGATAGCGGTCAAAATGAGTCGTCTCGTATAAAGCGCTCAGATAAGGACCGTCTTCCATTTCGACAATCGTGTAATCTTCAATGAAGTACTGTTGGATCGCTTCTTCAGGATGAAGGAATGTGCCTTTCGTAGATACGACTTTCTGATTGGTCAGGACACTTCCCGCACGAAATTCCGAGAAGTAGTCTTTTGTAAAAGCATTATTAAAAATAAACGTGTTGTCACTGTACGTGTCATATACTTTTGTCGGCAGTCCGATGTCACCCAAGTTTGCATGCAAAAAGGAGGCTTTCCCCAAAATATATACACCGCGAAGATCATTAACATTGTGGAGAATCGTTGAGAGTACCATGTAGGCCCCTGAGCCGAGAGGATAATCAATGTTGAGAACAAGTGCTTCGGAATTATCAAATTTCCCTTGCGAGATACCCAGTTTTTTTGCCAAGCCGGTTTTCCCGACATCTTTCAGGGAGAATACCTGTGCATTAATATCCAGATAATGCTTCGCATCGATAAAATCAATACCCAATTCGCGTTCGTAAGCTTCCCGTTTTTCTCTAATTTCAGGATGCTCCCTTTCATACTTTTTCAGGATGTACCAGAGAAAATTTTCTTTTGAACCGGGATGCTCTCCTTTCTCAATCTGTTTCCAGTATGAGAGAAACCGCTCAGATTTATGTTCTTCAAGATATCCGATCAGCTCCTTTTCGATGCCTATGACCCAACCGGTAAGATTGTTTACGATGCTGTGAGTGTTTGATGAGACAAAATACAAAGGCTTATTCCTTAGTTCCTTATACCGTGTATGTTCGATAATATTTTCGAACCATCTCTGTGCTGCTTTTTTATAGTCGACATAATTACCCCGAAGCAGTCTGACGTTAAAATGAACTTCCTTCTCTTTGATGTTTTGGAGCTTCTCAAACATTTCTTTATCCCAGATTCGAGCCAGACGTTCCCAGTTTTCATCATCAATTTCAAGAACATCCTGAATCTCTTTTTTGTTTTTTAGGGAAATCTCTTTCGCATTTTTCAACCTGTTATGGAGCTTATTCCACTCGATTTCATATGCCGTGAGAAGACCTACCATGTCATCCAGATCAGTCACGGAGTTGATGAATACGGCAAGCTGAGACTCTCCGTCATAGTACATCTTGCGGCGGCGTGCCGGTGCATGGACTTCCTGCCAAAACTCTATCTTGTATCCTTCCCGCACAAATATATCACCTATCTGTGCCATAACGATTTTGGAAATCTCGGATATATGAGGCGGCAAACGAAGATAGGCATACATAAATGCCTCAACATCAATTTTTTCCTGATCGGCGAATTTATGAATAGAAGGCCTCATGTTTTGATACAGCCGTACCACCTGATCGATATTCATTTCGCCTTCGGCACGGAGAAAGGAGCGGTATGCGTTGATATATATCGTTGTCGGGGAATGTTCTTGATCCATAACTGTACACATTTTAGCAGAAGTACGGATATTCTGAATGCAAGAAATGATTGACATACGACTTCCTCTTTTTTATACTCTAAAACGGTATAAAATTTGCATCATACGGACAATGTTTTTTCAGTAAAGGGAGATATACAAAGAGGAGTGCTCCCGGCCTCACAAGAACAATTAGAGCTATCATACCGAAACGACCCTTTGAAGTGGTCGTTTTTTTATAAGTTACCCTGACAATATGTTACCTGCATTCCTTATCACCTTTCGCGAAGTAATTGAGGCGACGTTAATCGTTGCCACGATCCTCGGCATTTTATACAAACTCAACCATACAAAAAGCATCAAAACCGTCTGGTATGCGACAGGTATCGCCGCTCTGGTGAGCGCTTTACTGCTTCTCGGAGGAAGTCTTCTCGGGGTAAAAATGCAGGAGCTTTATACGGGAAGAGTAGAGGAACTTATCGAAGGAATCTTCATGGTGACATCGGCAGTATTTATCACCTGGGCTGTTTTTTTCCTTCATTCATATTTCGGAAAGTACAAGGTACAGCTTTTGCAGAAAGTGAAAAAAACTCTGGAGGCTCAGGAGCAAAAAGGGATATTTGTACTCGTTTTTACGGCCGTATTTCGTGAAGGATTTGAGATTGTACTATTTCTCTCGACAATCTACTTTTCTTCCGATCCCGCACATATTTTTTCAGGGTTTGCTTCGGGTATTATCGCCGGGCTGATTGTTTCGTATCTGTTTTTCAATGCAACTTTGAAAATGCCGATTTATTATGCGTTCCGGGTGACAAGCGCTCTCCTGATCCTGTTTGCTGCAGGACTCTTATCACGCGGGATCCATGAGTTTGCCGAAGCCGGTCTGATCCCCGAGATAGGAAACGTGATACTGCATATTATCCCGGCAAAAGGGACATTTGTGGGAGACATGATAAAAGCAGTTTTCGGAATCACTCAGTCAATGGATTATGTGCAGGTCAGCCTCTATTTGATGTATACCGCCGCTATGACGTGGTTTGTATTTTTCAGGAAAAGCACTGCTGAGGAAACCTAAACGGCTTTCTGTGTGTTACCGGCAACTGCGATATATATCAGTGATGCGGTCTCTGCCACGGCAAAAAATCCGATGAGGAATGTCCATATCCCTATGTCCTGAAATGCCACATGGAGAAACAGCAGCCAGACAATGAAGTAGACCATTGAATGAATCCGTCTCCACCAGGGGCCGAGCTTGCTGACGCTGAGATCATTTGACGTGATAAAAACCGGTGCCAGAGTATACAGTGCAGCTACACCCATAAACTCAAAAAATGGAGGCGGAACGATAAAGGGAGCTCCGCCGAAAAGAATCGGCAGCAGTCGTATGGAAGAGTAGTGGAGGAATGCCAGAGAAAACATCGTAATTCCCAAATGACGTCTGATGACCATCAGAAAACTTGTCATCATGTTTCTGATGCCGAAACGACGTAAGATACCCGGCGTAATGACAACACAAAAAGTGATAAGAGCAATCTGACCGCTCATTATTCCCACTTCATACACGGCGGCACGATTGACATTCTGTGATGTCCAGTAGGCAAAAAGTATCCACAAGCCCATAAGGAATGCATACAGCATGTAAAATCCTCGGAGAATGTCCTGTTTGTGATGAATTCCCTGGCGGAAAAATCGGGTTAAGATCGACTGTTTGTTTTCCATACCATATAATACAATATTCACACCACCCGGACCCCGACTAGAAATTCGATACACCTATGATAAAAGCATTTTATAAACCGAAAGGAATATCATCGTATGACTTGATACGGAAGCTGAAATCAAAATATTCCGGTCAGAAAATCGGTCACGGAGGAACGCTTGATCCGCTTGCTGAAGGAGTACTTGTGATCGGTATCGGACGGGAAGGAACAAGAAACCTGCACAATGTCCTGAAAGGGACGGATAAAGTATATGAAGCCACAATAGAGCTGGGGAAAGTATCGGAGACTGACGATGAAGAAGGACCGATTGTCACTACCGGCCCGCAGGAAAAACCGACTAAAGAGAAACTTCTCAGTGTATTGGAATCGTTTAGAGGAGAATCAGATCAAACGCCGCCGCGGTACTCAGCTATAAAGATTGACGGAGTTCCGGCATACAAACGGGCCAGAAAAGGGGAACAGTTTATCTTACCCAGTAAAAAAGTCACCGTCACCGAACTTGCTCTTCTTACCTATCAATATCCGATACTAACGGTGCGGATGACGGTCACATCAGGTTTTTATGTCAGATCATTTGCACGTGATTTCGGAGAAAAACTGGGAACAGGAGCCTATCTGACATCACTTGTACGAACAGCAGTTGGAACATACACCGTTGATCAGGCAGAGCATCTGGAATAATCTTACATTATATTGATACTACCGTCCGAAATTAGTATTGTAATGACTATCTTTTCAGAGTATAGTGAATGTATAGGTAATGTGTCTTGTTACCAATTCATGACCTGAAAGGTGGTGAGGCCAACATGCCAGTAAAGAAAGCAAAAAAAGCTGTCAAAAAAACCGCTAAGAAAAAGGTAGCAGCTAAAAAGAAAACAGTGAAGAAAACCGTCAAGAAAGCAGCTAAAAAGAAAACAACAAAGAAAAAAACAGCAAAAAAATAATCTCTTTTTGAAAAGATCACAGTCAATGACCGCGGTGGTATGCTGTGATCTTTTTTTTCCTTCA
>CAZDDM010000007.1:7196-30480 GCA_964504235.1 uncultured Gammaproteobacteria bacterium
GAAAAGATCACAGTCAATGACCGCGGTGGTATGCTGTGATCTTTTTTTTCCTTCATTCACTCCAAAGGTCATAGTGATAACCTTTAAAGGAAATGAAGGAATCTCCGAAAGAGATTCCTTCACGGTCAACATGAATTGCTGGAATCAAAGTGGCCAGTTCAGGCCAGCTCCGCCGGCCTGATACGCGAACCAGAGTCCGTACAGAAGCAGTGCTGCAACGATCACGTACAACAAAACCCGTAAGGAATTCTTCATCTGCCTGATCCTTTCTCAATCTCATGCGGCCGAACACGATATTATCCTCCCTGCTCTTAAGCCTTGAAGAGAGTTCGGATAATGTATCATAGTATATCACTTTCCCGTAGAATGTTATAATTTTCTCATGATCTCGGAAAAACGGGTACAAATTATAAAAAACGTAGTCTCGAAGCGTCAGCAGGGAATTACCGTTATTCTCGAAGATATTCACGATCCTCACAACGCAGCCGCCGTCCTGCGCTCCTGTGAAGGATTCGGTGTACAGGATGTTTACTTTATTTTTGAAAATCAGGAAGAGTTTAATCCCCGGAAAATCGGGAAATTATCTTCAGGATCGGCGAACAAATGGCTGGATTTCCATATGTATCATTCGACTGAGGAATGTATTACGGAGCTTCACAAAGAAGGGTATACAGTCTATGCCACAACTCTGGATGACAAGGCAAAATCCCTGTATGAGGCAGATCTCCCTGAAGAAAAGATCGCGCTCCTTTTCGGTAATGAACACAGCGGAATCTCCGAGAAAGCTTCAGAGCTTTCTGATTATACTCTGTACATCCCGATGCGCGGATTTGTGCAAAGTTTCAATGTATCGGTAACAGTCAGCATCTTTTTGTTTGAAGTGACAAGACAACGAATGAGTGACAAAAGACTCCGACCGCTCAATAATAATACCTAGCAGGAACTTCTTGAAGATTTCCTCAAACGGTAACATTCTTGCATTTCTTTTCCTGGTAGCGTACAATGCAACTATATTGCAATAACCTATGAAAAACGACAATATTGAACAATTAAAGGACAAAGGACATCGTATCACACAGGCACGGAGTGCGATTATTGAACTTTTGGAGAATACCGACCGTCCGACTTCAGCAAAAGCTCTTCACACAATGCTTGAACGAATCGGAATCCGGGTGAATGTGACGACTGTATACCGTGAACTTGATTTCCTTCTTGCAGAAAATATTATCGAAAAAGTACCGTTGAAAGATACGGAACTGCATTATGAAATGAAAGGAAGACCGCACCACCATCACCTTCTTTGCACGATCTGCGGAAACATTGAAGATATCTCATTGGAATCAGAACATGTTCTTTTGGATGAAGCACATACCGTTTCTTCCTACCAAATCAACAGACACTCGCTTGCATTCTACGGCAAATGCCCTAAATGCCAGTAATTATTGACCAAGAAGCTGATCAATACGGGCAGTGTCGTATCCCACCACCACTTCCTGATCAATCCAGAGCTGAGGGACACCCATTTGTCCTGATTTTTGAACCATCTGCATCGCCGCCTCCCGGTCTTTGGAGACATCAATATCTTCATACGAAATCTCTTTCTGATCAAGATATGCTTTGACCATGTGGCAATACGGACATGTCGGGGTAGAGAAGACTTTTACGGATCGTGGTCCCTCCTTCTTTTTTCCCTCAATAATTCCCGTAATAATTTCCCGAAACTCCTCTACTGTTTTTACCCCCATATAGAGTCCCTTCATGGCGCCGTCTTTGAAGAAAATGACAGTCGGCAATCCGGCAATCCGATAATACGATGTGAAGCTCGGATTGGAATCCAGATCAACGCTTACGAAATTGAGATCTTTCCCTTTATATTCCTCTTCGAGTTTTTCAATGACGGGACTTAGGTGCTTGCACGGTTCGCACCATTCTGTCTGAATAATGACACCGACCGTGCCCTTTTTTTCAACGACTTCTTTTTTAAAATCAGATTGGGATATGTTTTTCATGTTTCAATACAACTGGTAATAAGTGTATTTACGATTTCCTTTTGCCTCTTCAGATCCTTCACCCATACCGCAAGCAGTTTCTTTCCGTCAGGAGTGATCCGATAAACGACCCGTTCCGGACCGCTCTCTCCGGGTTCTCTTGTTTTCGTTACACATTTATCTTTGTGCAATTTTGATAAGCATCGATAAATATTGCTGATATTTGCATTGCAACTGAGTTGCATTTCGATATGCTGTTGTATTTTATAACCGTAATTCGGACCTTGCGAAAGGAGGTATAAAATGCACGGTTCATAATAATTTTCAATCACTATTCTCGGACAGTTTTTTCTCATAGACTATGTGCAAGTTTAATATAGCTATATAAAAAAGTCAACCTCTCCTCTATCGAATTACAAATAAGCTGATATAGCAATATAGATGAAGGACTCCGCTCTTCTATCCCCTCTCCCCTTCCTCTTTCAAAAGAAGCGTATTCTTATCTTTTTTGATTACCATAAAAAGCACCAGATTCATTACAGCAAGAACTATTAAACCTGACAATCCTAGTGATCCTACCAGCAAAGTGTTCCCTCCTCTGGTCACGAGTATGCCAAGTCCTGCACTCGCATTGATCCCTCCGTGAAGAATGGAAGCTGCAATTACCGATCCTGATTTCAGACGGATATACGTAAAAATCGGCGAATAAAGGAGCGTAAAAGCCGTCATCAGCAGGACCCCAAAAACCGGTGAATCAGGATAATTGTACCCCTGAAGAATGATCGGCGCATGCCACAATCCCCAGACAACCCCCGTAGAAATTGACGAGTACCAGAAGCCGTATTTTTTCAGCTCGTTGTAAAGATAGCTTCTCCAGCCGAGCTCTTCACCAAAGGCTGCGATTGCATTTACCGTAACTGCCGCCATTAACCCCTGAATAATTGCCAGCCAGAACGGATGAATAGGAGATGAAGCGATCTGTTCCTTCATTTTCGCTAAATCAGAAGGAGATACAATCGAAGCGTATTTTTCAATCATACCTTCCATACCGGGAGAAAAAGAAACTCCGGGAAAAAGCAGACTCACTCCGATCCCGGCTATTGAAACAATAAACGGAAGAAGAAGTGCCGCAGCAAAATATTTGTTCGGTTTGAAAAAAATATGGAGCGGATTTTTCAGTGGCTTTTTATACACGAATTTCTGAAGAATCACTGCGGATACCATCGGCATAAACATATACAAAATTAGCATGAGAAGAGCGCCCGGATCAGTAAGTCTTCCACCGGTCAGATAATAAATCCCAGCCAATCCCCAACTCAATCCGAATGATAACAATATATATTGTTTTGCCTGTTTTGATACCGGTTTCATACTCTCATTGTAACACCGCTCAAGAATCATGCATAATAAGGTTATGTCTTTTTTCTTTATTACATTGGTCATTGCTCTTAAATTTGTTGTCCCTGCACTGATGCTCTACTTCCCGTTTGCCTCGCTTTGGGCAAACTATGTTTTGGATGTTGTTGACGGTGATATCCTTCAGTACCTCGGAATGAGTGATATGAATTATCAGACGATAGACAAAACGGCAGACTATGTATCGTATATTTTTATGCTGATTCTGGGAATGCGATGGCGAATCAAAAAAACGGTCATTGCCCTTTTTATCTATCGGACGGTCGGTCAAATATTATTTTTTGTAACACGCAACGAACTCTTCTTTTTTTACTTCCAGAATTTTCTTGAGCCCTTGATGATGATTTATGCGCTGATTTTGCTTTTCCAAAAAGATGAATCAAAGGCTTATAAGGTATACAAAAAATATTTTTTCCTGATCTGGGGAATTATTATCGCTTACAAAGTCTGGAATGAATGGTACCTGCATTTTGCGAATATTGACCTCTCAACAATGTTTTTCGGGATTGACGGAGCAAACTTAAAGTAATTCTGTCATCCTGAATGTTGAGCCAAAGGCCCATCATCCTATTGACGAATTTCGGAATCTTGCGTAATTAATATGCAAGACTTTTCCGATATATTCTGATATACTTGTCCTTTCCCTATGAACATCCGAAATATTGCCATTATCGCTCACGTGGACCACGGTAAAACAACCCTGGTTGACGCCATGCTCAAACAAGCTCATATCTTTCGTGACAATCAGAAAGAAATGCAGGAGGAACTTTTGATGGACTCAAATGATCTTGAGCGTGAAAAAGGAATCACTATTTTGGCCAAAAATACCGCAATCGATTACAAAGGAGAACGTATCAATATCATCGATACGCCGGGGCATGCTGACTTCGGAAGTGAAGTTGAGCGTGTGCTGAATATGGCAAGCGGAGCACTCCTTCTCGTCGATGCAGCTGAAGGCCCTCTTCCGCAAACCAGATTTGTTCTGAAAAAAGCACTGGAAGCCAAGCTGAGGGTCATTCTTTTCATCAATAAAATTGATAAAAAGGACGCCCGCGCAATTGAAATTCAGCGTGAAGTAGAAAATCTGTTTTTGGATTTAGCTGATGATGAATCGGCGCTGAATTTTACAACTTTATACGGAGTCGGCCGCGACGGAAAAGCATTCAAAGAACTTCCGTCAAACTATACATCTGATCTTCCCGGAGACCTTTCTCCCCTTCTTGATACCATCGCAGAAGAAATTCCAAACACAAATATTAATGAAGATCAGCCCTTCCAGATGCTGATATCGACCGTTGATCATGATCCGTATGTCGGACGTATCTGTATCGGAAAAGTAACAAGAGGCACACTCTCCAAAGGTCAGAGGATTTCACTTGTGGATGACGGAGAGATCATAGGGACATATACCGCCACCAAACTTTTCACCAGTAAAGGATTAGGCAGAATTGAAACCGACAAAATTATTTCAGGAGATATTGCCGCTTTGGCGGGTATTCCTGAGCTGACAATCGGCCAGACCGTGACCGATCCCGAACACACCGAACATCTGCCGAAAATCAAAGTCGAAGAACCCACGATCAAAATCAAAATCGGACCGAATACGAGCCCTTTTGCCGGCCGCGAAGGTGATTTCGTGACTTCACGTCAAATCCGTGCCCGTTTGTACAAAGAACTTGAAACCGATCTCGGTCTCCGTGTCGAAGACGATCAGGAAACCACCTCGTTTATTGTCTCTGGACGGGGTGAACTTCACCTTGCCGTGCTTATTGAAACCATGCGCCGTGAAGGTTACGAGATGGAAGTTTCAAAACCGCAGGTCATTTATAAAAAAATTGACGGCGTGCAATGTGAGCCTTATGAAGAACTGACTATTGATGTCAATAAAGATTATATGGGTGCAGTCACCGATGAACTGGGAAAACGAAAAGGAAAAATGATGAATATGGCACCTCAAGGAGACACTGCTATCCGCTTAATTTACAAAATCTCAAGCCGCAATCTTATCGGAATCAGGAGTAATCTTCTGACAAATACCCGCGGAACTGCGGTTATGCACACGTACCTTCTTGGGTACGAGCCAGTTGGAACGGATATGGAAAACATCAGACGAGGGGCGCTTATATCGACACAAGGCGGCGAAACACTCACCTACGGACTTGCCAATGCTCAGATTAGAGGCGTCATGTTTTATGGACCCGGAGTAAATGTCTACGAAGGAATGGTGGTCGGACTTGCATCACAAGAGCGGGATATTGAGGTCAATGTCTGCAAAGCAAAACAACTTACAAACAATCGATCATCCGGCGAAGGAGTAAAAGTGATCCTTGAACCTCCTACAACACTTTCATTGGAACAGTATCTTGATATCATCGGTGATGACGAACTTCTGGAAGTCACACCTAAGAATCTCCGTCTTCGAAAAAAATATCTCACCATCGCTGACCGTCGCGTGGCAAAAAGAAACGAGTCATAATATCTCAACTTTCTTAAACAAAATTCTCTTTTTACCTCCTCTCCGTTATCATAAGACAGTATCATATTGATTTACATATCGAATATGATATAATATTATAGGTTTTTATTAACCCGGGAATTTGCTTCCTATGGTTGATAGAATCTATAGCACTTTAATAATGAGGGAAGGTAATAGATAAAAAAAAGCACTCTCTAGTGCCCTAACAACATTTTATATTATAAGATGTTATTCGAGCACTAGATGTATCGTGCTCTTTTTATTTGCAATCCAACAACTACAAAAAAAGGAGTTTGCCTGACATCCACAGACGGAACCGGACTTGTTGTTTTTGAAAGGTGAAGCAGAAACCTGGATGCGGTCATCTCGACCAAATCAAATCCGAAGGAGCAATCCTGACGAACTGCCGGTGAGAGCTCAATGCTCAAACCGTTCAACTATCCAACGTAGTACCAATCCTATCAATGGAGGCAATCTCATGTTTAGCAGCATTCGTGATCTGTTCAACCGCCGCAATGGCGATGAGTCCAAGAGTGTCGATCCCAATGCTATCCAGGTGACGATCGAGAAGACGACCTACAGCATCCCGGTCGCGGCAGTCCGCGAGATCGTGCAGACCGCCGTCCGCGAAACCTTGGAGCAGGTTCTGCCTGCCCTCCTGGCATCGCAGCGCCGCTCGCCGTATGATCGCTCTCCCTTTGAGTCCCCGTTCCGCAGCCGCCGCTCACCGTTTAGCTCGCCCTTTGGCGACGAAAACGACGAAGACGGCACAGACGCACTCGCCGCAATCCTGGCCATGGCCATGATGGCCCGGCAGTCCGAGGAGAACGGTGATCGCACGAACGACCAGGACGACGAGGACCAGGACGAGAAGCTCGTTCCGCCCGCCCCTGCGGATGTGATCGCTGCCTACAAGGCACGCGAACTCTCCGATAAGGCATCGGAACTGGCTCTGACCGTTCTGGCTACCTGGGACAACAACCAGGACGTCATCATGGCCCCTGAGATCGGCTTCGGCGCCATCATGGCAGCCCGCAGTATCGTCGAGGCTTACCGGAACGGTGAGCGCGACTGCGCGTGCGGCGAAGACGACTGCATGATCGGTCACGCCATGCGGACTCTGAACCTCTACGTTGAGGACGAGGAGTACCGGCGCTGGGCCGAGGATGAGAATGAGGGCGACGAAGACATGCCCGTGGAAGAGGTGGCCGAGCCCATGATGGCCGGCACTGTCAGCAGCCCTGAAGAGGTCGCTGCCGACTAGAAGATCTGAGCGCTCCTTGAACCCGCCCTTTCTGACCGTAGTTTGTTGGAGGGGGCTTATCATTGGCCCCCTCCGGCGCTTTGCGCCTTCCCTCATTCTTTCCTTTTTTTACAGATATGTCACTTACTGAATTACGCCCTCATTTCCCCGGATATATCGATGTCGCACCGACCTGTCAGGATACCGAATGGCGCTGGCTGGAATATTTTCATTATGCAAACGGAGAGCCGCTTCAGACAAAAACGATTCAGGTAGTAAGCGCTCATGATCCTCATCAATTTTGGACAACGACTGCCATCATGAAAGAAAAACAGGGAGATAAACTTCTGGGATCAAAGACTCACTTGTGCTTAACCGGTGAAATTGCAGGATTTGTTGCGGCAAATACACTGTCTCATGCCGAACGGTTGCGGTCGTATTACAAGCTTGCTAACAATCACTTTATGTTTTTCGGAGGAGTTTTGATGAGACCTCTCATGGTATCTCCTCTTCCCAGAATGGGCTTTGATGATATAAAAAATACATACCATGATCCGGATAATCCTGACTGGTATCTTGAGCACTTATTAGATTTGATTTCTCAAAAAAATCTTCCTGTTGACCGGGAACAGTTTATAGCGAATGTGACATCCTTTTCCCAGAGTCTTTAAATATCCTTCACATAATATCGGATCTCTCCCGATTTCGGATCAAGAAGCTCATATAAATACGTAATATCTTCGTCGCTGTGTCTGACACATCCCGAACTGCCCGGATCTTCCGATGATAATTTATCAGGATTTCCTGCAATTCCGTGCAGACCGAAATATCCCGGTAACTCCCAGTTGCACTGCTCTCCTCCGCATTCCAGATAGGGTGACGGACCAAACGGTGCTTCAGACGGGGTTGGGACGTCAAGTATCAGGAAATAAGGAGCAGTTTCAGGATTGTTAAAGGATTCCATTTTGTCAGTAAGAACCCAATACTCTCTTCCGACCAGTTCAGGAAGCGGTGTCGGTCGCTCTCCGGGGATACCCGTTTTCACGGTAAATTTCCTGATAAGTTCACTCTCATGAATATCGCCCGGTTTTCCGAGATACAGATACTCAACATTTGATTTCCTATGAAGCAAAAACCAGTAAGCAGGCTTCGGCACATCTTTTTGCGCCTGAGGCCGGGAGATGCTTTGAAATTGAGTTACGACAATACCGGTGATGATAAGCGTGAGGACACCCAATATAGGTATTACCTTTTTCATACATGCCATTGTATCAAACGTTACGGTCTTTTTGCTAAAATACGGCATGCGAAACACATTTCTCACAATTCTGGTATTGCTTGCGGGGAGTATTTCGTTTGTTGTATTCAAAAGTAATGCAGGTATTCAGGAACTTACCGTCAAATCAGAGAGCCGCCGGGAAATATCACCGTCACAGGAACCCACCGGGATACCGGATCAGAAAGTATTGAAAAGCAATTACCATATCTATCAATCATTCAACAACTGCGGTCCGGCATCACTTTCCATGGCTCTTTCACATTATTCTATCAACGTCACTCAGGAAGAGCTGGGAAAAGCTCTTCGACCGTATCAAAACCCCGCAGGAGACAATGACGATAAATCAGTCACATTGGAAGAATTAGGGAATAAAGCAGTTGACTACAACCTTATTCCTTATCACCGGCCTGACGGTGATAGTGAGCTTTTGACCCGCCTGGTTGCACTGGATCTGCCCGTCATAACCAGAACATGGCTTACGAAAGATGAAGATATCGGACATTATCGGGTAGTCACGGGATATGACAAAACATCGGGAGAAATCATTCAGGATGACTCTTATCAGGGACCGAACAGAAGATATTCCTATGAGGAATTTAATGAATTATGGAGCAAATTCGGTTATGAATATCTTGTTCTTGTCCCCCCGGAAAAGAAAAATGAAGTTGAGAAAGCCCTCAGTGATGAAGTAGATAAAACCGTAGCATGGGAACACGCAAAACAAAAAGCACAGAAGATACTTGCAGAAAACCCAGATGATACAACTGCCCGCTTTAATCTGTCCGTTGCGGAATATTATCTGGGGAATTATAAACAATCAGTCGAAGAATACGAAAAAGTACGTGACAGACTCCCCTTCCGGACTCTCTGGTATCAATCGGAGCCTATTCGTGCCTATTTTGAACTACAGGATTACGATAAAGTATTTTCAATTACCGATGAAATTCTCAACAACCAGAACCGGGCATATTCCGAGTTGTATATCATCCGGGGAGATAGTTACATGAAACAAAATCAACCCGAATTAGCAAAGCAGGAATATGAAAAAGCAGTGCACTATAATGAAAATCTTCAGGTTGCCAAAGACAGACTGAGCAGCCTTTAGTCTTTCAGATGCGTATCAAAAAACTCAACTGAGCGCTCAAGTGCAATTCCCAAATTCGCCGATATGTTGTGGTCATCTCCCTGATAAATAAATAGCTCTGTTTCCCTTTCGGCTTCCGTAAGCCTCTGATCAAGCTTTTGGGAAAAATCGACCGGCACGGACGTATCGGCCGTCCCGTGATGTATCTGGACGGGTCCGGATATATCTGAAAGATAGCTTGTTGCAGAAAGAGAGTCCCAGAAAGCGCGGTTTGTTTCAGGTGTTCCGAACTGATCAACAAGCATCTGTCTCCATCTTCCTCCTCTGGTACTCGTCATTGAGACTCCCGGTGACGGAGTTGTTGTCATACCTCTTCTGTGCCAGTTATAAAGAAGATCTTCATATGAACCAACCACTCCTGCCCAGATCACTCCCGCTCGAATATCATCCCGCACAACCATCGCACGGAGCGTTATATGTCCGCCCATGCTGTGTCCCCACATGCCTATCCTTTCAGGATCGGCATCTTCATACCGTTTCACCGATTCCAATGCATTGAGAACATCTATCGTATAGGCATTACTGCTGTATCCTCCTACTGCCTCCCCCTCTGAATCTCCGTGACCCCGATAATCCGGTCTGAAAAGAATATATCCGTTTCGCGAAAACGCATCGGTATAGGCAAGATATCGTTCCGTCGTCCGATACTCAGAAGGGGGGATATATCCGTGATTAAAAATAATGACCGGCCAGCCTGTTTCAGGCTTTTCACCCGTAGGCACGGTCAGTAGTCCGTACTGTTTCAGTCCTTCTGATTGATATGAAGCGATATATCTATTGTAATTTGCCCGGGGAGCTAATGTCTCTTCAATAATGAGTTCTGAACCCGGAGTTTCTGTCAGGCGCAGGGCTTCAACTGAAAGCGGATGAGCGGTTGCTTTGTTCACATCGTCCACAGTCTCCTGTATTGTTTCCTGGGTAATATCAGAAATAGCATTCCTGTTGGTAAACCATATTACGACTATTGCGCAAACAACAAGAATGATGAGTACGGGTTTTATTTTCATAGGAAAAAAAAGCACAGATCCAACTGATGAATCTGTGCTCTGTAATAAGGTTTTGTTATTCGACAATCAGTGTCCCTACCTGACCGTTTGCTCTATGTTGTCCGACAGAACAATAGTATTCAAATGTTCCCTTTTCATTAACGGTAAATTCAACCGTTCCCGTATCGCCATTTTGAACGACAGGCATTTTGACTCCAAGTTCATCAATGACAAAATCATGCATCATGCTGACACTGTTCATAACTATTCGAACTTTATCACCTTGTTTTACCCGGATTTCATTCGGTTTGTAGTAAAAGCTTCCAGCTTCCACTTCAACAATCTGTACAGCTTCTTCTGAAGTACCGGCAGCCGATTGCTCTCCCGATCCGGAAGTAGTTGTGTCAGGAACCATAGAGTCATCCGTCTGACTTTCTGTTTCCGTTGTCGTATCTGTGTTGACAGCCTGTGAATTTTGATTGTTTTGCGTCATAAAAATCCCGGCCGCGACGACTGCCACGATAATAACGGCTCCGATCATAAGCATATTGCTATTCCCTTTCGGTGTTTGTGCTGCTTGTTCCATAATAAAAAATAAAATTTTAATTTTGTCTCAATGACAGCAATAATTGTGTCATAGATGCTTTATTTTGTAAAGTAGTTTCAAAAAGTAAAGTATGATACAATGGATACCTATGGCAGAATGCAATGTAGAAAAGACTATCAGGATAATCTCCGGCAAATGGACAACTTCAATTCTCTATCAGTTAATGTTGGGTAAGAAACGTTTCGGTGAACTTCAAAAGACCATGGACGGAATCAGCTCTAAAACCCTCACTGACCGGCTGCGAATGCTTGAAGGGAAGAAGCTGATTTCCAAAAAGGTCTATCCTGAAGTACCTCTTCATGTTGAGTATTATCTTACAGAAAAAGGAGAAAAACTCAATAAAATATTTAGTGCAATGGATGAATGGGGCCGTGAAGTTTAATCATCTTTCGCAACTATGAAACGCTTTTTATTAATCACTATCCTGATTATCGCTTTGATTGCCGGATACTTTTTTCTACACCGGAAAGCTGAATCGAATCCTTTGACATCGATAAAGGAAGTGATCGCGACACCTACCCCTGTTCCGTTTGTCGAACTTACTATCCCGTACCTCAAGGAACGCTCCTACACAAGTACTCTCGGAGAAAGAACGTTATTTGAAAACAACGGATCATATAATTCGTACCTCACGTCGTATGACTCTGACGGGTTGAAAATCAACGGACTCCTCACGATTCCAACGGGTGAAGAACCGGAGAACGGATGGCCTGCCATCGTTTTTATTCACGGATATATTCCCCCCGATCAGTACCAGACGACGGACAAATATACCGATTATGTAAACTACCTTTCACGGAACGGATTTGTCGTATTTAAAATTGATCTGCGCGGTCATGGAGAATCGCAAGGCAATCCCGGCGGAGCATATTATTCATCCGATTATGTCATCGACACCCTCAATGCGTATGCGGCACTCCGGAACACGGATTTTGTAGATCCTGAGTCAATTGGCCTTTGGGGGCACAGCATGGCCGGAAATGTAATCCTGAGAAGTATGGCTGCACGGCCTGATATTCCCGCCGCAGTAATCTGGGCCGGTGCAGTATATACCTATGAAGACATGAGAGCATACGGAATAAGCGACAGCAGTTATGTCCCGCCACCATCGGGCTCTCCTACACGACAGACAAGAAGGCGTATTTTTGAAAAGGTCGGTGAATTTTCACCGGATAATGAATTCTGGAAACAGGTTGCTGCAACTAATTATCTTGATGATATCAAGGGGTCACTGCAGATTCATCATGCCGTCAATGATGATGTTGTCAGTATAGAATTCAGCAGAAATTTGCGTAACGTAGCCGAAGATACCGACTTCGCGATAGAGGTAGTAGAACATCAGTCAGGCGGACATAATATTACAGGCGCAAGCTTTAGCGACGCTATGCGAGATACGGTGAGTTTCTTCCAGGAACATTTATAACCTGATACAATACTTGTCATGGCAGATGTACGAATCGAACCTTCATGGAAAAAAGCTCTAACAGAAGAATTTGTGCAGCAATATTTTAAAGACTTATCCTCATTTGTCCGTGAGGAATATCTTTCAACGAATGTATATCCTCATCCGAAAAATGTCTTTCGGGCATTTGATCTTTGTCCTTTTGATAAAGTGAAAGTCGTAATTGTCGGACAGGATCCGTATCACGGAAAAGGTCAGGCAAACGGTCTCAGTTTTGCTGTTGATACATCTGTCCCGATTCCGCCTTCTCTGAAAAACATATTCAAAGAAATCCGATCCGATCTCGGGATCACTCCGAAAAACTCAGGTGACTTAAGCCGCTGGGCAAAACAAGGAGTACTTATGCTCAATGCCGTTTTGACCGTAAGAGCCGGATCTCCGGCGTCACATAAAGGACACGGCTGGGAAGAATTTACCGACGCCGTGATCGCAAAACTGAATAATGAAAAAGAAAACGTCGTATATATGCTGTGGGGAAAATACGCTCAGGAAAAAGGAGCTGCCATCGACCGTGAGCGTAATCTTGTTCTGACCTCCGGTCATCCCTCTCCGTACTCTGCACAGTTATTTCACGGCAATCATCATTTTTCCCGCTGTAATACATATCTTTCGGAGCACGGAGAAAAACCAATCAACTGGATTTAAAGAATAAAATTTAGCGGTTACATTCGTAAATGCTTAAAACCAGTTAAAAAAAGCTCTTGAATTAGTTCCATGTTCAAAAAGTTTCATCTCCTTCTTGACAAGCTCATTGTTACGCTCTATTCTATATGTATGGCAAAATCATCCTTTTCTCAAACCATGTCCCAACTTGAGGACACATTAGATGAATATTTCGGCAAGAAGGCACCACAAATGCCGGACAACATCAAAGATCTTATTGTGAAATTTGCACCGTTTCTCATCATTCTCGGATTGTTGTTTACTATTCCCGGCCTCTTGGCTGTCGTGGGAATCGGAGGGTTTGCATCGATGATGGCACCTTTCGGAGGCATGAATGCCATGCGTGCGGTTACCGGTATGTGGCTCGGGATCATCCTGATGGTTCCTGTTGTCATACTTGAAGCTATGGCACTTCCGGGATTGTTTGCACAAACAAAACAGGGATGGACATATATGTATTGGGCATCGCTGGTTTCAATCGTTGCCAACGTTCTGCAGTTCAATCTGGGCGGAGCTGTCATCGGAGCACTTATCAGCTTTTATATTCTCTTCCAGATCAAAAATAAATATAAATAATTATTCCGTTTGGGGCATTTCAAGTAAGTCATAAAACCACGGAAAGTGTTCTTGTCCGTAACATCCCCTGTCACATTGTGGTAGTTGTGCTGCAATTTGAAGCATGACAAAATCGCGGGAAGGTATTTGTATATTCCGACTGAAGTCATTTATTTCACCTGCTTTCATCGGAAATCCGTATGTAATCGTTGCCCTATGAAATGGGTTAACCGAGTTGTATTCATGTCCGACAATTCTCTCCGTTCCGACAAGAGCAACGGGAAGAACCAAACTATCGGGAGATTTTCTCATAAATAAATCAATTCCTTTTTGTGCCGGCAAAAGCTGTGATGTCGGGCTTCGTGTTCCTTCCGGCGAAAGCGCAATGACACTCCCTTTTTCCTCTAAAGCTGCAAGAATTGTTTCAATAACTCCGCGATGATTTGCAAACTTTTCTTCGTCTGAATAAGCTGCATCATAATGCTGAATAATCGGCAGCAGCTCCGCATTGTACTTTTTTGCTACATAATGCATGAGATTCGCTGCCGTATAACCCATTCTTCCGTCAAAGAATTTCATGGTAGCAGGTAAAACTAACCGCGTGAGTGATCCCCCTCCCATACCCCTCAACTCGCGCATAACAACCAGAGGATCAATTATGGACCGATGATTAAATGGGACAATTACGGAACCGGATTTAAGTTGATCCATCAAAATATCATGGCTGTCTGTTCCGTACCGTTCAAGCCTGATACTGTGATCAACAAATTCGCCAAACGCTTTTAAATATAAGGGTACATCTTGATGTTCTCGCATTGCCGCATTATATCATGTCGTTTTCTTCTTTTACTTTACCGGCTGTTCCCAACGGAAATCATGGCCGAAATGTCCGTTTTGTGCAGTCTTTGCATAGACCGGATCAAACAATTGAAGTTGATCAATAATTCCGGGGACTGTCAGATCAAGAATCTGCACAGCCCGTTCTCTGATTTGATGCGGTGATCGTTTTTCAGTTCCGAATGTATCGATAGTCACATTGTCAGGACGCTCCTGGCCGATTGTGTATGACATGAATACCTGGGCCCGATCTGCAAGTCCTTCTCTCACGAGATTGCTTGCGACAAATCGCGCACCGTACTTTGCTGAGCGATCGACTTTGGTCGGATCTTTTCCTGATAATGCTCCTCCTCCATGCGGGACAGCCCCTCCGTAGGTATCAACATCCAGTTTTCGGCCGACAACACCGGCATCAGCCAGCGGTCCCCATGCAGAATCCCACCTTCCTGCACCGTTTATGATGACCGGACCGGATCCGTCAATAAGAGCTTTTTCATTTATATCCAATCCGAAATTGTACTGATCAAGAACGGGTACAATGATATCGTTGTAAAGCTGCCATCTTACATCCGATAACGATATTCCCTTTTCGTGGGCAGCTGCCAAAGTCACATTGGTTACTTCAACAGGTTTGCCGTTTTCATACCTTATTCCGACCTGACTTTTCCCGTCAGGTTTTAGCCAGGGAAGGGCGCCGTTTTTTCTTGCTTCGGTAAGCGCATGGGTCAGATTATGAGCAATTTGGATAGGAAGCGGCATGAGGCTTGCATCCTCAACCGTGGCATATCCGAAAAATATCCCCTGGTCTCCGGCCCCTTTTGCTTCTCCGACACCGGCCGCAATATCCGCTGATTGCGTTGTGACATTCATAAAGAAATGATCGAGAGCATGGCTGAATCCGGCTTCCGGATCATCGTATCCGATCTCTTGGATTACCCGCCGTGCTACCTCCTCATATCGCGGTTGTACTTTATGAGGTGCTGTTACCTCACCTGCCAAAACAAGCATACCTCCGGGATATTGCCCGTCCAGACTTCCTTTTGCCAAGCCCTCAATCGCCACACGTGCCTGATCGGGGCGGACAAGCATCCAATCAGGATTTCCCTGCTCCTGCAACGCACGTCGCGTGGTATGAGCCTGTGTCAAAATGTCGTCAAGAATTGCATCAGCAACACAATCCATTACTTTATCAGGATGCCCCTCAGTAACCGATTCAGATACCCTGACTCCGTCTCGCCTCAAACCTGTATTTACATACCAGTTGGCAGGAACGCTGCCGTGATAGACTTCTGTCATAAAGAAATTTAAAATAATAACGGCATAAAAAAAACCTCTCCTGGACAGAGAGGTTCATGATTATTTACCTGCTCTAAGCAAGTCGTATCCTTCCCTGGTCCAGGGTTGGGTGGAGCACCGTTGTACGATAATTACCGGACTCGGTTGCTGGATGGATCAATGAGCCAAAACTCTCCCCATCTCTCTCGATTTTTACACATCCATTATAGACAAAAGGAATCAGTTGTCAACTTTTCAGAAAGATATGCTATTCCCACTTGCCGGAAAGCAGTGCCGTACTCGGATGTCGTGATGTATCAACTTTCAGTTTTGAAAAAATATCGGCTGTTTGCATTGACTCCTCTTCATGTTCCGCACGAACACCCAGTCTTCCTACATCCCCTCCGACACCGACCAACAAAACTTGAGTACCGCGCTGGTTCAGACTGCGTGTGATTGAGACCGGAGAATAATTTGAAAAGGGCGCATCCGAAGATGTCGGACGGCGATGGGCCGGCCTGTGAAGAAAAATATAGTTACCTTCCTTTTCAATGGAAAAAGATTTCTGCACTTCTCCAATACGTTTAGGAAGCTCGAGTTTATACAGTAAATGAGAGTGATCCCTGTGTTTGAGAATTGCATAGATTCCTTCTCCGGCAGGGCGGGATGCACCTTTTTGCGGAGTCCCTTTTTGTTCTTTGTATGTCCGGAACCCTCTGCCGCCTACCATCTGCACGAATCCCCATGTCGTTTCACGACTACCCTCAACGACTGGCAATTTCTTGTTTCCCATGACAATATATCTTGCTGGACCGTCAAGCGGATCAAGGACGATAAAAAACCGGGAAACGTCATTCATACCCGATACAACTTCTATCCCTTTTTTCGGTTTATAGAAAAAATAGATGTCTCCCTGTTCAATGAATGTTAGATCAATTTTCCATTTTTGTATCATAGCCAAACCTCCGAGCGAGAGTATAGTATTTCTAACTCAAAGAGATGTGAAGGAACCGTGGTAAAATGGTAAGAGGATGTTATAGAAAAATTTCTTCGTGTAAGTGCGGTAAGTGAATGTGATCCATCCCCAGTTCTTGTTGAATCCGCTCTGAAAGCGCATTTCGTGAAGGATCTTCTCCATGGGTCAGTATCACGTGTTTTACTTGCTTAATATGCTTAAGCCAATTCATAAGTTGCTGCTGATCTGCATGAGAACTCATCGCGTGTGTCGTATTTACGGAAGCCTTGACTGAAATCATTTTACCGTCGATAAGAACTTCGCGCTGGCCTTCCATAAGCTCTCGGCCGAGTGTTCCTTCCCCCTGATACCCGACGATAAATATTCGGTTTTTTTCATGTGCAAGATAATGAGCGGCATGTCCGACTATACGACCGCCTGTCATCATGCCGCTGCCGGCTATGATGATTTTTGTATCATTTTTAAAATAAAGCCCTCGGCTCTCGCTTCTTTTTGCAATGATCTCGAGACCGTCGAATACAAAAATCCCTCCGTCTTCGAGATCCTCAGTGATATGGACATTGAACATTTCGGGATAATCCATATAGATTTGGGTTGCCTGATCGGCCATCGGACTGTCCAAAAATACCGGAGTACGCGCTTGTACTTTACCTTCTTTTTTCAGATGCATGATCATATGAAGGATCTCCTGTGTTCTTTCGAGTGCAAACGCCGGAATGAGAAGCGTCCCTCCTGACTCTTCGACAGCATTGATCTCTGCTTGAAGCATGGCAGTTGCATCTTCATCAGCATGCAATCTGTCTCCGTAGGTTGATTCCATGACGACTGCATCAGCCTCATCGATAAATTCAGTCGCTTTTACAATATCTTCAGGATAATTCCCAAGATCACCGCTAAAGACAATTTTTTGAATTTCCGAATTCGGTCTCAGGTCCTCTATCTCAAGAGTGGCAGATCCCAAAATATGCCCTGCGTCTCGCATTGTGACGACAAAGTCTCCTATTCTCTCTGGAGCTCTGTACTCCATTGTCTTGAAGCGATCGATTGTTTTATATGCCAAGTTTTTGTCATAGAGTGCTTTTTTGTGATCCTGAATTGCTATTTTTGCACTGTCCAGCAAAGAAAGTTCCGTAAGATCACGGGTTGGCGGAGTCATCCAAATTTTTCCTTTAAATCCGCGCGGAATCAAAATGGGAAGTCTGCCGCAATGATCCAGATGTGCATGTGTGAGGACTACACCGTCAAGTTTTGAACAGTTATATTCATACGGATTATTGTTTAGTTTTTCGATCTCAGGTGTTCCCTGAAACATCCCCAAATCAATAAGAATTGAATTTCCTGACCCTGAGGTCAAGACATACGAAGATCCCGTAACCGTACCGGCGGCACCTAAGAATTTTATTTGCATCCTTTTATTCTAACACCTCATTCTTTCCAAGGACTCATGAGCTGGAAATAATTTCCGTCGGGGTCGGCAAATGTAGCAATCCACATTGCTTCAGGATCAGAGGATGATTCACCGTCTTCTGTCATTCCGTAAGGCTCTTTAATAACTACTGCACCCTCTATTCCCTTGATTCGCTCAAATTCACCTTTGACATCTTTTGTTTCCAGATTGAACATCATTCGTCCGGGATCTTTCGACTGACCTTCCATTTTGGAATGGTGTCCGACACTGAAAAAACTCGCACCGACTGACCACCCTGACCATTCGCCGTCTTTCATATCCGGTTTTTTTTGGAAAACTTTTTCATAAAAAGCCGACATTACATCGGGCTGCATGGTGCCCATCATAAATGAATTCAGATTTAACATAATAATAAAAAATGATAAAGTAGCATTATTGTAACGGGATAAGTGTAAAGATTTTGTATGGAATCAGAAGGTCAGCTCTTGAGGTACTTCTCAGAAAGCAGTTTGTAAGGTTTTGAGCGCATCGCAAGAAGCGTTATCACAAGACCTATTGCACCGGTCACCGTAAAAACTAAAGCAATGCCCCTCCCCGGACCTGATCCGAACCAACCGCCGATCAGATCTACGCCCTGTCCTGTAGTCATAAACGGTATGAAAACAAACTCAGCAAGAGGACCTATCAAAAACGCAGTAAGAGGAGAGGCCGTCTGTTCTACACTTTGTGAAAAGCCGAATACTCTTCCCTGCCTTTCGGGAGGAACCACTTTTTGAATAATCGTCTGCTCGGATGCTTCAGCAAACGGGGAGAGGGTAATCCAGAAAGCCATGCCACCGGCAAGCAAGAATACCCACGGTTGTATCGTAAAAAAAATCGCAACAGTCCACATCGCAATATTTGTTATAAACAATGTTCTCAGGGGATTTTTACCTAAACCCACTCTTGCAATAATCAACCCTCCGATGATAAATCCAAGGCTTAGAAATCCCCAGAGGATACCCCATGTCTGAACGGAAACTAAAGTAAGTCCGTAGGCATCCATAAGAGACATAAACACTCCTCCGAGAAAGTTATTGATTGTCGCAAAAAGAATGAGTGCAAAAAGCCCGGGGATACTTCGTATTACTTTAAATGTTCCTTTTATATCAATCTTCTTCGGCTGATCTTCCAGATGGACGATTTTTTTCTCTGTCATTGGAATAGTCAGTAAATGTGCGATTGCCAGCAAAGTACATCCGACGGCCAGATACAAAACAGCGTGCATTCCCCAGTACCCGAGCACCAGTCCGCTTGCAAACGATGTCACTGAAAATGCGACCCCCATCATGGAACCGACAAGTCCGTTTGCTTTATCATGGTTATCCTTTTCGACAAGTATTGTGACGGTTGTCGGAACTGCAATATTGCGGATATTGCCGGCAATCACTCCTCCCATCAGAAGGAACATTAACACCCACAGTTCAATATTCCCCACCGAGTGAAATAATTCTTGCGGAGTAAGGCTGAAGTATGCTAGTCCTAAAAGGAAAAATATTCCTGTCGCCGCACTTGAGATAAGCATGGCCGACTTCTTCTTATGGTGGTCAACAATTGATCCGAACCAGAACCCCGTGGCAGCAGTCGCGACGAGATAAATGCCGGCAAGATATGATGTGGCCAGTACTGATTTTGTCTCCAAGTAAATCCAAAAGGTCAAAGCAAACCAGACAAAATTATTCGTAACTCCGGCAATGAGAGAATTGGCAAGTAGCCAATAAAAAGTTTTCACAGAAAGAGTATAACAAATAAAGATGCTAAAACTTGAAATAAGTACGTTGACACAAGATGGACTGGGATAGTGCGCAGAAAGCTGACAAGGCTATCATTTGTTAGATATCCAACCATTTAATGGACCGGGACAGTTTTAATATCAAGAGTTTCCATGGTTTTGGTTATCCAAAAATATCCCACAACGGAAGGGATAAGATTTCCGACAGCAATCGCTATCCAGACACCGATAATCGAAAATGCAAAAAATTGCGTCAGAATATAACTTAACGGAATTGAAATCACTATAAACCGCAAAAAGAATATCCAAAAGCCCGGCCAAGATTTTCCCAGTGCCTGAAACGCATTGGCTTCAACCATCATGGCCGCGAGAAATCCGTAGCTCAATGCCACGATCCAGATATATGACTGCGTATACTGCACTACAACAGGATCAGCTGTAAAGATACCGATGATATCTTTCGCAAACAAAACAGCAATTATACCCAGTGCAGCTGCTCCAACAAACCCATATTTTAGAGCGTCATGAAAAGATTCTTTTGCGCGCTTCAGATTGCCGGCTCCGATATTCTGACCGATAAGAGCCATTGCGCCGAATCCGAATCCGACGGCAGGTAGGAACCCCAAAAATTCAATCCTGTTTCCGATACTGAATGCAATCGTCCCGGATTCCTGAAAACCAATGGAAGTGATGTACAGCAATGCCGCTACTCCTATAGGATTGATCACTTGCGTGAGCGATGCCGGAACTCCGATTTTCAGAACTGACTTCACGGAATCCCATTTGAAGGTTAAGTTGGAAAAATGAAACCGGATAGAACGGTGACTGCTTGATAAGGATTTAATCGCTACTATGATAAACGCCGCTTGTGAAATAAGTGTTGCATAGGCAGCACCGGCAATTCCAAACGAAGGCAATCCTCCCCAACCGAAAATAAGAATAGGATCAAGAACAAGATTGATCACTGTTGAGAAAGCAAACAATTTAGTCAGAGTAAAGGTATCTCCCTGAGCATTGAAGGCAAACATGATCGTAATCAGAATGAAGAAAAGAACCGAACCAGCTGCAGTTATCGTAAAATACGTAAACGCTGGATCAAATATCGTCCCGGCCGCTCCGGATGCAGTAAGAAGCTGATCACGGAACAGAAATGAAACAACAGTAAAGAATAACGCAGCAATGACAGACAAAACAAAAGACTGACCGAGTACCCGTTCAGCTTCCTTATTGTCATGTGCTCCGATATTCATGGCCATTATCACCCCGGAGCCTATCGTAATTCCCATGCTGAGTGATGCCATGAGAAACAAGGTGATTTGTGAAATGCTTACTGCGGCAATTGCCTCCGGAGAAATTTTACTTACCCAGAAAGCATCAACGATGTTGTAAAAAGTATAGAAGAATACCGATAACATCATCGGCCATGCCACTGACCAAAGTTCTTTGAGGACAGAGCCGCGCGTAAGGTCTTGCCCTTCGTGTTGTTCGTGCTTCATAATATTCTTATTCCATCGGCAGCGGCTGCAAAACCCCTACAACATTCCCTTCAGAATCCAGAAACGATACGTATTTTCCTACTCCGGGGATGTCCATTGTTTCGGATTTTATTTCTCCGCCAGCTCTCTTTATTGACTCAATACTTTCCTCAATGTTATCTACTGAAATAACAACATGGGGTGCACGGCTCAGCTGATCATCTTTATAATCAAAAAAGCCGCCGTTGATTGTCCCGGGCGCGCTGGGCATGCCGTTCTCACCCACCTCGGTTGTTGAGGCCATAACGTAATTCCCCATTTCCGGACCGAGCTGATCCATTTTCCATCCGAAAGCTTCGGAGTAAAATTTGGCAACACGTGCTCTATCCTTAGCGGGCATTTCAAAATGAACTACGGGAGTTTGTTTCATAAGTATCTAATAATTGGTAATTCTTTAGAAATACTACGTTATTCATTTCCTCCGTTATAGGCTTTTTCCAGCTCAGCAATATCAAACTTTTTCATCTTCATAAATGCTTTTGTGACCCGTTCCATCTGTTCTTTACTTCCTCTCTCCATCATCTCATCCATAGCCTTTGGAACTATCTGCCAGGAGACGCCGAATTTGTCTTTGAGCCAGCCGCATTGCTCGGCTTCGGGGACTGCCGAAAGCTTTTCCCAGTAATAATCAACTTCCTGCTGATCACGGCAGTTTACAATAAATGAAATCGCTTCATTAAAGAAAAACTTGTGATCGTAGGCACTGTCTGATGCCATAAATACTTGTCCGTCCAGCGTAAATTCTGCATGGTCAACCATTCTTTTTTCGTCGTCTTTTTCGTTCCTGTACACGTGGTCAATTGAAGAGTTGTCAAATAAGGAAGTATAAAATTCCATTGCTTCTTCCGCTTTACCGCACACGTTACGGACAAACATTAAAAACGGGGAAATTTTCTGTCTGACTGAGCTGTAATCATTGGGCACATTAATCTGCCAGGATAAACCATATTTGTCCTGAACCCAGGCAAATTTTTTGCTGAATTCGTACTTATCAAGCGGCATAAGCTCCGTGCCGCCTTCCATAAGAGCTTTGTGTAGTTTTTTTATTTCTTCTTCCGTCTCACACTGTACAGAGATTGAGATTGACGGATTGAATTTAAAAATCGGGCCTGCACTGATTGACATGAACGGCTCTCCCGCAAGAGTAAAAGAGACAATATCACAGTCTCCTGACGGTGTATCGGTGATTCGGGATACGTGATCAATGCTTGATCCGGAAAATAAAGAAGTGTAGAACTCGGCTGCTTCTTTCGCCTGCGTATCAAACCAAAGATGTGTTCTTATTTTTTTCATTGTGATTCCTCCTTTTCCGGCATTTTACTTATATCCATAAAGAATACTTCCCATGTATGACCGTCGGGATCGTAAAAAGCCCGCCCATACATAAATCCGTAATCATAAGGGTCGCGCTGCTCTTTACCGCCGGATTCAAGTACCTTTGCCATGATAGTATCTACTTCTTCTCGACTTTCAACCTGAAATGCAGTTATTGACTCAATAACCTTAGAGGTATCTGCAATTTCCTTTTTTACAAAACTGTTGAATTTCTCATGGGTCAGGAGCATGACATAATGTCCTTCGCTGAGGACCAATCCTGCTGCTGTCTCGTCCGTGAATTGCTCATTAAACGTAAAACCGATTTTTTTAAAAAAGTCCATTGAAG
>CAZDDM010000007.1:30580-40264 GCA_964504235.1 uncultured Gammaproteobacteria bacterium
ATATAATCATCGTATGTCTCCGGCAGTTCGTAGTTGATGACATGAGACACGTTATCAATATCTATTCCTCTGGATGCAACGTCAGTCGCAAGCAGTATCCGAATGCGATTCTGTTTAAAAGCATCAAGTGCACGCTGTCTCTGACTTTGTGACTTATTGCCGTGAATTGTCGCTGTTTCGAAACCGCGGTCACGAAGTTGCTTATACAGACGTTCCATACCGTGTTTGGTACGGCCGAATACAAGCACTTTGTCAAATCCCGGTTTGATCAGCAAGTCATGCAAAACATCTACTTTATTCTGTCCTGAAATTCTGACGATGTCCTGATCGACATTTGTTGAGGCTTTTTGGCTGGCGACTTCAACCGTAATTGGATTGGTAAGAAATCGTGCTGCAACCATCTTTGCCTTTTGAGTCATCGTCGCCGAAAAGAAAAGTGAATGCCTTTTTTGAGGCAGTAACGAGATAATATGGGAAATATCATGAATAAATCCCATATCAAGCATTCTGTCTACTTCATCAAGCACGATTGTTTTGTACTGATCAAGATAAAGGGCGCGACGTTCCGTCAAATCTTTGATGCGGCCCGGTGTCCCTACCACAATGTTCGGATTCCGTCGGAGATCACGGATCTGCCGGCTGATTGATACTCCTCCGATGACAAGAGTGCTGAAGCATCTGGTGCCTTGTGCGAAAGCTCTTGCTTCGTCCATGATCTGGAGTGCCAGTTCACGGGTCGGGGTAATAACGATCGCTTTCTGCTGCGGGTCATTGACTATCTTTTGAATGATCGGCAGCAAAAATGCTGCTGTTTTCCCGGTGCCCGTTGAGGCAAGACCGATCACATCACGACCTTCAAGAATTGTCGAAATAACCTGATCCTGAATAGGAGAAGGTGCCGTATATCCCTTGTTTGAAATATTTTTTTCAATAATCGGATGCAGTTTGAAATCTGCAAATGAATGAGTGGCAACATAATCACGCTTGATTTGAGGCTCCGCTTTTTTAATAAGCATTTGCGGATCCACACTCATGTAGCGGATACGATTACCCGTTTGTCTTGGGAAAGATGACTTTCCGCGGTTGATAAATTGTTTGTGTGATCCACGCGGACCAAGAAATGAACGTCTTTGAAACGACATAAAAGTAAATGGGTTACCTAAATTACTCAGTGAGGAAGACCTAAACCCAATTTGATATATGGAAGATCTCGCGTCTAAGGAGAAAAAGGTATCTGATAATGAAGATAGTATACCATACCATGATTCAATACACAACTATAGGTTATTTCTTTTTTGCGGCCTTCGCTTCTGCTTTGTTTTTCTTTGCATTACTTATGCGCTCTTCACGTATGGCTTCCTGGTCTTTCCTTCTTTTCACAGTCCGTTCCATATCTTTTTCCGATTCCTCGCGGCACACGGGATCAGAACATTTGTAGATCGATGTTGTGACCGGACTATGCTGCATGGGAACTTTTTCCACAGTAACGCTCATCAGGAGCATGTTTTTGCCGCATTTATAACATTTCCGGTTTGTTAGTTGGGGATAGGTAGTTTTCAATATATCCTATTATAACGCAAAAAAAGCCGTTTTTCACCCCTGAAATTGAATTATTGTCTGATACCGATATAAAGTTACAGATTTCGGACTGTAGAGAGGCTGTATATGCCGATATTGTTCTTTAAGCCATTTCCTGATACTATCAAACTATGGCAAAACAGAAAAAAACCTCAAACCCTATGATCTCAATGAATACTGTTGTAGTCATTTTTGTATCGTTTGTCATCGGTTTCGGACTTGGTGCCAAAGTCATGCAGAGACAGACCAAATCAGCAGAACAAATGGTTGAGCCGTCCCCGACTCCTGTGACGGAGTACACATTAGAAGAAGTTGCTCAGCATGACACAAAAGATGACTGTTGGCAGGCAATAGACGGAATAGTTTATGACTTTACTCCATACATCGCATCGGATGAACATCCCGGCGGAGGAGCCATGATCAAAGACTGCGGTACGGATGCATCTGAAAATTACGCCAACAAACCGCCGCACTCTGAATATGCACGTTCACTTCTTCCCGACTATGAAATCGGAAAGCTGAAATAACGTCATATCTGAAGACGGGACCAGGCCTCATACACGAGGTATGCCGGCCATACGATGGATTTTACGATTCCCCACAGAATCTGTGAGAATCCGTCGGCATACTGGATGTTGTAAATAAGAGATCCGATAAAGCCGAATCCGTACACCACTCCGCTTGATGATTTACACATGCATACAGTATAGTGCTTGTGACAATCCTTGTAAATAATACTAAGAGAGCTGCTCAAATGGATATAGCATTCTCCGTACAATCAATGGTATCCTTATAGATAGCTGTATGTTCAAAGGAACCCTCAAAAAAACGCTTCTTTTAGTAATTGTTTTCATTATCGGAATCGGAATCTTTCTCTTCGGATCTCCTCATTTGGATGATTTCCTGAACGAAAAAAAAGACATTATCAACATCATCTCGCTTAAGCTTCAGATCGTTGAATCTATTCAGTCATCCGATCAACCGGAAATGCGACAATCTGCAGATGCGACGATGAAAAAATATAAACTGAAAAAGGAAGGGTTTTGTAAAAAGCGGTATTTTTATCTCAAATCAGAATGTGAATTAAGGGAACTGAATAAATCAAGTCTAACCGACCTTAATGCTTTACTGGAAACGGGAATTCAGGAGATTGTTGAGGTACAAAACAGTGGTAGCTAACAGTTCAACTGTTTTCTACATGTTTTCTACATGTTTTTTAAAGTTATCCATGATCGCCTGCCAGCCTTGCTGCTGAATCTCACGGGAGTTCTCAGATTCAGGATCAAATGTCTCCGTGACTTTGACGCCACCCGGGACAGTTTCAAAAACAACAGAGACATGTCTCCCGTCATCCATGTCGTATGCTATCCGTGCATGCTCCTTTACCTCGGTATACTCGCCCGTAAAATCAAAACTAATACTTTTATCTTTTGCCGCCATGACCGTTTTGAATTTTCCGCCAACCCGCACATCATTTTCTGCAGAAGGAGCTTCCCAGTCATCTGAAGCAAAAGCCCACCTGGTAATATGATCAGGCTCTGTCCAATATTTCCAGACCTTGTCCATAGGAGCATTTACGATTGTTTGTACGGTGATTGGTTGAGTATCCATAGTAATTCGATTGTAACAAAGGGTTTGTAAAGGTTACGTAAGGAGTTGTATCAAATTTCAAACACTCAATCCATCAATTTCTTTTACTGCCAGCTGGAGTCTTTCCTGCTCATTTCCTTTAACTACTATATATTTTTTCTTTTCCTTTGTTAGTTCAGCGATAAAGCGTTCATGCATCCAGTGACGGCTGTCTTCTCCGACCCGAATTTCATCCTGTGAAAAAGGAGTATCCGGATCAGTAAGAATATAGAGATGATAATTTCTGTCTTTGTACTGCCTTTGAACGTCTTCAGATACGGTTCCCAGATATTTTTCATGCCATATCCCCGTCGCAAACGCATCGGTGTCACAAATCAGAACATCATTTGCAACTTTTTCCAGAGCATCTTCAAATGCATTTTGCTGCTGTGCAATATGCACAAACTCCCATGTCTCCCATTCTTCCTGTCTTGTGTATATGCGGCCTTCCGTATATGTCCTACCGTATTCGGGAACCCAGCATGTGTGGTAATGCCTGGCGAGAGCGATTGCAAGTGTCGTTTTGCCGGTAGATTCAGCGCCTACAATAGAGATTTTTTTGATCATATGAGGTTACTTAAACGCCCGGAAGGAGTGCTCCTTTATGCAGATAAATTTCTGTCGCAAGGAAAAGAATATACATCCCAAGCAGTGCGAACCCCTCAAGTCGTGTGATAGTATTTTTTGTTCTTGCAAAGTAGAAAAAGGCAAACAAACCGACAACGAGGAATAATAAACTTACCAGGTAACTGTTTGTAAGCTGTACCGGTTTGCCGTAGATAAGAGTCAAAATACCGAAAAGAAACGTATTAAAGGCGGCCGATCCGACATAATCTCCGAATGCTACCTGATTGTTCGGAATGAAAACTGACCGTACGACAAAAGATAATTCAGGAATATTCGTTCCTACCGCAATAAGAAGGAGACTGATAAAGAACGGTGACAAATTCAGGAGTTGAGAGAAGTATACTGTTTGATTAACAATGAACCGGCTTGCTACAAAGATGATCGCAAGCCCAAACGCTATTCGCAGCATTTCTTTTCCGATACGAATGGAAGACTTTGCATTGATTGATTTAATCTTTTCCAAAAGACTGCGTTTCGTTTGGATGACAACGACCAAAATCGCAAAAAGTACCAAAGCGATGTACGCGTCATTTTGTCCCACTCTTCCGTCCATAGCAACTATGACAGGCAATGCGATCACTACAAGGGACGCCGGCAGATTGAAACCGCGGAATTCAGGCTGAATTCTTATCTTATTTCCCGTAATGGCAAGCAGCGGAATAATAAGCATGAATATGACGATCGTCGCTCCGATCAGATTTCCGACATAAATTTCCGGATCATTTTCGAGAATTGAGTTTATCCCAACCGACAGTTCTCCGATTGATGTGAAGCACCCCAGCACGACAAATGACACGACAAAGGACGAAACCCGAAGAATCTTGGAAAGCCTTTCGACAGAACCGATTGCAAGACCTGAACCGATCCAAATGCCGACAAAGGACAATGCATAAATGATGATATGGGACAGCATAGTATAAGCCTAGCAAAAGACTGATGATATTTCTACTCAGGAAGGTAATTTAGGGAACATTGAATTCTTTTCCTGATATGGAGGAATAGGGGTTGATTATCGGAAATAATCAAGCAATACGACAGCATCGTTATGAACTTCATCCTTCGCAGCGTACACAAGAGTAACATTGTCATGCTCTTTCATAATTTTTTCCATCTGCTCTACTGATTCTTGATTCGCGGCTAACTCCATTTCGTATTTCTTCCTAAAGTCTTGCCATTTTTTCGGATCATGTCCGAACCAGGTGCGAAGTTCTGTAGAAGGAGCGATTTCCTTCAACCACAGATCGATATGTGCATCACTTTTTGATACTCCTCTAGGCCACAATCTGTCAATCAAAATTCTGTAGCCATCGCTTTCTTCATATCCATCATAGACTCTTTTTATTCTTAACATTAGTAGATTATAACAAGATGTTATGAGTTCCTTGTTCACTTTTAAAGTATTCCAAGATTTCAAGTTGATGATCCAGTATTGATAAGGGATATTCAGAATGAGTTCAATCATACTACATATCGAATATCAATAATATTATATTGACATTCGATAAATTATACATTAAAATATTCTATACTAGTATTAAATTAATCATTATTTATGAAAAAGAGTTCAACATTTTTTTTAAGGTTTGTTTTATTTTTGATCACAACTTTTGCACTGGCAGGATTAATCTGGTTCCCTCGAACCGAAGGAAGGGCAGCCAACTTAGATCTTCTCAGTACTTATACTGATCCCTTTATTATCTTCAGTTATATCGCATCAATCCCGTTCTTTTTAGCGCTTTATCAGACATATTTGCTTTTAGGATACGTTGAGAAAAATAAAATTTTCTCACAAACTGCTATCAAGGCAATCAGAACCATTAAATACTGCGCCTTAACAATTGGCGGATTCCTCATATTGGCCCTCCTTTATATCAGAATAATGGTACACGGTGAAGATCCGGCTGGGCCGACTATGTTGGGGATTATAGCAATTTTTATTTCCATAGTTATTGCTACTTCTGCCGGTGTATTTCAAAAACTATTACAAAATGCTATTGACATTAAATCTGAAAATGATTTGACGGTGTAAGCATATCTATGGCAATCATAATAAATATCGACGTAATGTTGGCTAAACGGAAAATGAGTGTTACGGAACTTACCCAGAAAGTGGGGATAACGATGGCCAATCTTTCAATATTAAAGAATGGGAAAGCGAAAGCTATCCGTTTTTCAACACTAGATGCAATATGCAAGGCATTAAATTGTCAACCCGGAGATATTTTGGGATATACTGAAACGAAGTAACTTCTGTCTGTAAAATTGTGGGTATTGTATAAAAAATCGCCCTCTTCATAGAGAGCGATTTTGTGATATTGATTCTACTCTTTAGCCTTCTACTTCTACTTGGAAACCGCCATACGCCATTCTCTTCATCTCAAAAGGCAAGGAAAAGTCTTCCTTTCCTTCCATTTGTTTGCCCATTTCTTCCATCATCTTCGCATTGACCTCATCCCGGTGTTCTTTTGATTTGAAAACGATAAAAGAAAACCATACTGTCTCGTCACTCTTCGCTCCGGCCATTTCTAGAAATGAGCGTGCTTTTTCACCGCCCATGTCCTGCGGGACCAGATCATTTCCGCGACATTCATAGTATTCCAATGCTCCAAGCTTCATCCATATATCCCGACCTTCTTCCGCCATTTTTTTGTATTCTTCAGTTTTATCATTTGGGACTACCAATACAAATCCGTCTACATATTTCGCCATATTACTCACCGCCTTTCTTTTTAAAAATTTTGACCAGCTATTAGTATACAGGAGATTCTGTTAACCCGAGGTAAGACAAAATTGAGGCTAAAATGCAGTATTCGCCGAAGCTTGGATGATGATAAAAACTGCTATTTGGAAAGTGATAAACCTTTTTCGTTTAATGTTTCTTTTAGTATCCTTAATGCTTTTGGACCGAATCCATGTAATTTCAAAAGCTGTTCCTCTGTGTAGTTTGTTAATTGAGAAAGGTGACGAATCCCTGCACTGTCCAGTGCCCGAAGTGCCGGTGCTCCTAACTTTGGGAATTCATTTCCGAATTTTTCACCCATTTCCTCACCTGAACAAATAGGACAAACCGGACATGAACTACTTTTATCAAAAGTATGTCCGTTTTTACATGTTCTGATTGACATGGGAAAATTATATCAAATAGGTTCAGCTGTCCAGTCTATGGATTGAAGATACAGACTAATAAAAGATGCTCCGCCGCATGGATCAGTCGAGATCCTATCTTATCAATTTTAGTTCATTTAAATTGGTTAATTACGCCGTTTAACATCTGATCAATACACCAATTCGCATACATTCTTCCAAATATCACACCGATTACTTTTGATCCGCCACTTGGTAAATCATAGTCAATAAAAACCTTCAGATTAGTATTATTATTTTCAGGAGTAAGCTCAACACCCATTTGATAATTGCCAATAACCAATAAATTAATATTACCGACCGTTTTCCAAACTTTTCGTATGGGACGAGAGTACTCAGTAACTACCTCATCAAGAAATAGATTAACACCCATTACCTTTCCGCTCATTTTAATATGTGATCCCACTTTCTGACCTTTGTATTCATCCACCTCTGTCATCATTCTTCCGCCTCCCATCATCCATGAAGATTTATTCATATGAGAAGAAAACTTGACATGATCATCAATAAAGTCAAAAATTGTCGAGGCGTCAGCGCTTATTGAAGAAGTTTTTTCCAAATGTTTGGAATACTGCATATTTTTATCATATCAGAAGTTCGAACGTCCAATCTGGTAATAAAAATACAACGCTTAAATATGGAGTTCCCCGAGTTGTTGTGTTCTGCAACCGTTAAATAGCGCTCGGGTTCAGCTCACAAAACATGTAAACTGTCCTTGAATACAACCGTCCCTCTCATAATGTGACACTTTTACTTTTATAAGCTTTTTTTACTGCTGAAAGTTCCTTATTCAGGAGATTTTCATAGGCATTTACATTGGTTGCAAGCAGATATGATTTAGGAGTTGAAACAACAATGGCGGCGATAGAATCACCTTAACCCTTATTATATTGGATGTGTATAAAGCCATTTTCAAACTTCTGCAAATCTGCCAGTTTGAGCTTAATTTGCACATTTTTCGGTAACCAGTAATTACCACTGCCTATCATTATCGGTGCGATAAATTGATGATACTCATCTACAAGGTTAGCTTTTATCGCCTCACCCGCTAAATGTGGTCCCCCAATATCAAAATCTTTATCTGAGTCTTTTAGTAATTGTTTTAGGATGTTAGGATCAAAGGATCGTTCGATTGAAGTATTAGCGGTGGTGACATCTGCAAGTGTTGTTGAATATATTATTTTCTTTTGGGATCTCCAGATCTGTGCATAATCATTCATAGCCGGGCTATCTCCATCTGTAGGAATAGTGTCCCAGACTTTCATGATTTCATACATGTTTCGACCGAGAAGTGACGTATCCACGTTTCTAACTATGTTATTTACTGCTGAATGAACTTCCTCACTAGGCATTGCCCAGTCAAAATTATCATCTTCGTCTGCGACATAACCATCTAGTGACGTTGTTATAAGGTATATTAATTTTCCCATGGATTACAGTATAACGGGTTCTCTCGTTATATAGGTTTTGAAGTTAAAAGAAGTTGGCTCCCCAAGTGGACATATTTCGTAACTATCAAATAAGGTTCGAGATTAGCTTACAGAATATTCAAACTATCTTTGGAGCATTCCGGACACAACCAACCCTCTCATAATGCGGCACTTTTACTTTTATAAGCCTTTTTTACTGTTGAAAGCTCCGTCTTCAGATGCGTAGCAAAATCCCTGATTCCTTCACGCGACACCTCCAGATAAATTGCTAAACCTTTGCCGCAATATGCTCCACCTCTTGAACCTTCTGCGTCAATAACAAGCCATAGCTCATAACTATTATCTTTCTCGTTTAGTTTTATGGTTAAATGGTAGTCAGGTTCAATGGGCTCAAAACTTAATGCAGATATTTCATCCTTTGAGAGCTTGAGTAAATCATGGATTAGGCATTCCAGATCACTAACTTCGTGTCCTTCTGTTTCTATATGAACTTCCGGGAACTCTCTTCCTGATTTCAGAGTTAAGCCTACTTTAACCCATTCTCCGACTTCCGGTATGTAGTGTTTTGATGGAGTTAGTTGATATTCAATTTCCAGTCCGGTTTCTCGATAATCAATATCTTTTAATGTTGACATAGGTAAATAGAGTCCGGATTTAATTTACAGAACCTCCAACAGTGTTTGGGACTTTCAAAAGCTAATTCCTTCTAATCAGAACTGGAATAATTCACTATTTCAGTTCTGCCAGCAGCTGATCTAAATCAAGAGGTTGACTTGTCATAACGATTTTCCCATTACTTCTTTTCCATTCACTTTCAGGTCTATCTACATACAACTCAACACCAATCCTGTCAGGATCTTCAAGATAGATAGCTTCTGAAACTCCGTGATCTGATGCTCCACTGATTGGATAATGAGCGTCTTTAAGTCTTTTAAAGACTTTGGCTAATTCTTTTCTAGTAGGGAATAAAATAGCAAAATGATATAAGCCTGAGTGTCCGGGAGGAGGTGGAGTTACACCTCTGCCTGCCCAGGTATTTAAACCGATATGATGATGGTAGCCGCCAGCTGACAGAAAAACTGCTTCACTACCATATTGAGCAGTAACTTCAAAGCCTAAAATATCCCGATAAAAAGCTAAAGATCGATTTAAATCTGCAACTGTCAAATGTACATGGCCTATTTTTACTTCAGGGTTTATTTTCACAACCTAAGTATAACAAAGTGAATGAAGGGAGTAATCACTTGAAAGAAGGCTCAGGATATAAACTTGCTCC